>CANRAZ010000004.1 GCA_947628705.1 uncultured Lachnospiraceae bacterium | reverse complement strand
GACCATCCGCTCCGCGCTGTCCTCTGCCGCCAGCGGCATGGTCATTAGCAACGGCTTAACCTGAACCTGTGCGTTAATTTTTAAGTAAGTATAAGCCTTTTTCATCTTAAAGGCTTTATCATTAGCCGTTACTACCGTTTCTTCTACCGGCACGTCGTACTTAATAAGTCCAAATAACCTACTCTTAGTTTCTACACGGGTTTGCTTTGTTGCAATTGCCGAAAATTCGTTGTTTATTAGCTGTACGTTAAGTTCTATGACATCTGCCGTCCTTAAGAGTACAGATTGCTGATCTTTTATATTTTGAATTACAAGGAGAAGCGTAAGATAATCGCTGTAACGCCACGAAAGCATTGAGGATACTATATTAGTTGAACCAGAATCTGCGTTGCCTGACGTTCCAAAAGCATCCGAAATTTTTCCCTTTAATTTCTTCTTCAGTTCTGTAGCTCCCTCATCAATAGAGTCTTCCAAGCTTGTAACTATGTCATTCTTCAGCGAACTAAGCTTGCTTGCCGCATCGTCGGCAAGACTATCTACTTTATTATTAATGTCTGTCCTGAGACTGTTCATTTTTTTATCCAAAAAAGACATATCCTTCGCTTCCGTAGCAGAGTATGCGATTTCAGTTAGCAAATCTTTAATATTCTTTCCATTATCTGCAGTAAGATAGTCTACAGCCATCTTCTTAACTTCATAAACTGCATCGTTAGAACCATCCTTTTGCGCTGCTAACCAGTTTTCCAGCTTGGTAACGACCATTTCTACCTTCTTACCATCTTTATCCGGTCCCAAATCAAACGTTCCATTTGTAGACATATAATCGGAATCGAACATAAGCTGCTGGTTAACATCATTACAAATTTCAACAACCTCCACAAGTGCCTCATCCGCATAATCTTTAAAAGTATTCATTGTTTTTGTTACAGCTGAATCCGCTATATCTTCTATGCTCACCTTTTTTTCATCTATCATTTTTTGTATTTCTTCGTCTGTCTTACTCAAAATATCTGTAAGCATTTTGCTTCCCTCATCGACGACTTCATCTACCACTTTTCCTGCAACATCCTCCGCCACCTCAGCTACAACAACTTTCGCAGCAGTTGATGGTTTCATTACCCACGTGTCCGAGGACTTATACACAGGAACTGCTTTGCCATCCTTCAATAAATAAAGGTCATATGCTGATTCTGCAAGTGCAAGACCTATCGTAAATGCTATTTTAGCAATGGGTATAAGCGGGGTCAACGGCGGAGTTCCAAACAAAGCTGTAGCCGCAGATGTTGTTATGCTATTTATCTCGCCATCCGTAAATGCATAAACAGTGTTGAGTGCAAACCTTAGGAGATAAATTGTTCCATACGCCTTAGTAACATTTTCTGACTTTGTACTCTGACCGTATAGTATATACTCTACTTCATATCCATATAAATAGTTTAAATTAGGTGAAATTACATTATTTGTAAGGCTGACTGCATTGGCAGCGATGTCCTCATAACCGCTATTAACATTGTATTTACCATTGTTATCAGCCTTGTACCATGCGCTATTTTTACTTGAATCTTCACTTTTGTTATTATACTCGGCCTCAAATGTATCATATGAAAACATCTTCATTATATAATCTGTAATATAAATACTGTCACGCAAAGTCACACCCATATTCTCAAACTCACTAATCGCTGTTGAAAGCAAACCATCCGTTTGTGATGAGCTTTTAGACAACATTGAATCTGCATCGCTTGTGACAGAAACACCATTATATTTACTTGCTCCCTCATTGGATGGGAGCTTTGTTGCTTCGTCATCCTTGTTATAATTGCTTAAATTCCTATTTACCGTTGTTGAGCTTCCGTTTTGTACATTATTTGGATCACTGGTATAGTTTCCCGCTTTTTCATTCATTTTTTTCTTGCTATCATCAACTTTACCATCTCCAGCTTTCGTAGCGCTTTCACTTTTTGAATCTGTTGCATTGGGATCATAGTAATTGTTATAAAGCCACGTATAAAGCTCGCGCTGTCCCTTCGTCAAATCTGGTTTTTCATCCTCCTGAGTCCATGAAGTGGCAATGCTTCCCTTGGAAATCTCAGCGGATATTGCATTTATCACAGCATCGTAGGAGCCTTCAGCGACCGGCACAATTGCTTCAATCGCACTATTTTGATCCGTTGTAAACAAAGCTTTCATATTTGCATACCCTGTTTCACTCGCTATAAATTTACTAAACGAGGTGCCGTTAAATTTATACAAGTCAATCTGGGTAATTATACCGTCAATTGTTTTTTTTGCTTCATCAAGGCGTGTCAATAAGGATTGAACTTTGTCAACGGTTAAAATTTTCTTTAAATCCTCAATCTCTTCTTTATCATTTTTACCCATTGTGTCATCGGAAAGATTTTTTGCAGAATCACTCCATTCTTGCAAGGCTTTATTATAGGCACTATCCGACTTTTCAAGAGCAGATAGTACATTTCTCAAGCTACTCGCTGCATTTTTCAGATTATTGCTTTTTTTAGTCATCAAATTGTAAAAATTACTGGCATCTGACTGTATTTTTGTGTAATTTTTACACACTTCGTCCTTTTTTTCATTCACTTTATCTTTTACGGTATTGTAATAATCATCCAGTTTGCTGGTATATGAATTAAAAAGATAAAAATAGTCATTACCTACATCTAAAGTAAGGTGAGCAAGCTGGGTATCTACAGCTGTTTGTAATGTCAATGAACCATGGGATTCGTCGGAAAGTTTAAACAATGTACTATTTTCCGGCTTTACAAGGTATGTATCGGACAAATCCACATCAGTACAATCAACTGCATTCTGTAATTCCAGAAGATCAAAAAGGCATTCCTTTACAGCTTTACTGTACCCTGATTTTCCTGCCTTGTTGAACTGTGTAATTTTATACACTTGGGCTACCGGTTCGCTCGTACTGCTTGTTAAAAGTGAATAAATGTCTCCTTTGCACTCAGTTTCCAATTGGTTAATAGAAGTCATTGCATCATTAACCTTTTCTAAAACCTTATCTGCCAATACAGAATCTCTGTCCTTTTTAAACTCAGGAGTAAATTTTATTGTTTCGCCAAACCATTCAAAGGTCCATACACCATCCTCACCTTCCTCATGCGTAATCTTACATTGATTCAACTTGAAATAGTCGTAATTATACAAATATTTTATCGTATCCTCTATAACCGAATCAGATAATTTCTGGGAATTATCATTCATTAATTCGCTTTGCTCCGCTATATAGTTACCTGTAGGAAATCCCAGCGACTTAGCGTCAAAATATTGATAAGCCTGAATTTCTTTCCAAGCGTTTTCCAGGTCTTCAAGAACTTTCCTTTCTTGTTCATAAAACTTATTTTTATTATCAACCAGTTTTGTCTGCTTGCTGAGGTTTTTCATTGAGGATAACGCATCAAATATACCGCTTCCGATATCAATAGGCCCTCTATATTTCATAAATTCAATTATCTGATCCTTTAGAACTGCCGGATTTGCTAAACTCGCATCATCAGGTTTAGTGACCGTAAAATCAGCAAGAGCCATATTCATCAGGTCATCTGTCCCTGTTGCTGATTTAACCATTGACATTGCCTGAGCAACAATATCATCTACGTCTTCCGGCGAAACACCTGCTGATTCGATAGTTTTTCTATAATATTCCTCTAGATTTTCAAGAAGTTCATCAATGTCCTGCGAGGTTGCAAAAAGCCCATACATATCCTTTAACACTGTGTCATAATCTGTAAGAGCCGTATTTAAGGCAAGGTCTCCGGCAGAAGCAGCAGCAGAATTAGCTAATTCAATTCTGCTCATGTCTACAAAAATACTAGACAGAATTAACATTGGTACAAAAACTATAATTAAAAAAATGGATATCGCACCCTGATTTTTGTTTATCAGTTTAAACATAGCATGTCCCTCCTAGCTAAAACGTCCAATAAACTCATTAATTTTATCAAATATGCTTTTTATAGTATCCCCCGTACTTGTCCCATCCAGCAAATCAACCGCCATATCAACATTCCTAATAAACTCCGGTGCATCATTCACAGGCACCTCTGCCCTAGAAGACATTTTTATGACTGTTGGCGACTCATCCCAGATGAATCGTATCGGAAATTTAATCTCATAATTGACCTGTACAACAAATGTAGAGTATACTACATAATTTTTAAATGTTGCAATTTTCTTATTGTCAGAGCCTACCAGATTTGCTTTAGAATTACTGAAAAAAATCAGACTGTTATCATCTATTTTTTCCTTTACTTCTTTCGAAATTTTATCCTCAACAGCAGAAATACTGCCATCTGTCAGGCTTCCTAAAATGTATCTGTAGGGTTCCAATCTTATTGATTTAACATCTGTTGGTATTTTCTGATTTTTTTCAATATCATACTGAAACGGATCAGCAACATACTCTGCACCTTTGGTAGCATAAACAAGCACAATGTTATCTATCTTGGCCTGTTCAAAATACATATTCCCTATGAATATAATAAAAAACAAAACAAAAAACATTACAGGAAAAACAATTGTAGCTTCTACAATAACTAATCCTTTTTCGGATTTTATGTTTTGAAAAATGTATTCTGTTTTATTTTTCATGTTTACCTCCAGAGAATTCTATCACCGCGGTCCAATGTTGAACCGCGGCGACATGACCACTTATACTCTTTAGTGCTTTGATTTCAAGGAACATTGTTTACTGCATTTTTTGCATTGTTTGAAATGGTATTTAACAAATCCTTTATCAGATTCGTGATTGCATCCTTAAAAACAACTGCCAAAACAACAGCAATTCCTATAAGAACAACGGTGGCAACAATATTAACCTCACCTGCCTCATCATACAGGAATTTATTTACTACCTGTTTAAGCCAAAGACTTATACTTGTCAACATGTTCTTTTCTCCTTTCCAAAAAGATTTATTTCCATTCGCTAAACGCCAAGATTAGCGAAAATAGGAACAACGATCATGACTATAACTCCAATAAACATTATACATATCGGTATCAAAAGCTTACTTGCTGCTTTCTCGCCCTGCTGCTTTACGCGATGCCTTTTTGCATCCCAAATTTCCCTGCTCTGCTGCTTTATCATCTCAACCAGCTCTGCATTACCCTTAACAAGTCCTTGGACAACGGTCGAAGTGAATTTTTTAATTTCAGGGGATGTACACCTTGTTCCAAATTCGGTATATGCATCGATCTCCGATTTTCCGTTATTTATGTTTGTCACAACACGCTGCATTTCCCGATAAAGCTCGCTTTCTCCGGTATAAGCCACCTTTTCCCATGCTTCTTTCAATATCATTCCGGCATTAACCAACAATGCGAGCTTTGAGACTACCTCCGCAAAATCACTTAAAATTTCATTTGTCTTTTTTTCAAGGATAGTAGACGGAAGCGTAGAAACATAGTAGTATGCTGTAAACGAAAATATAATAAAAACAAGCAGCATCACATATTCATCTGACAATCCGTAAAATGCAAAGCCCGCAACAAAAAGCAACAACGCAAGCGTAATTCTTTCCGCTGCATTAACACGGAGATAATACTCTGAATATTTTTCGCCATATATTAATGCTATCTGCTGTCTGCGTTTCCGTTCATTTTTACTGGAAAAATCATGCTTAGTTATTGCTAATATGGTAAAACCAACTCCATACAACTGGTTGAGCGGAAACTCTTTATCTGGCAATTGCTCAATCATGCCATCATATCGTTTCCCTATTAGGATTAAGATAATTAATATAGCTGCGAAAACGGTTCCCGTCAGCATAATTGCAATTGATGTAAAAGTTAAAAACATTTTTACCTCTTTTTTATATTTTTATTTCCAGTATTGCTTTTCCAACATAATGGGCAACTACAAATGAAATTACGGCAATAGTCGTAGAAATTATCCCTGCACCGGTCGCAAAATTATTAGAAAAGTCAGGACTCATCATTTTAATTATCGCTATCAGAACTATTGGGAGCACTGTCATGATGTTTTGTTCGTTCAAGCTGGAGGTGACGATAGTTTGAATTTCCATTTCGACCTCCATTTTTTCATTTATTATCTGCTGAGTATTCTTTATTACATCCTTAATATTTCCGCCCTTCCGATAACAGGTTTCAAATACATTTGCAAAACTCTCAATGTCTTCAATCCCACTGCGTAACGCAAAATCCGTCAAAGATTTTTCGATATCAATATTATTTGCCATACCATCAAGGATGACCTTCAGCTCATTAATTATCGATGAATCTTCCGAATAAATGATACACAAATCGTCATAGGCGGCTTTAAATGAATCCATTACATTTTTGCCGCTGCCAAGCGATGTTGAAAGTGCATCTAACAACTCACGAAACTGATATTTTAATTCATTTCTTTTTTTGTTTATTATCTGCTCTGTACGCATTGGCAGAAACATTACACCGGCAATGATTCCTGCTATACTGGATATCACTATATTTAAAATCCACGTTAATTTTGTAGGATCACCATACTCATCTTTTCCAATTCCTCCATAAAAAAGGTATCCTACTGCTGCACCAACAGCAAAGGCCAGTAAAAAATACAATATCTTTTCCAAAGGCCTCATATAGTATACATTATAATTGTAGGTTCGAATATTGGTTGCAGATGTGTAATACTGCGGTTCTAAATCTTTTTTCTTTTTTTTAAATAGACCCATTGCATTAACCTCAAATTTCAGCTTTTATACCAGAAAGTTTTAACTTAAAGTCATTTTTCATAGAATTATTAGTTCTTTTTAATACCCCCGAAACCTTTTCTAAAGTACTATTTTCATCTTCTTCAAATACATACAATGGATTCAAAATAATTCGTCCGTTTTCATATCCTACTACCTCTGTGATTTCCATTGTCTTTCTGGACTTGTCACGCAACCTAGACAAATGTATTATTATATCAACGGCAGACGCTATCTGCTGACGTATTGCTTCCAACGGCAATCCTGCAGCCCCTTGCAAAACCATTGTTTCCAATCGGCTCAGCATATCTTCAGTAGAGTTGGCATGACCTGTAGATAGCGAACCGTCATGACCCGTATTCATTGCCTGCAGCATGTCCAACGCCTCACCGCCACGTACCTCGCCGACAACTATTCTTTCCGGACGCATTCTTAAAGAGGATTTTATAAGATCACGAATTGTTATCTGCCCTGCTCCGGACGCATTTGAATTTCTAGTTTCCAAACTTACGAGATTCTCAATACCTGTTATCTGAAGCTCTGCTGAGTCTTCAATGGTGATTACGCGCTCATCTTTCGGTATATAATTTGATAAAGCATTCAAAAAAGTTGTTTTTCCTGAACCCGTTCCACCGCTTATAAAAATGTTATATTTTGCCCTGACTAAAAGTTCAAGCTTATCCGCAATATCCTGCGTTATTGAACCATATTGGATTAATTTTTCAATGGTCATCGGAGTCTTTGAGAATTTTCTGATTGTCAGTGTAGGACCACACAATGCAATAGGCGGAAGCACAACATTTACACGAGAACCATCCGGCAATCTAGTATCGCAAATAGGGTTCGCCTGATTTACCTCTCTTCCAGCCAGTCCAACGATTCTTTGAATAATATCTTCCAACCGCCTTTGACTTTCAAACTGTTTATCAAGCTTAAACAAACGTCCGTTTTGCTCAATAAACACGTTTTCAGGTCCATTTATCATTACTTCGGTTATTGTATCGTCACTTATGATAGAATCAAGGAGTCCAAATCCACGTATTGAACTGTATACCTGCTGTACAATCGAAACTCTCTGGTCAATGGAGCAATACATATTCCCGATTTTTTGCGCAACTATCTCTTCTATTTTTTCTTCAAGTTCCAAATCTCCCATTTTACTTAAAGGAAGATTGTCAGTTACAAACTGCTTTATTTCAGCTACAAATTGTTGCTCCTGCTCAAAATTCATTAATTTGTGACCTCAATCAAATAATTTTATCAAACATTTCCTTTTTTGATAGCTGTTCTATTACTTGCGCAGTGGTTGCATGCTCATATCTTGGCGCTCCTCCAATGCTCTTAAGACCGATATCTCCAATTGATTTGCCTGTTTTATTGCTAAATTTGTTATAGATAAGCATAATCCTGTTAATAATCGGAGCATCTGCATTATTTTCAAGAATAGCAAGTGCCTCATATGCCCTTGTTATTTTTTCATTGGATATTTCTGAACCATCACCGACCCATATTATAAAATGTGCCATAGATAAAAAATTCCTTGTTTGCTTATCAAGTGAAAAATCAGAATCAATTACGAGATAATCATACGAACCCATCAGTTTAAGTTCTGAAACCAAACGTACCATTTCTTCACAATTCAGTTCCAGCATGTCCAAAGCCAGTGGAGAATGTGAATAAAAATGTACGCCACTGATATCCTGCCTTACACAGCTTTCAAGCTTAAGTGACATATTTGTTTTTTTACTTTTTAATGCAAAGATGATATCACTCATGTTAAACTGACCTTCACCGGAAAAGAAAGCATCTGAAGTTCCAAATTTCTCCAGATTAAGATATAACACCTTTTTCCCTTTTGAAGCAAGGTATACAGAATAAGACGCCGCTACAGTAGATGCACCCGTGCCCCCGCTTACTGAATTAAAAGCAACTATCCTCGTATTCTCTCCATCCAATTTTAGTCCTGAGATGCTTCCTGCCTTTTCAGCATAAATACTTAAAATTTGCTTATATATCAGATCTACTTTCTGATACTTGCATATTACACGCTGATCATTAACATTCTCAATATCAGGAGTATCCACCAGATATGCAAATCCACAGTATCTAGGCAGTTTATCAACATTAACGCTGAACTCGTCCGACGCAATAAATACATCTATTCTGACATTACTCAAATTTGTTATAGCTTTTTCATAATCTGTAAAAGAATATGTCTCTAATTTATCAGAATATTTTGTATTAAAAAAAGAGACAATATGGTTAAGGTATTCACTATCCTTTTCTAATATCGCAAGCTTAATTTTCATATCTTCTCCTCACTTCTACAACAGACCCATCACGTCCGTTGATTTTCAATTTTTGTGAATTATCAAATATTTGAATTTTTCCCCATTAATATTCAAAAACTATAACATATATTTGCTTTAATAAAGCTTAAGCTCACTTTGCGTAGAACTTTTAATTCTACGCATAAGTATGAATAATACTTATTTTATCGTTATGTTTTTTCTGTTTGACCATTTTTTTGACCACATTTTATACATTTAGTAATTCTAATTGTTGACGTTTTGTTTCCATTGAAGAATGTACGTACGTATTAAGAGTAAAACTTACGCTCGAATGTCCAAGCAGTTCACTAAGCGTTTTTACATCCATCCCTGCTTCTATACAACGTGTTGCAAAAGTATGTCTGAGAACGTGGTAATTTATCTTTCTAAGTCCGCATTTTTCTAAAATACGATGAAACCTATACTCATACGTTCTAGGACTTACAAAATCGTTTGAATCTGACACAACATAACTCGAAGAATTAAGATGCCTTAGCTTTAAAATATATGGTACTAAAATAGACGGTATTGGTATTTCTCTTGCGGATGCAATTGTTTTTGGAGAGTCAATGATTAATTTGGTAGATATTCCACAATCAGCATTTGTACACCTCACTCTGGCAATGGTGTGACGGATTTTAATTATTTTTTTCTCTAAATCTATATCTTCCCATGATAATGCACAGACCTCTCCAATACGCAAGCCCGTATAAAGTGACATTAATATTCCGACACAGGTAGTGTCCCAATGCAATTCAATATATCTCTCAAGAGTACGCTGTTCCTGCTTACTGATAATTTGAAGTTCCCGTTTATTTATAGGTGGCCTGAAAATAGCTGTTTTCAAAGGCTTACAATAACACTCATCTGCAGCGAACTGCATTGCTGATTGTATAATTAAAGACATTGTTCTTACATACGAAGGAGATAATTTTCCGTTTTTATCAAGCCGTCCTGAATTAAGTTGCTCTAATAAGAAAGTATTGATTGTTAAAGAATCAATCAACGAAAGTTTTAAAGCTCCAAGCCCAGGCTCTATGTGCTGTTCAATCATGGTTTTGTATTTATGCTCCGTAGCTCCCTTTTGTCTGAGCTTATTATTATTAAGCCAGAGCTGTAAGATTTCAGAAAAAGTTTTTTCTTGTACATGCGATTGAGGCTCACTATTTGAAGCAATTATTTCAAGCAATTTACTTGTTACTTCTGAACGGGTTTTCCCATAAATAGAAGCATATTTTGCAGAACCATTGTCATATATTCCTACCTTATACCGCCCTTCCCAACGTCCGTCAGACCTTTTGTGAATGTTTAATCCTTTTTTCATAATTTACCTCCCTGCTGGCAATTTTTAGTTGCATATTAACAATTAATATGGTAAAATGCTCTCGATAAGATACGACAAAATACGCATCGTCGCCTTGCGCGTGTGGATAGAGTTGAGGACATAAATTTTTTAGTCTTGAGGTAGAATAATATCTCAAGATGGCGAAGCTATGTTTTATGACCACTTTATGACCACTTTTTACTTGAAAATAAGCACACTTTAGACGGTTTTAGTAAGAAATCTGCTCTAAACTACACTTAATAGAGGGCATTTCTTATAATATAATTATATCAAGTAGGTGTGTATTTGCATAATCAATGTTAAAATTTTATTTTTTAACATTGGTTAAGAATTAAAAGTTCTACGCAAAATTTTCAGTTGAAATTATAATGATTTTGTATAAATTAAAACCAACTTGCTTGCAAGTTGGTTTTTTTTTCTAAGATACCGTTTTATTAGCTTTTATGTTTATTTGCAAAAAACTATTTAAATAATCCTTTTTAATCTTTCCAACCACCTAAACAATTTATCCCCTTCATCTCTTCCTCGTCTCCTCAATCAGCCTGATTATTATCTCTTCCGAATCTGCGCTTGCCGCGCCCTTCATCGCATCAATATATTTCTGTCTGTTTGTCTCAAGCTTTTTTATCGCATCAAGCAATGTCTGATTGTTGACGTCCTTATCCTGAATCACAACGCTGAAGCCCTGCTTTTCAAAAGAAGCAGCGTTCAAAATCTGGTCGCCTCTGCTCGCCTCTGCACTCAAAGGGATAAGAATGTTCGGCTTCCTTAACGCCAAAAGCTCGCAGATTGCATTTGCCCCGGCACGGGATATGACGATGTCCGCCGCCGCAAGCATATCCTTCATTTCTTTATCGCAGTACTCTATCTGTATATATCCTTTTCTACCGTTGTAGTCCGCATCGGCTTTGCCCTTGCCGCACAGGTGTATAATCTGGTATTTTTTCAGCAGCTCGTCAAGACAGTTTCTCACTGCCTCATTGACGCTTTTAGCGCCTGTACTGCCGCCAACAACTAAAAGAACCGGCTTCGAATTGTCAAAGCCGCAGTACTTAAGTCCTGCTTCCCTACTGCCCGTAAAAAGCTCTTTTCTTATCGGAGTGCCGGTGTAGACGCCCTTTCCCTTCGGAAGCTCGTTTACGGTCTCAGGAAAGTTGCAGCAGACCTTAACTGCCCTTGGGATTGCGATTTTGTTTGCAAGTCCGGGCGTCATGTCAGACTCATGAACGATTGCCGGCACCTTACGGCTTTTTGCCGCAAGCACGACCGGAACGGAAACAAAACCTCCCTTTGAGAAGCAGACGTCAGGCTGAATCTGCTTCATCAGCTTTTTAGCCTCCGAAAAGCCCTTGATGACCCTGAAAGGATCCGTAAAATTTTTAATATCAAAATATCTTCTGAGCTTTCCTGTTGAGATCCCGTAATACGGTATGCCGATATTCTCTATCAGTTTTTTTTCGATGCCGTCCTTTGAACCGATATAGTAAATATCGTAGCCCTCTTTTTTCAGTCTTTCAATTAAAGCGATATTGGGAGTAACATGCCCGGCAGTCCCCCCGCCTGTAAGGACAATTTTTTTCATAGACTTCCATTCCTCAACTATAAATTCGTATTAATAACCTTAACGAGTTTAAACTAATAACCTGATTTCCCTTTTGAGAAAATCAGGTTATCCAAACTTCTATTTTTGACAATAATTCTATTGCAATCTTATGTTCACGAAAATCGATATCTTCTGTATTTTAACCCGACAGCCAAGCGGTAATCAATGCTTATGCATAATTCTTAAGCGCCTTTGCCAGCTGGTCTGGGCACGATGTATTCTTATAACCGCATTTTATTCCCTCCAGCTTGCTGATAACGTCCTCTAACGGCATGCCTTCTACCAATGAGCATATGCCCTTTAGATTGCCGTTGCAGCCGCCTGTGTATTTAACATTCTTGACACACTTACGTCCGTCTGCTTCTTCAATGTCAAATTCAATCTGAGTCGAACAAACTCCTGATGTTCTGTAAACCATATGTACCTCCCGCTTTTCAGCTTTTTCATTTTTGTTTATTGTTTCTTGCCGTGATTCTGTTTTAATTAAGTCTTTTATGCGCGCCACTGTGCAAAGTTCTTTTGTTCTACTTTAGTAGAATCCACTGTTTTCCTAATATTTTCAATCTGCTGTTTCTGTTATGCTTCGGATTAAAGCTCCGCAACCAGCCCTTTTACAAGCTTTACCAGATGCTTTATCGCTCCAACCTCAAACTGACTGTAATCCATGTTTGCGGAATCGTCGGCCTTATCGGAGATGGCTCTTAAAACCAGATAAGGTGTTTTATTAATATATGCAACCTGCGCCATTGCTGCGCCTTCCATTTCGGTGCATTTTCCTAAAAACTGCGAAACCAGATATTTCTTTTTGGCTTTGTCTGCGACAAAAACGTCTCCGCTTAATACCCTGCCAAAATGTACGCTTATTTCCGGATTAAGGCTTTTGCAAAGGGAAAAAGCAAGCTCGCCTGCTCTTTTATCCGCCTTAAAAACCGAACAGTCCATCTGAGGGATTACGCCCGGCTCATAACCGAAAGCAACTGCGTCCATATCATGCTGAAGGCAGTCAGTTGAAATAACGATGTCTCCGATGTCAATTTCAGCGTCAAGGGAGCCTGCCACGCCCGTGTTGATAAGAAACCTTACGTCAAACACGCTTATAAGCATCTGAGTACAAGCCGCCATATTCACCTTTCCGATGCCGGAACGGACGACAATTGCATTTTTTCCGCAAAGCTTACCCTTGTAAAGCGTCCATGCTCCGTACTTAATTGTTTCTTTTTCCTCCATTGAGGAATAAAGCGTTTCCACCTCTTCCTCCATGGCTCCGATTATTCCGATAGGGCAGTCTTCCGATAATTTATCCGTCTGACCTGCCCGTCCTAAATTCGCTGCCGTCATAAACCAACCTGTCTGTTTTTTAATTTCTTTCTTCTGCGCCGGTCAGGAGTTTCTATTTTTATCTGCACACCCAGACCTGTTCAGGCTCGCCTGATTGTTTTCTGCACATCCGGACCTGCTCAAACTCATCTGATTTTTTCAGCACACCCAAACCTGCTCAAGCTCACCTGACTTTTTATCTGTGGATTAGCCGTCATATCCGTTCGGATTCTGCGACTGCCATCTCCATGTGTCACGGCACATATCCTCAAGCGTTTTCTCCGCAGTCCAGCCGAGAACCTCCCTTGCCTTTGAAGGGTCTGCATAGCATTCTGCAATGTCTCCGGCACGCCTCGGCGCAATCACATAAGGAATTTTGATTTTGTTCGCATCTTCAAAGGCCTTAACCATATCAAGCACGGAATATCCTGTTCCTGTTCCAAGGTTAAACACCTCTGCGCCCTTGTTATTGTCTGCATATGACAGCGCTGCAACGTGACCTCTTGCAAGGTCGACAACATGTATATAATCCCTGACGCCCGTTCCGTCGTGCGTCGGATAGTCGTTTCCGAAAACATTCAGATGATCTCTTTTGCCGACTGCGACCTGGGCGATATAAGGAAAAAGATTGTTAGGAATACCCTGAGGATCTTCACCGATCCTTCCGCTCTCGTGCGCTCCCACAGGATTAAAATACCTGAGAAGCACAACGCTTAAATCCTCATCGGCCTTGCAGGCGTCTCTTAAAATCTGCTCAATCATCCACTTCGTCCAGCCATAAGGATTTGTGCATATGCCGGGCTTGGAATTCTCGGTCAGCGGAACGCTTTCAGGCGTACCGTAAACCGTTGCAGAGGAAGAAAATATGAAATTTTTGCAGTCATATTCCTTCATGACCTCAAGCAGTGAAAGAGTTGTGTCAAGATTGTTTCTGTAGTATCTAAGCGGCTGTTCAACCGATTCGCCGACTGCTTTAAGCCCTGCAAAGTGAATCACCGCTTCAACCGTTTCATTTTCAAACAGCTTTGAAAGAGCCTCTTTATCAGCCACATTTATTTCGTAAAAGCTGAAATCCTTGCCTGTAATCTCCTTAATTCTGTTGAGAACCTCCGGCTTGGAATTTACGTAGTTGTCTGCTATCACAACCTCATAGCCTGCGTTAAGCAGCTCAACTGCCGTGTGAGAGCCTATGTAACCGGCTCCTCCTGTAAGAAGTATTGCCATAACACTTCCTCCTTTTATGATTTATTACAAAAGGCTGCCGCAAAACCCTGAATAAAATTTTTGCTGCAGCCTCCTTTTTATTTTACCGCCTGTTTGCTAAATTAAGCCTGATAAGCGATTTTTTAAGCGCGATTTCCGCACGCTCCATGTTGACGTTCATATCGGAAGACTTAATTCTCCGCTCTGCGCGGACCCTTGCTTCCTCCGCCCTTTTAATGTCGATTTCCTCCGGCCACTCGCAGCTTTCCGAAAGTATGACGACCTCATCGGCAGTTATCTGGAGAAAACCCTCAAGCATCGAAGCTTCCTTCACCTCGCCGTCAAGAGTTATCCTCAGTATTCCGGGAGCAACAATGGCAGTGAGCGGAATGTGACCCTTGTAAACGCCGATATCGCCCTCCGTGGTGGTAAGCTCGATCATATCCGCATCGCCCTCGTAAAACACTCTGTTCGGCGAAAGCACTTTAATTTTAAAAGAATTATTGTTAGCCATAATTATTTGTTTTTATATCTTTCTACGACGTCCTCGATACCGCCTGCATTGAGGAAGTAGCTTTCAGGAATATCGTCGTGCTTTCCTTCAAGGATTTCCTTAAAGCCCTGAATGGTTTCCGCAACAGGAACATATTTTCCCGGAAGTCCTGTGAACTGCTCTGCAACGTTGAACGGCTGAGAAAGGAATCTCTGAACCTTTCTTGCTCTGGAAACGAGAATCTTCTCTTCTTCAGAAAGCTCATCCATACCGAGTATGGCGATAATATCCTGCAGCTCCTTGTAGCGCTGGAGGATCTCCTGAACGCCTCTGGCAACGCTGTAATGCTCCTCGCCAACAACTCTCGGATCGAGTATTCGCGAGGTCGACTCAAGCGGATCGACCGCCGGATAAATTCCGAGCTCAACAATTGAACGCGAAAGAACCGTTGTAGCGTCGAGATGGGCGAACGTCGTTGCAGGAGCAGGGTCGGTAAGGTCGTCGGCAGGCACATAAACAGCCTGAACCGAAGTTATCGAACCGTTCTTTGTGGAAGTGATTCTTTCCTGCAGAGCACCCATTTCCGTCTGCAGCGTAGGCTGATAACCTACCGCGCTAGGCATACGTCCGAGAAGCGCTGAAACCTCGGAGCCTGCCTGAGTAAATCTGAATATGTTATCTATGAAGAGAAGAACGTCCTTGCCGCCCTCATCTCTGAAGTACTCAGCCATCGTAAGTCCGGTAAGACCGACTCTCATTCTTGCTCCTGGCGGCTCGTTCATCTGTCCGAAAATCATCGTTGTCTTGTCGATAACGCCCGATTCTATCATTTCGTAGTAAAGGTCGTTTCCTTCACGGGTCCTCTCGCCTACGCCGGTAAATACCGAATAACCGCCGTGCTCTGTAGCGATGTTGGTGATAAGCTCCTGAATAAGTACCGTTTTTCCGACTCCGGCTCCGCCGAAGAGACCGATTTTTCCGCCCTTCTGATATGGACAGAGAAGGTCAACTACCTTAATACCGGTTTCAAGTATCTCGGTTTCCGTGGACTGCTCCGAAAAAGCAGGGGCTTTTCTGTGAATAGGATAATATTTTACTCCCTCCGGAGCGGGCTTTTCGTCAATCGGCTGTCCGAGGACATTAAACATTCTTCCAAGGGTGTTGAGCCCGACCGGAACCTTTATAGGTCCTCCTGTTGAAACAGCATCCATTCCACGGACAAGTCCGTCGGTAGGCCCCATGGCAATGCATTTTACCGTATCGTCACCGAGATGCTGAGCAACCTCTACCACAAGCACCTCTCCGTTGCTTCGCGTAATTTTAATGGCGTCATTGATTTCCGGCAGACAGCCCTCGGGGAACTTTATGTCAAGCACCGCACCGATTATCTGCGTTATTTTGCCTGTTGCTGTTTTCTCCAATTTATTCCTCCATTCTCTTCTTCCACTATTGATTTATCGCATTCGCTCCGGAAATGATTTCCGTTATCTCCTGCGTAATTGAACTCTGTCTTGCACGGTTATACTGCAGCTCAAGCTTTGCAATCATATCCTCCGCATTGCTCGTAGCGCTGTCCATCGCCTGCATTCTGGCGCCGTTCTCGCTTGCAACTGCCTCGATAATCGCGCCGTATATTTCACCGCTCAGGTACTTCGGCATTATCATCGCCAGCGCTTCTTCCGGCTCCGGTTCAAAATTCATAAGTGTTAAAGCCTGTGACTCGTCAGTTTCCGAAAAATTATCGGTAGGAAGAAGTTTCATTAAGGTCGGAATGTGCGAAACCGTGTTCTTAAACACGGTATATGCCACATAGATTTCGCTGATGCTGCCTTTTTCATAGTCCTCCATCAGCTTTTCCGACAAATCCACTGCATCGCTGTAAAGCGGAGCGTTGATAATCTCGGAAAGATCCTCTTTTATTTCATATCCTTTTCGGGAAAGAGCGTCTCCGCCCTTCCTGCCGACTGCGTAAATCCATGCATCCTCCGCAGCAATACCGCTGCCTGTCACCAGCTTGACGATATTGTTGTTGTAGCCTCCTGCCAGACCTCTGTTTGAGGATATGACGATAATCGCCTTTTTGCCTCCCGGATTGTGGCTGAGATATTTCTCCTTCACATCGGGAGCGGACCTGGAAAGCATGGAAGAAATCACCTGATACAGAGAGCTGAAGTAAGGCTTTGATTCCTCCGCCCTGCCCTTTGCTTTCTGAAGCTTTACTGTCGACACAAGCTTCATGGCCTTGGTGATCTGACCCGTGCTCTGTATACTGGATTTACGCCTCTTTATGTCTCTCATTGAGGCCATAGCAATCCTCCCAAACGCATGTCAGAGACATGCTGTTTTATTTCAGCTGCTTTATTTAATCTCACAATTTTCTTGCGGCGCTTAAGCATATTCAGCCGTCTTATTTCAATTCCGCCTTACATTCCTTAATAGCCTCAACCAGCTTTGCTTCAATCTCCTCACTGATTACCTTTTCCGTGCGGATCGACTCAAAAATCTCGGCATACTTGCTGCTGATGAGCGAAATAAGGCTGCTTTCAAATTCAGTAACCCTTTCAACAGGAATGTCAATAAGATACTTGTTTACTGCGGCATATATTATAACTATCTGCTCCTCGACCGGCATCGGCTTGTACTGCGGCTGCTTAAGAACCTCTCGGATTCTTTCGCCCTGCGCAAGCTTCTCCTTGGTGTCGGCGTCGAGATCCGAGCCAAACTGCGAGAATGCCGCAAGCTCCCTGAACTGCGCAAGCTCGATACGGATCGGACCTGCAATCTTCTTCATTGCCTTGATCTGTGCAGAACCGCCTACACGGGACACTGAAAGTCCGGCATTTACCGCCGGTCTGAAGCCGGAATTAAACATTTCGGTTTCAAGATATATCTGTCCGTCGGTAATTGAAATTACGTTTGTCGGGATATATGCGGAAACATCGCCGGCCTGCGTTTCGATTATCGGAAGCGCGGTAAGCGAACCTCCGCCAAGCTCGTCGTTAAGTCTTGCCGCTCTTTCAAGCAGTCTTGAATGAAGATAAAAAACGTCGCCCGGATATGCCTCACGTCCCGGAGGCCTCTTGAGAAGAAGGGAAAGCGTACGGTAAGCGGTTGCGTGCTTGCTTAGGTCGTCGTAAATAATAAGAACATCCTGACCGTTTTCCATCCACTCTTCACCGATAGCGCAGCCCGAATACGGCGCGATATACTGGAGCGGAGCAAGCTCGGAAGCTGTTGCCGCAACTACGGTCGTGTAGTCCATTGCTCCGTACTCATTAAGAGTCTTTACGATAGATGCAACCGTAGAAGCCTTCTGACCGATTGCAACATATATACATTTTACATTTTCGTTTTTCTGGTTAATTATTGTGTCGACAGCGATTGCCGTCTTACCTGTCTGACGGTCGCCGATGATAAGCTCGCGCTGTCCTCTTCCTATCGGAACCATCGAGTCAATCGCCTTTATTCCGGTCTGAAGCGGAGTATTTACCGACTTTCTTGAAATAACGCCGCTTGCAACACGCTCAATCGGACGGAATTTTTCGCTTACGATAGGCCCTTTTCCGTCTATCGGCTGTCCCAGAGCATTTACAACTCTGCCAAGCATGCAGTCGCCTACAGGAACCTCAACCACACGTCCCGTGGTTTTAACCATGTCGCCCTCGCTTATGTTCTTTGTGTCACCCAAAAGCACAGCGCCGACATTGTCCTGCTCAAGGTTTAAGACCATTCCGTAAACCTCGCCCGGAAACTCAAGAAGCTCGCCCTGCATCGCCTTTTCAAGACCGTGAATTCTGGCAATGCCGTCAGCAACCTGAATTACGGTCCCGACATCGGAAACAACAAGCTTTGCGCTGTATTTTTTAATCTGTTCTTTTATGACTGAACTGATTTCTTCCGGTTTTAAATTCAAAGCCCACTACCTGTCCTTTCTATAATTGTACCTGACGAAGCTCTTTAGACATTTCATCCAGCTTTGTCCTGATGCTGTTGTCGATAATGCGGTCCTTGATGCGGACCCTCATTCCTCCAATCAGCTCCTTTTTGATTGAATAATGTACCTCAAGAGAACTATAGTCCGTTGTTGCCAGAATTTTTTCTTCAAGAGCCTTTTTTCTCTCAGAATCAATTTCTCCGGCGCTTTCAACATAAACTATCCCGATTCCGAGATATTCCTTGACGTGATCAATAAACCATTCTAAAACACCGCACAGATTCTCGCTTCTGCCGTTAGATACGACAAGAGTTATCAGTCCGACAACATCATCCGAAAACCTGCCCTTAAAGCAGTTTTCGGTCACTTCAAGCTTTTCCTCCGGAGTAATCTTAGGATTTTTATACAGACTTAAAAGCTCCCGATTTTCCTTAAGAAGCGCAAGAAGCACTGAAACCTCTTCAAGATAGCTGTCGGCTTTTCCCTCAGAAACGGCTAACTCAAGCAGCGCATTAGCATACCTTTCTTCTACTACTGCCATGTCGTATCACCTATTTCATTAATAACCTCGTCAACAAGATCCGCCTGCTTTTCCTTATCCATGTTTTCGGATATGAACCTGCCTGCCATGGCTTGAGCCACTTCAACCATTTCCTGCTTGACTTCGTCCCTTGCCTTTGCCTTTTCAAGCTCGATTTCCTTTTCCGTTCTTGCCAATATGCGTGCAGCCTCTTCCTTGGCCTCGGAAACAATCTCCTCTTCACGCTTATTGGCGCGCCTGCGTCCCTCGCTGATTATTTCGTCAGCATCCTTTTCCGCATTTGCAAGACGGCTCTCATACTCTGCCTTAAAAGCAATGGCGTCCTCCTTTTCCTTCGCTGCATCTTCAAGGTCGCTTACAACCTTTTCCCGGCGCTTTGCAAGAAGCTCTCTTGCAGGATTGAACACCAGATAAGAAAGCAGCAGGAACAAAAACAGGACCGCACAGGCAACTATAAGCGTGTCTGCAATCAGCTGCGCGTCAAGGCCGAACACACGCTGTATAAGGGAATCTTCGCCGTCGGCAGCAAGAAGCACACACTGTAATTTTAATAATGCGCCCAAAACTTATTCCTCCTGTTTCTGCAAATCTCTACCATTCTAAAACGCACAGGCGTTTTATTTTGTGAGCGGATTTGCGAAAAGAAGCAAAATTGCAATAGCAAAGCTGTAAAGACCCGTCGTCTCTGCTACCGCCTGTCCCAGAAGCATTGTACCCATAATCTTGCCTCTCGCTCCCGGATTGCGTCCTACGGCTGCCGTACCCTGACCTGCAGCGTAGCCCTGTCCGATACCAGGTCCGAGACCTGCGATAAGCGCAAGACCTGCGCCGATGGCTGAACAGCCCTTTACGAAAAATTCATTAAATTCCATTTTGATTTCCTCCTGTTTATATGTTTATATCTTTTCAATCAATACTTTTAACATGACTGCCGCAGTCTGCTGCCGGACAGCGTCCGACGCATCAGCACGGCTTCGTCTACATTGTCCTAATCGTCATCGCTGCTGAAATTGTTGGATATATAAATCATAGTCAGCAGACAGAATACATATGCCTGAATACAGCCTGCAAACACATCAAAATACGCATGAAGCACGCCCGGCCAGAACCACAGTATGACCTGCGGTATAAGACCGTAGACAATCGCCATAAGGACTACGCCGCTGAGTATGTTGCCAAACAGACGGAGGGACATTGAAAGCGGCGTCGCCAGTTCTCCGATTATGTTTATCGGCGTAAGAAGCAGAGGCTTGCAGAGTCCTGTGAGATGTCCAAGCTTCTGGTATCTGAAGCCCGTAATGTGTATAAGCATAAAGGTTATAAGCGCAAGGCTCAGAGTGCAGCCGTAATCCGCAGTAGGCGGTCTCAGACCCAAAAGCCCTGAGAGATTGCACACAAGAAGGAATGCGAACAGCGTACCGATATAATTTGCAAACTGCATTCCGTGCTCCGTACCCATATTTTCGGCAACCATTCCGTCTATCTTTTCAACCGCAAGTTCAATCACGTTTACAAATGCAGACGGCTTTTTATAAGGGTCGGTCTTTTTTATCGCCCTGTTTGCCACTATCGCGAACACGGTAAAAATCATCAGTACAATCAATATGCTTACATGGGTTGT
This sequence comes from uncultured Lachnospiraceae bacterium, assembly GCA_947628705.1. Classification (GTDB taxonomy): domain Bacteria; phylum Bacillota; class Clostridia; order Lachnospirales; family Lachnospiraceae; genus UBA3775. Next base: position 56,828 of record CANRAZ010000004.1, on the reverse strand, counting down.
CGTCAGCCACAGGGTCTGTCCGAACAGCTCATACTTAAGCAGCCCGTCGACTCCGATGTCTATGTCGCTTGCAAGCACCGTCGGAGTCCGGCTGAATAAGCCGTAAAGAAGCGATATGCTCCCCATGCTCACTTTATATCACCTTCCTTTATCGGGATTAATTTTCTTGAGAATTCCGGCTGCCGCAGGGGTCAGATACGCAGAAAGCTTTATGGCAAATATCTGCGCAAGCACTCCGAGCGCCGAATCGCCGCCTATAAGGGCCGCTGCAAGAACTCCTCCTATGCCCACGACTCCCAGCCTTATCCTCGCATCCTTTTTCATTGCGCGGACGGCAGCGTCTTCATCATAATTAAGAATTTCCTTAATGCTTGAATTAAGATGCGTAATGTAAAACAGCCCAGTTATAAATCCGGTCAGAATGCCGGCGGAAAAGGTCAGTTTTTTATGAGAAAGCAGAAGCCCGACGGCAAGAAAAACAAGCGTAAGCACGGTAAACGCCGCATACATTCCTCTGAGCGTAAGCTTCGCTTCCCTGATGCTTTCTCTTTCCTCTTCGCTTCCCGGTTCAATGAAGTGAACGACCTCATCTTCCTCTCCGTTCTCGCTGTCCCAATCCGTCCAGTCCGGACTCTGTTCTTCCGTCCACTGTGCATCTCCGTCCCTGTAAACATTCACAAGAACCTTTTCTCCGTCCTCGCCGGAGGGCTTTTCAAAGGAGGCTATCCTTTCGATTATGCCTGCACTGCGCGGATTCAGAAACCTTTTCATTTTTTCGTCAGTCATCTGATTTTCTTTCCTGCTTCCACCTCTCAAACTCTTCTTCGGCTCTTTTTCTTCTGAGCTCCTCCTCAGAAGGCCGTTCCGGTTCAGGCAGTTTCGGATTTTTAATGTATTTCTTTACCATAAGATAAACATTTCTGTAGCCTGCTGCGGCTCCTAAAGCAAGACCCGGCAAAATCAGATAGCCTGCGTCAAGCCATTTCCCCGCAAGATAACCAAGAAAGCCTCCCAATGCCAGCGAGGCAATCATGCATATGCCTATCTGTAGTATCAGTAAAATACAATTCAAAATTTCCTTACGGCTGTTGTCCATATGCGGTTTTTCTCCATACACAGCGTATTATACCAAATCTATCCATAAAATTCTATATCATTATTCCCAAAATTGGAAGTAATTTGCAGGAAATAAAAAAAATACATCGGCAATATATATTTTTAGCAAAATAAAGCGCGCTCTATTCGCATTGACGGCATTCGCAAATATTTTTGTAAAAAACAAAAAAGGCTCCGGAAAGATCCGAAGCCTTTTTCATTTAACTGTCTTCAATTACTCGATAATTGTAACAACCTTACCTGAACCAACTGTTCTGCCGCCCTCACGGATAGCGAAGCCTAAACCGACTTCCATAGCTACCGGATGGATGAGCTCAATTGTCATTTCAATGTTGTCGCCAGGCATACACATTTCTGTGCCTTCCGGAAGGTTACAAACACCTGTTACGTCTGTTGTTCTGAAATAGAACTGAGGACGATAGTTGTTGAAGAAAGGAGTGTGACGTCCACCCTCTTCCTTGGTAAGAACGTAAACCTGAGCGGTAAACTTCTTGTGAGGCTTAACACTGCCCGGCTTGCAAAGAATCTGTCCACGAACGATCTCATCCCTCTGAACGCCACGAAGGAGAGCTCCGATGTTATCGCCTGCCTGAGCCTCATCGAGAAGCTTACGGAACATTTCGATACCGGTTACGACAACCTTACGTGTCTCTTCCTTAACACCAACGATTTCAACTTCATCAGACATATGAAGCGTACCACGCTCTACACGGCCTGTAGCAACAGTTCCACGTCCTGTGATCGAGAAAACGTCCTCAACAGGCATAAGGAAAGGCTTATCTGTGTCACGAACAGGATCCGGAACATAATCGTCAACTGTTCTGATGAGCTCAAGGATCTTGTCGCCCCACTCGCTGTTAGGATCTTCAAGAGCCTTAAGAGCCGAACCCTTGATGATTGGACAATCTGTAAATCCATACTCTTCAAGAACCTCTGTGATTTCCATCTCAACAAGCTCAAGGAGTTCAGGATCGTCAACCATATCGCACTTGTTCATGAAAACTACGATGTAAGGAACGCCTACCTGACGGGAAAGAAGAATGTGCTCCTTTGTCTGAGCCATAACGCCGTCTGTAGCGGCAACAACGAGGATAGCGCCGTCCATCTGAGCAGCACCGGTAATCATGTTCTTAACGTAGTCAGCATGTCCCGGGCAGTCAACGTGTGCGTAGTGTCTCTTCTCAGACTCATACTCAACGTGTGCCGTAGAAATTGTGATACCTCTTTCTCTTTCTTCAGGAGCCTTGTCGATCTGGTCGAATGCAACTTCCTCACCTGTTCCGAGTCTGGCATTCAATGTCTTGGTAATAGCTGCCGTTAAAGTAGTCTTACCGTGGTCAACGTGGCCGATTGTACCAATGTTACAATGTGGCTTATTTCTTTCAAATTTTGCTTTAGCCATTATTAATTCCTCCTAATTCAATTCTGTGCAAACGCACCTGTTAAATCATATGCAACCATTATATTTCATAAGTGAAACAAGGTCAAGCATTAATTTAAAATATTGCCTTTATTTCGCACCGTTTTTCGTGCTTAAAACTGCTTCCTGAACGTTCTTAGGCACCTTTTCATAGGTTGAGAAGAACATTGAGTAAGCTCCACGTCCCTGTGTCTTTGAACGAAGCGTTGTCGAATAACCGAACATTTCGGAGAGAGGCACGAAACCGCGGATAAGCTTTGTTCCGTTTATATCCTCTGTTCCTTCGATACGTCCTCTTCTCGAACTGATATCGCCTATTACATCGCCCATGTAATCCTCAGGAACCGTAACCTCAACTCTCATGACAGGCTCAAGAAGTACAGGATCAGCCTTCTTCATCGCATCTTTAAATGCCATAGAGCCGGCAACCTTGAATGCCATTTCATTAGAGTCTACTTCGTGATAAGAACCGTCATAGCAGTTTGCATGAACGCCGAGTACAGGGAATCCTCCGAGTATTCCTGCCTTCATTGCCTCCTGAATTCCGGCATCGACAGCCGGGATATATTCCTTAGGAATAGAACCGCCGACCGTTGTGTTCTCAAATTCATAGGTCTTCTCTCCGTTAACGTCCATTGGTGAGAAGATAACTTTACAGTGACCGTACTGACCTGAACCGCCGGACTGCTTCTTGTACTTACTGTCAACATTGACCTCTTTGGTAATGCCTTCCTTGTAAGCAACCTGAGGCGCGCCTACGTTTGCTTCAACCTTAAACTCTCTTAAGAGTCTGTCTACAATGATTTCAAGGTGAAGCTCGCCCATGCCTGCGATAATGGTCTGACCTGTCTCTTCATCCGTTCTTACGCGGAACGTCGGGTCTTCTTCTGCAAGCTTTGCAAGAGCCTCGCCCATCTTATCCTGACCGGCCTTTGTCTTAGGCTCGATCGCAACGTCGATAACCGGTTCAGGGAATTCCATTGACTCAAGGATTACAGGGTGGCTTTCGTCACAAATCGTATCGCCTGTAGTCGTAAGCTTGAAGCCTACCGCCGCCGCGATATCTCCTGCGTAAACCTTATCAAGCTCCATACGTTTATTGGCGTGCATCTGAAGTATACGTCCAACACGCTCTTTTTTGCCCTTCGTCGCATTAAGGACATAGGAGCCTGAGTTAAGAGTACCTGAGTAAACACGGAAATAAGCAAGCTTTCCTACAAACGGGTCAGCCATAATCTTGAACGCAAGAGCAGCAAAAGGCTCTTCGTCAGAAGACTTTCTCTCAATATCGTTTCCTTCCTCGTCGACACCCTTTATGTTCGGAATGTCTGTAGGAGCAGGCAGATACTCGATAACTGCGTCAAGAAGCTTCTGTACGCCCTTATTTCTGTAAGCGCTTCCGCAAAATACAGGAATAATCTCAACATTTATCGTTGCGCGTCTGAGCGCAGCCTTAAGGTCGTCAACCGAAGGCTCCTCGCCTTCAAGATATTTTTCGATGAGAACATCGTCCGTCTCGCAGATGGACTCAACCATCTTCTCATGCCATTCCTGAGCCTCTTCGGCCATATCGGCAGGAATGTCTTCAACCGAAATGTCATCACCTGTTTCGTTGTTGTAAATGTAGGCCTTCATTTCAAGAAGGTCAACAACACCCTTAAAATAGTCTTCCTTACCGATAGGAAGCTGCATTGCTACAGGGTTCTTTCCAAGCCTGGTTCTTATCATATCTACACAATTGTAGAAATTAGCACCGGCAATGTCCATTTTATTAACAAATGCAAGACGAGGTACGTTATACTTGTCAGCCTGACGCCAAACGGTCTCAGACTGAGGCTCAACACCGCCCTTTGCACAGAACACACCGACCGCACTGTCAAGTACACGGAGTGAACGTTCAACTTCTACCGTGAAGTCAACGTGTCCCGGAGTATCGATAATGTTAATTCTGTGCTCCAGCGCACCTGCCTTTGGCTTTGTTTCCTCTTCGAGCGTCCAGTGGCATGTGGTAGCTGCGGAGGTAATTGTAATACCTCTTTCCTGCTCCTGCGCCATCCAGTCCATTGTAGCTGTACCTTCATGAGTGTTGCCTATTTTGTAGTTTACACCTGTGTAGTACAGAATACGCTCTGTAAGAGTCGTCTTACCGGCATCAATATGTGCCATGATACCGATATTTCTTGTTCTCTCAAGCGGATATTCTCTTCCAGCCAAGGTTTTTTCCTCCTATTTTACTGATATACCGTGAAGCACTGCTCCACTGAAAGTTTCTTTTTGAATACAAGAAGATTACCAGCGATAGTGAGCAAATGCTTTGTTTGCTTCTGCCATTCTGTGCATTTCTTCTTTTCTCTTCACTGCATTTCCAGTATTGTTGGATGCATCGATGATTTCGTTTGCAAGCCTGTCAACCTGAGTTTTCTCACTTCTCTTACGTGAGAACATTACAAGCCAGCGAAGAGCAAGCGCCTGTCTCCTGTCCGGTCTTACTTCGATCGGTACCTGATATGTGGCGCCGCCGATACGGCGAGCCTTTACTTCGAGCATTGGCATAAGGTTATTCATGGCTGTTTCAAAAACCTCCATTGCTTCCTTGCCGGTTTTAGCGTTTACCTGCTCAAAAGCGCCGTATACGATCTTCTGGGCAACACCCTTTTTACCGTCCAGCATAATGTTGTTGATAAGCTTTGTAACAACCTTGCTGTTGTAAATAGGATCAGCCAAAACATCTCTTTTCTGAATATGTCCTTTACGTGGCACGTTACTTCCCTCCTTAATATCTGCCGGGTTTCGCCGACGATTAATTCTACGGTACTCACATTACTGTGTTCATGCTCATTATCTCTATCTTTACACGCATTACAGCCACACGTCTGCGTCAGTGAAATAACCTGCAATTGATTTAGTAATGCAAATCTTTAATAATTTTTAATTATTTCTTTGCGTCTTTAGGTCTCTTTGCGCCGTACTTGGAGCGAGCCTGACGTCTCTTTGCTACGCCTGCCGTGTCAAGAGTACCTCTGATGATGTGGTATCTTGTACCAGGAAGGTCCTTAACTCTGCCGCCTCTTATAAGAACAACGCTGTGCTCCTGAAGATTGTGACCTTCGCCCGGAATGTAGCTCGTTACTTCAATTCCGTTTGAAAGACGGACTCTGGCAATCTTTCTAAGAGCCGAGTTAGGCTTTTTAGGCGTTGCGGTTCTTACTGCCGTACAAACGCCTCTCTTTTGCGGAGAAGAAGAATCAACGGATCTTTTCTGCAATGAGTTGAAGCTTTTCTGTAATGCAGGAGCTGTAGACTTTGTCTGTAAGCTTTTTCTGCCCTTTCTTACTAGCTGGTTAAATGTAGGCATCCTTTCACCTCCTATTTTAATAGATGTGGCTGTCTGCGTTCCGAATTTATTCGCGGTCTCGGTCGTGGCTGTTTAAGTAACTGCTTATCGGGCATAAAATCAACCCTCTGCTTATTTAAATTATTGCACGACAAATAACGCTGCAAACGCACGCACAAAGAATTATACATATGCCGACTTTTCTTGTCAACCCCGAATTTTCACTATTTACGGCGTTTTTATTGGTTTTTTCATATTCTCGTGTATCCTGCCCGTGCTTTTTAATGCTTTCCGCTCAGACCGGCTGTTGTACTGCGCCGCATACTTTTCTTTTCCACGATTGACAAGCCTTTTTTGCTGTGATATTATTAGAACGCTTGTGAATTGCATGTTAATAAGAAGTAAACAGGAGAGTTTTAATGGACGGCAAAGAGATATTGAGCCAAAAAATTGAAGAATTTGTTACTCTTGGAAACGCTGCAGGGGGAGTTATTGAACAGTCAAAATTAGATGCTTCGGTCTCCGAACTGCATTTGAGCCTTGAACAGGAATTTTATATTGAAGAACAGCTGCGCAACAGAGGGATCCTTATTTTAACTTCAGATTTTTCCGAGGACATGCCGAGCGACAGCGAATTTATGTCTATGGAAAGCGAATCCGGAGTAATTCCGGAGAAGGAAAACCTTGACGAGCTTGCTGACGCAATAAGCGATGACCCTGTTAAACAGTACCTCAGGGAAATCGGCGGCTATCCTCTCCTTTCGGTCGAAGAGGAAATCGAAATTGCGGAAAAAATAGAAAACGGCGATCCCCAAGCGAAAAAAAGACTTACGGAATCCAACCTCCGTCTTGTAGTCAGCATAGCAAAAAGGTATGTCGGACGCGGACTTTCATTTCTTGATTTAATTCAGGAGGGCAACCTCGGTCTCATAAAGGCAGTCGAAAAATTTGACCACAGGAAGGGCTATAAATTTTCGACCTATGCCACATGGTGGATAAGACAGGCTATTACCAGAGCCATTGCCGACCAATCACGTACAATAAGAATACCGGTACATATGTCTGAAATCATTAATAAAACCTACCGCGTCTCCAGACAGCTTACCCAGCAGCTGGGGCGCGAGCCTAGCGAAACCGAGCTTGCTCAGGAGCTGGACATGCCTGTTGAAAGGGTAAGGGAAATACTTAAAATTTCCGCAGAGCCGATATCTTTGGACACTCCTGTCGGGGAAGAGGACGACAGTCACCTCGGCGATTTTATAAAAGACGAGATGACAAGAGGGCCTGAAGAGGAGACAGCCTACCAGCTTCTAAGAGAGCAGATAGCCTCTCTTCTTGATACCTTAACCGTGCGTGAGAAAAAAGTAATCGAACTCCGTTTCGGTCTTATTGACGGAAGAACCCATACCCTTGAGGAGGTCGGCAAGGAATTCAATGTTACGCGGGAGCGCATAAGGCAGATCGAGGGCAAGGCGATCAGACGTCTCAAGCATCAGAACAGATCCAAATTTTTAAAGGATTACTATACTTGAGCTTATAAAGGATTGAGCAGTGACCCCCCAAAAGAAAAAATCTAAACGGTTAAATTGTGAAACCGTTAAAATAAATCAGTCATATATGAAGGATAACATAATGAAAATAAGAACAAGATATGCGCCAAGCCCGACGGGCAGGATGCATGTAGGAAATTTAAGAACAGCCCTTTATGAGTTTCTTATCGCAAAGCATGAGGGCGGCGATTTCATACTCCGAATCGAAGACACTGACCGTGAACGTTACGTGGAAGGCGCAGTGGACATAATATACCGCACGATGCGGCAGACCGGACTTATTCACGATGAAGGACCCGATAAGGACAAGGGATTCGGTCCTTACGTACAAAGCGAAAGGGTTGCGTCCGGACTTTACCTCGACTATGCGAAGCAGCTTGTTGAAAAGGGCGAGGCTTATTACTGCTTCTGCACTCACGAAAGGCTTGAATCGCTTAAAAGCGCCGTTGAAGGGAGCGATACCGGCAAGGAAATTACAAAATATGACAAGCACTGCCTTTCTCTTTCCAAGGAAGAGGTTCAGGCAAAGCTCGACGCAGGGCTTCCTTATGTAATAAGGCAGAATATCCCTGAAACCGGAAACACGACGTTTACAGATGCAATTTACGGCGAAATTACGGTGGACAACTCCGAGCTTGACGATATGATACTTATCAAAAGCGACGGGTACCCTACCTACAATTTTGCAAACGTGATCGATGATCATCTTATGGAAATCACTCACGTAGTCAGGGGAAATGAGTATCTCTCCTCCACTCCAAAATACACAAGGCTGTACAACGCCTTTGGCTGGAAGGAGCCTGTTTATATCCACTGTCCGCTTATTACCAACGAGGAACACGCAAAGCTGTCGAAGCGTAGCGGACACTCCTCATTTGAGGATTTGATTGAACAGGGCTTTGTTTCCGAAGCCATCGTCAATTTCATTGCGCTTCTTGGCTGGAGTCCAAACTCAAATCAGGAGATTTTTACTCTTGACGAGCTTATTAAGGAATTTGATTATACCCACATTTCCAAATCTCCTGCTGTTTTCGATATGCAGAAGCTCCGCTGGATGAACGGCGAGTATATCAAGTCAATGGATAACGAGCGCTACTATGAAATGGCTCTTCCTTATATAAAGGAAGTGATTAAAAAGGATTATGACCTTAAAGCAATCGCAGACCTTGTGAAGACAAGGATAGAGGTTTTCCCTGACATCGCAGAAAAGATTGATTTCTTTGAAGAGCTTCCTGAGTATGATGTTTCGATGTATACTCATAAAAAGATGAAGACCGACTCCGAAATTTCTCTTGCGGTACTTGAAGAAACGCTTCCGAAATTCGAACGGCTTTCAGATTACTCCGTACCGTCAATAGAAAAGCTCTGCACCGAGCATATTGCAGAGAAGGGCTGCAAAAACGGAACCGTTCTTTGGCCTCTGCGTACAGCCGTTTCAGGCAAGCAGTCCACTCCGGGCGGCGCTTACGAGATTATGTCCATAATCGGAAAGGACGAAAGCATTAAAAGAATCAAAATCGGTATTAATAAACTTAAAAAATCTCTTTCAGCAGAATAAGGATTATTTGTTTTTTTAAAGAACTCACATGAATAATACTCTTCCAGACAAAAGTCTAACCTCTTCCCAAAGGGAAGCAGTCAAATCCGTATCCGGTCCGGTTCTGTGTATAGCCGGTCCGGGTTCCGGAAAAACCTATACCATTGTCCAAAGACTAATCTATATGATAGGGCGGCGCGGTATCGAGCCCTCCTCAATCCTTGTCGTAACCTTTACAAGAGCGGCGGCGGATTCAATGCGCAGGCGTTTTCTCTCCATGTACGGAAGTGAAGATTCGCAGGTCAGTTTCGGCACCTTTCACTCTGTTTTTTTCCGGATCCTCAGGCAGCATTACGGCTACGGACGCCAAAACATTTTAAACCGTGATACGGCTTATAAAATAATACTTTCAATGCTGGACGGAAAAAATGAACTGCTTGCCTCAAATCCTGAGCTTATCGGTCAGATTATCGACGAAATCGGTTACGTTAAAAGCACCGGAAGGACTGTTGGGGAGTACTCGCCTTCCACTGTCGGCAAAGAACTGTTTATCCGTCTGTTTTCAGGCTACAGCTCCATGCTTAAGGAAATGAATCTGCTTGATTTTGAGGATATGCTTAACAAAACCTACGACCTCCTCAGTGAAAATCCCGCCGTGCTTAAGCTCTGGCAAAGCAAATTTAAATATATCCTCGTGGACGAGTTTCAGGATATCAATTCCATACAATATAAAATCACAAAAATGCTGGCATATCCTGAAAACAACCTTTTTGCCGTGGGTGACGACGACCAGTCCATCTACGCCTTCCGAGGCGCCGCTCCCGAAATAATGAAGCAGCTTCCCGATGACTATCCCGACGCCAAGATAATAAAGCTTGAAACAAATTTCAGATGCAGCGCTCAAATATTAAACGCATCGTTAAACGTTATATCAAACAACCGCACGCGTTACGAAAAGAAGCTCACTGCCGCAAATGAAGCAGGCTGTAACGTGATTTTGAAGTGCTTTGAGAGCAGCTTTAAGGAGCACGGCTTCCTTTCGCGCCTTATCGCAAAGGAGCTTGACGAGGGAAGAAAGGCAGAAAATATTGCAGTCCTGTGCAGAACCAATTCTCAGTGCCTCGCAATTGCATCAAGGCTTGCCGAGGCAAACGTACCCTTCAATGTCAAAGGCGGCATATCAACGGTTTACGATAACAGATATGTTCAGCCGATAATAGCATATCTGCGTTTTCTTTCAGGAGACTGCTCACGCTCTGTCTTTCTGCAATTCTGCAACAAGCCGATAAGATACATTACAAGAGAGTCTCTTTCCGACAACGAAATCAGCATGGAAAAACTGCTGGATTATTTTGAAAAGGAGAAAAAGCTTTACGTTCTTAAAAATATCAGACAACTGGATTATGATTTAAAGCTTATGAAAAACATGAACACCTCCGCCGCAGTGCATTACATAAGAAAGGTCGCAGGCTATGAGGATTATCTGAAAAACAGCCTTAATCTGGCGGACGGCTATTTTGAAGAGGTGCTTGACTGGCTGGACGAGCTTGAGCAGGAAAGCGCCGGTTATCCTGCATTTACAGCCTACCTTACGCACATTGACGAATACAAAAGGAAAATAAGCGAGCTTAAAGAAAAAGATCCTGTTTCTGCCGTAAGCCTTGCTACATATCACGGCTGTAAGGGACTGGAATATGAATTTGTCTGTATGCCCGACTGCATGGAAGGCGTCACTCCTTACAAAAAATCCGTGTCTCCCCAGGAAATCGAAGAGGAACGGCGTATGTTTTACGTTGCAATGACAAGGGCAAAGGAAAAGCTCTATCTTTCCTATTCTCTAAAGCGTCACGGCAAGCAGTGCAGATGCTCAAGATTCGCAGAGGAAATAAAAAACGGCGTCCCAATCAAAAAGGGATGCCGCATAATGCACGAAGCCTATAAAGAGGGAACCGTTATCGACGTGTCTGGAGACTGCATTACCGTCAAATTTGACCGATTCCCGGTTTCCAAAAAGCTAAGCCGCAAAGCATGTGACGAAAAAGGACTTATTCATGTGATATCATAATCCGTCCTCAGTCCGTAATCCGTCCGTCTTCTATACGTATTATTCTTTCGCTTCTCTCCGCAACCTTCATATCATGCGTAATGAGTATAACGGTTTTTCCGCTTTTATGTATGTCCTCGAAGCAGTCTATAATTTCACTTCCCGTCTTCTGGTCAAGGGCTCCCGTAGGTTCGTCCGCAAGAATCACCGGCGAATCGGATACGATTGCCCTTGCTATGGCGCAGCGCTGCTGCTGTCCGCCTGATACCTTTAACGGCTTTTTATCTTTTATCTCCGATATTCCCAGCCTTTCAAGAACGTCGCACACAAGCTTTTTTCTGTTTTTTATATGCCTTGCAATTAACGGCATCTCAACATTTTCGTATATGCTGTACTGATTCATCAGCGCAAAATTCTGGAAAACAAAGCTTATATTTTTTCTTCGGAAATCCTCCAGCTGTTTAAGAGAATAATCTGATACCAGCTGTCCGTCAAAATAATATTTTCCGCCTGTAGCAGTATCCATGCCTCCAAGAATATGGAGCAGCGTTGATTTTCCGGAGCCGGAGGTTCCGACGATAGATACGTAAGAGCCTTTTTCTATTGTGAGGCTGATCCCTCTTAATGCGTGGGTACAGCTTTCTCCTTTACCGTAATCTTTAGTCAATTCTTCAAGCTTAATCATTTTTACCTCCGCTGATAAGTTCAGTAATCGAATACCTGCTGAGCACGCCAAGCGATACGGCCGATATCATGCAGACAATTAAAATATTCATGAACAGCGCTACAGGAACGGCGTTCCGAACCATTACAGTCTCAAAAACCATTTTGATGCTGTCGTCAAAATAAAGACTTCCGACAACTAAGGCGCTCGGCAGCACCAGCGCAAGCGACAGTATGCACAGAATAACGTTTTTTATGACGATCGACATCACAATGTTTTTCTTGGAAAATCCGAGAGAATAAAGCACTCCGTACTGTCTTAAGCCTCCAAGCACAGACGTTGCCTGCACGCATATAAGCATAAGCGCGATGGAAGGGATCAGGATCCATGCCAGCCTCAGCAGATATTTCCCCAACAGCATGCTGTCCGACATGTTAAGTTCATAGCTGTCCTGAAGCGTAGTATATTTCAAACCGATTCCGTATTTTTCTGCGACTTTTTCCGCTGCGGAAAGCGCCTGCTCAATGCTAAAACCCTCTGCTGCACTTAACCAAAGTCCGCTTGTATTCGGAGGCTCGTCTGTAATCCCTATTATTCCGTAATCGAAGTTTTTTGCATAGCTCACCGCTTCATAGAAACCGTTTACAAGATTATAATCGAGCATCTCCTGCTTACCGTCAAGGATTCCTGCAACAATAAATCTGCCGTATTTATCCTGAAACTCCGTGCCTATCGGAATATCTTTATAGGCGTTTCCCAAATAAAGATAAACGATTTCTTTCTCCTGCTTTTCCTTGGCAAAATCTAACTCTTCTGGACGCTTGCCTTCCGCAATATCAAGCTTAAACGCAGCCGGAAGATTTTTGTTCATGGTAGAGACTTTCCAATATCCGCCATCCGTAAAATCAGGATCATGCTTTTGAATTTCGTATAGCTCCGGCGCTGCATCAATATCGTAACCAAATTCAAAGCAGCCCCCAAAGGCGCTCACCTCCGGAAGACTGCACACTTCACCGATAAAACCTTTCGTATCATCATTAAAGAACATGTAGATGTCCTCATAGCCGGAGTCATACAGTTCAACAAAAGCAGTTCCTTTAATCCCACGAACAAGCAAGCGGTCGCAGGAGTCATAGGCATAATTTACGCCCGAATATGAGATTACTGCAAAAACGGCAAGCAGACTTCCAATGAAAATCAGCAAAACAGAAATCACGGTTTTTTTATACTGTACGCATATCTCATCAATTGCCAATCGCAATGAAACCATTTTTACCTCCAGAAAACGTTTAATTTTCCTCGCCTACCGAGACAGGGTTTACCAGCCTGACTCTGCCCAGCACATGCGCCACATTAAGCAGCACCACGACTGCCATGCCGGCAAGTATGACCGCAAGCCGCATTAAAAGCATGTATAACGTAATGCCGGACGCATCGGTCAGAAGGCTCAGCGCCAGATGAAGGCAAAACGATATTACCAGAGAAATTCCCGTAAGCTTTGCCATGTCCTTCAAAATCAACGCCGCAAGCATTCCCGTAGAATAACCGTTTGCCCTTCTGATGGCAAGCTCTTTGTTTCTTCTGCTTATCCACAGGTAAGAAATTCCAAAGCAGGTAAAAACGGAAAAAATCATGCCGACAGCAAGAAATATTGAATTAAAGGTTCTGTACCACTCATTCTGATAGTCGCCGATATAATCCCTGTCCACGGGCTCACATGTTACCGATTTGCCTTCCATCTTCTCAAGAAATTCGTTCTTTACGGCTTCAATCCCATATTCGCTGTTCAGAATAACTCCGGGAGCCCATGCGCTCCATATGCCGATAAGATATTCCTTCAACTCGGGGTCGCAGGTATTCCAGAAGATATAAACGGTATTGTCCACGCCGCCCGCCATATTATTTTTTAAAATGCCCGAAACATTAAGCTTTTGCACGCCTGTGTTAATATAGTTCTCACCGTTTTCAGAATGAACATATTTTTTCAGGCTTTCGCCTATAACAATCGAATTTTTTATTTCCTCCGGTTTGCCGCAGCTCTCAGCCAGCTTTAAGTCCATCGGCTCATTTTCAGCCATGACCACATAGGCCCTGCGTCCTTTAATTGCCCTGTCTATGCTGAATTCCTTGATAACCAAAAAGGAGTTTCCGCCCCTTACGGAGCCTGCGGACTCCGCAATCTCCATATATAAATCCTTTAGAGATAACGTGCTCTCTTCTGAAGAATAAAATTCTGCCTCTAAGGCACTTGTATCCAGATTATACTCCGCTGAACTTTGAAAGCCATTGCTCTTGTCCTCGATTGATATTTTGTAATACAAATCGGCAATATTTAGTAAAATAAAGCACGAAACGGACATTCCTACTATCATCAGAAATTCAACTGCGGGATTTCTAAATAACCTCTCTTTTAATTTCATTTCTGCACTATGCCCCTCCCGAGTTCCGGTTCAAGATGCTAAAACACATACCGGCAGTAATCTCCTGCACCGATAAAAGAACATAACGGCTGTCCAAATTATAAAAGACTCAAACACAAGCCTCAACACGGTAATTGTTTCACATTTCTTTACTATGATATAATTTCGTCTCTGTATCTATGATTATTGTACCATCACTTTTTATTAAAATCAATACTGCATTCGCTATACATGCAGCAGAAAATACGATATACAACGGTTTTGGTATGGCTGCGTTCTTAATTGCGGCAATTAATATAACAATACCTAATAGAATTCCGCAAATCCCCAAAATCAATGAAATCGTTTTTTCATTACGATACCTCATCCAAATACCGGTTTAATAGGACAAGCTAAACCTCCTGTAGTACACTATACGCTGCTGCTTCGGTTATCCGTTTACTGCCGAAATAACTGATCCTCTCAACCAGCCTAACCGACTTAATTACTCGTCCTCATCATCAATAAGCTCCATCTGCTCCATATATTCGTCAAACGCAGCCGACGCACGTTCAAATTCCTCATCGGACTCAATGTTTTCAAGCTTTATATTTTCAAAATCCTCTTCTCTAAAGCATCACGGCAAGCAGTGCAGATGCTCAAGATTCGCAGAGGAAATAAAAAGCGGCGTCCCCATCAAAAAGGGATGACGTTTTAATTCATCTTACAGAAACTGAGTTTATCAGCTTCAATATTCACAACATTAACATCCTTCTGAATACTCTTTACTTTGCGTTTATGCAAAAGAATATCCAAACAATCATCAATAATTACCGAAGCCGTTTCCAAACCACCAGCTCCGATACCTGCTACAGTCTTCGTCCCGCCATATTGTGATTCCATGCACATGATATTGGCTCTTCCGTTAATTGTCTCAAGAAGCGTACCCTCTACATTGGCTATACCGACATAAACCTTGACAAAATCATCCATTTCAGCATAAATTATCTGCTTATTAACCGAATGGTTATCCTGAACGCTAAATGCACACGGTTCTATCTTCTCAAAATCACCCTCTAATCCCAATCCAAAGCGTAATAAAATAATCAACTTATACATAGCATCTAATCCATCCACATCTTCATGCGGATCATTTTCCGCCAAACCTTCATTAACAGCCTGATTCTTAGCTGTCTCATAATCCAAATCAGCTTCCTTCATTAACGATAAAATATAATTGGTAGATGCATTTGCTATTCCGTAGACTTTATGTATTCTATCCGTTCCGTACAAGTTATCTAACAGATGAAAAATCGGCACACCACCTCCAACTGTCGCATCATATCTTATCTGAACATCATTTTCTGACGCTGCACTGATGATTTCCTTCCTATATGTAGCAAGACACTTTTTACTGGAAAATACAATATTCTTTTTTGCCTTGATAAGCTTAAGGACATTATCGTATGTCTCATCCGCTGCATGTCCACCAACACACTCAACCACAATATAAGTATCTGCATCATTCACGATGTAACTAACATCATCAACGATCTGTACCGTATCACTTACATTTCTCTTTTTATTAATATCCTTAACAAGAATATTTCTTATCACCATTTCATAACCATAAGTCTTGGCAATAAAGTCCTTCTGTTCTTCCAATATTTTATATACTGAAGTCCCAATTGTTCCAAATCCCAAAATAGAAACTCCGATTTTCTTCAATGTTTTCCTCCATGCAATTAACTAATTTATAAAAATGCCGTAAAGCAATTTGGTCTCTACCTGCAAGCATCTATTACTTAGATCAAAAGGCATGATTTAATTGCAATACATTTAATATTATCAAAATAATATTTTATCCACTCTGCTCGATATATGCTTGCCATCAAAATTCCTTTTTCAAACTTCTATCAAACAATTCAAATAATTTTTTCTTTGGTTCTGCATTTTCATATAATATACTGTATACGGTATTACATATCGGCATCTCTATGTTATGCTTGATGGCTAAAAGATGAATTGCCTTAACTGTTTCAACTCCTTCGGCTAATTTAGCTGCCCTTTTACCCATAACATAATCCTCACCATATATTCGGTTGTGGCTGTATTTCGAAAAAACGGTTGCCTCATAATCACCTAAATGACACAATCCGTAAGCACTTTCCGACCTGCCTCCCATCACATCTATCATTCTTGAAACTTCTCTTGCACCTCTGGATATTAACGCCCCTTTCAGTGCCGTATAACCCAGCCCGTCTAACATTCCGGCTGCTATTCCAATCACATTCTTGGTGGCAGCGCCTATTTCATTTCCAATCAAATCCTCCCCGTAATAAAACCTAATCAAATCGCTTGAGAGTTCATTAATCAGTTTCTCTTTAATTTCATTGTTTTTTGAATCTATTACCATGCAATTAGGAATACCTCGCACATATTCCTGAACATGACCAGGGCCAAGCCACACGCATATATGCATATTTTCTCCAAGAACAGCTTCTACAATCTCGGATAATCTTCTTCCTGATGAGGCTTCTATCCCCTTCATACACAATACAATAATCTTGCCAGATAAATCAAACCGGTTCAATTCCTGACATAGCTTTTCTAATCCTTGTGCATTAACAGAAATAAATATAACATCCACATTATCAACATCACTCAATTCATTTGACAGCGCTACATTTTGGGGTATTTTTAAATATTCGTTTTTCCTATTTTGTAGTAACTGCTGCATATTTTTTGAGTCTTTCCTGCCATACAAAATCACCTCTTGTTTAACATAATTTAAATACCATGCAATGAATGTTCCCCATCTTCCGCAGCCAATTACCATAGATCTCATCAGTTTCACCCTCCTTTCTTGTACTTGCTCAATAAAACATTTGTTTTAACGTTTCTTCATTACCTTTAAAAAGTTTATGTATACAAAGTTTAACCCTCATCTTCTTCATCGTCAATCAGCTCCATCTGCTCCATATATTCGTCAAACGCAGCCGACGCACGCTCAAATTCCTCATCGGACTCAATGTTTTCAAGCTTTATGTTGTCAAAATCCTCTTCGTCCTCCATGATGAATCTGTAGAGGTATATGTCCGTATCGTCGTCCCCATTTTCAGGGAAAAGCGCAATATACTCCCTCTCTCCGTCATCAAAGATGCCAATAACATCACACATCAGCTCTGTCCCATCATCAAGATACAGTGTCATCTTGTCATCGTCATTAATTTTTTCGTCATAACCAGCCATTTACTGCCTCCTTGCCTTTTCCTCCCAGAAGCTCTTAAGGTCTTCTGAGACTCTTTTAATATTTGTTATTTTATACCCTCTCCACTCGTAAGGGAATAGAGATCTGTACTGCTGCGTCTGAAAACGGTCATCCAATAAAAGTACCGCTCCCACATCCTCAGATGTTCTTATCACCCTGCCGCCTGCCTGCAGAACCTTGCTCATTCCGGGAAACAGGTAGGCCGTTTCAAAGCCTTTTCCATCGGCTTCATCATAATAATTTCTAAAAAGCTCTCTTTCTGCACAGACCATCGGAAGCCCTGTTCCGACAATCGCCACCCCGATAAGGCGGTCTGCCTTCAAATCTATTCCCTCCGAAAAGATTCCTCCCATAACACAAAATCCAACCTTGGTTTTTTCGGGGTTATCCGTAAATTCGGCAAGAAATGCTTCCCTTGCGGCCTCTGTCATAAGCGAGCTTTGCCTTACAACGCAAAAATCCTCAAACTCCGTTTTCAACAGGTCTGTTTTAAGAGATTCTCTTTTCAGACGTTCGGTTTCCAGCGGTTCGGTTTCCGGCAGCTGTATTTCCAACGGTTCTATTTTCTGCCTATCAGCATGAAGCTCTGCAAATTTATCTGAATCGATTTCAGCGCTTTTCTCATTATTTTCCTCAATCAAGCCTCTACTTTCTGTCTTAGTCAGGTTTTCGGTAAAGACCTCGTAAACCTCATTCATAACCTTGTAAGAGGGGAAGAACACCATGTAATTCCCAAGCTTAGAATTTATAAAAGCTGATATATATGAAGCAAACCTTCTGTACTCTGTCTCATTCCGTCTCGTATACCTTGCGGACACATCGCTTGCAATCAGTATTTTCCTGTTGTGCGGGTCAAAGGGCGAAGGCGCATATACCGCATAATCATCGGGCTCTGCCGCAAGCTGCTCCATGTAGTATTTAACCGGAAGCAGGGTTGCGGAAAAAAATACTGAGCTTCTGTGAAATTTTAAAAAGTCCCTAATCCTTATCCTTGGATTCATGCAGTTAAGCTTAATGACAACCTCGTTCTTTTCGCGTTCAGGCACGTTTGCAGTGATTGAGTAATGACTGTCCAGTTCTGCCATAGTCATCACGAAATACCGCACGTCAAAGTAAAAATCAAGCACCCCTTCCGGAAGCTCTGTTTTTCTGTCTGTCACATACGTACTGAGCTTTCCTTGGAGTTCATTAACATATTTAAAAAACTGGCCAAGCCTGTCTTCATCAAGCACCGTCATTTCCTCGGTGCACTCCTTTTTAAGAGCAAGCATTGCCCTGTTAAGCCTGTTTATTAATTTGGAGATGTCCTCCCTGCCTTTTATTTTCTTTCTTATTTCAAGCAGCTTTTCCTTGGAAAGCTCGGCTGAATACATCTCACGCGCCCTGTCCACAAGGTTGTGGGCTTCATCTACAAGAAGAAAATACTCTCCGATATTGACTTCACTGAAAAACCTTCTGAAATACACATCAGGCGCAAAGCAGTAATTGTAATCGCATATTACCGCATCGCACCATATGGCTGCATCAAGGCAGAATTCAAAAGGGCAGACCTGATGCTTGCCTGCATATTCCAGAATTGTATCCCTGTCTATGCTTCTCTCATGGCTTATGAGGTCAAAGACTGCATCGTTTACCCTGTCCTCATGTCCTCTTGCTCTCGGACATGAAAGCGGATTGCAGTCGCATTTTTCCAGAATACAAAGTTTTTCCTTTGCAGTCACCGTCACGGAAAGCAGAAAAAGTCCTTTTTTTCTCATCACATTGACGGCTTCCTCTGCAGCCGCCCGCTGCGTGGTTCTTGCAGTGGTATAAAAAATTTTCCTTGCCAGTCCCTCTCCCATTCCCTTTACGGCAGGGAAAAGCGTGGAAATCGTCTTCCCGACACCGGTTGGAGCCTCGATATAAATCTTGCGGCTTCTGAGCATCGTCAGATAAACATTTTTTACCAAGTCACGCTGCCCTTCCCTGTAATCAAAGGGAAATTCCAGTTTCTTTATTGAAGCGTCCCTTTCAAGTATGTGGTGTTTCTCCCAGTGAAGCCATTTTACATAGCCGAATATCAGCTCCATGAACCAGCCTTCAAGCTCTTCTTTTGTAAATTCTTCCGTAAAATATCTGATTTTTTCAGTTTCAAGCTGACAGTAGGTTATCTGTATTCCAATTTTTTCCAAATCCATGTCATTTGCAAGAAACCATGCATAACATTTTGCCTGCGCCATATGAAGAAGTTCCGGTTCAGCGAAGTCATCTACATCGGTATACATGCATTTTATTTCATCAATGAATACATCTGGCTCAAACATTGCAATGATAGTATTATCCATTTCGAAATTTTCCGCAGGATTGGAAAAAACAATGACTCCGTCTGCGCGCCCATCAAGCGCCACTGAAAAATTCTCGCCCTCATATTCGACAACTGTTTCCCGACTTAAAACTACTTCCTTTTTATAAAATTCAGGCTGTCTGCTCTGAATTTTAGAATGAAGTCTCGTCCCCTCATTCATAGCCCACACATCGACAGCCCTGCCACGGTTGTCTATGTTCCCGTTGCGGCACATAAATTCAACAAATTCCCTTACCGACAGTTTGGCGCTGTAACATTCCGAATTACACATTCTTCTCCTTAGCTATATAAATAGGACGGTTTTTTATTTCAAGATACGCTTTTGCAAAATACTGTCCCAGTATCCCCATAACAAGCAGCTGCAAGCCTCCCATCATAAGTATTACAGTTATAAGAGTAGGAAATCCTGCCACGGGCTCACCCCATATCAGCGTTTTAAGCACTACAACGGCAGTCATTACAAACGCAATAAAGCAAATGACTATTCCAAGCACTGACGCAATGGCAAGCGGCTTAGTTGAAAACGCTACCATTCCTTCTACCGAATAGCTCAGCAGGCTCCAGAAGGACCATTTGGTCTTGCCGCCTGCTCTTTCGGTGTCCGGATACGGGAGCCACTGTGTTTTATATCCCACCCAGTTAAAGATGCCTTTGGTAAATCGGTTGTATTCGCTCATAGAAAGGACGCTGTCAACAAAGGCTCTTGTCATAAGCCTGAAATCCGTTGCTCCCTCCGGCAAATCCGTGTTGCCCAGCTTTGACATCAGTCTGAAAAAACGTCTTGAAAAAAAGGAACGCACTCTCCCTTTTTTGCTGCGTCTTATGCGGCGCATTCCGACGCTGTCGCAGCCGCTCTCTTTTATCGCGTCATACATTCTCGGAATGTATTTGGGCGGATGCTGAAGGTCGGCGTCCATTAAAACGACATAGTCCCCTTTTGCATGGGACAGTCCTGCAAAGATGCCTGCCTCTTTCCCGAAATTTCTTGAAAAGGAAATATATTTTACGTTTACATCAATTTTAGAAAGCTCGCGCATTATGTCAAGTGTTTTATCCGACGAACCGTCGTCTATGAAAACGATCTCATAATCCAGTTCGCCTGAAAGCTCGTCAATGGAGCTTATGCACTCGTCATAAAATTGCATGAGCACTGCTTCCTCGTTGTAGCACGGTACAACGACGGAAATCAGTTTTTTTTCTGTTTCTTCCATAAAATACCGCCGTTTATCTTAAATCGCTTCAGCTTATTTTCTGCATTTTAAGCAATGAGCCCTTCAACGCACGAAATATCCGACACGCTGCTGCCGGCTCATGCCGCAGCAGCAATGAGGCAAAATCTACCTGAAATATTTAACGCCGGACTCAAAGATTCGCTGGTTCTGGTCTGCATATATATTAACCGCAACACCATCGCCGCGTCTTTCCGAATGTGCCATTTTTCCAAGCACCCTTCCGTCAGGAGACGTGATGCCTTCAATTGCCCAATAGGAGCCGTTTACATTGTAATCCTCGTCCATTGTAGGGTTTCCGCAAGCGTCGACATACTGGGTTGCGATCTGTCCGTTTGCTTTAAGCTTTTCAAGCCACTCGCTGTTTGCAACGAAACGTCCCTCGCCGTGAGACGCCGGTATTGCATACACTCCTCCAAGCTTTGCTTCCATAAGCCAAGGACTCTTGTTTGTGACGACCTTGGTATAAACCGACTTGCTGACATGACGTCCGATATTGTTCATTGCAAGCGTCGGACTGTCCTCCTTAAGAGCCGTTACCTCGCCGTAAGGCACAAGTCCGAGTTTAATCAATGCCTGGAAGCCGTTGCATATTCCGAGAGCAAGTCCGTCCCTGTTTTTAAGCAGGTCGTTTACAGCCTCGGACAGTCTAGGATTCTGGAAAGCCGTTGCGATAAACTTTCCCGAACCGTCCGGCTCGTCACCTGCCGAGAAGCCGCCAGGGAACATTATGATCTGCGCTTCATTTATGGCTTTTTCAAAAGCGTCAACAGAGTCTCTTATGTTTGTCTCGTTCATGTTTTTAAATACAACCGTATTAACCTCTGCGCCTGCACGCTCAAACGCCTTTGCGGAATCATATTCGCAGTTTGTTCCCGGAAATACCGGTATAAATACCTTAGGCCTTGCGACCCTGTTTTTAGCAACGTAAATACTTCCTGAATCGAAGAGAATTTCAGGTATTTTTTCCTTAATTGTCTGAGACTGCATTCCCGAACGTGTTGGGAAGACCTTTTCGAGAGGCCTCATCCATAAAGCAATCGCTTCGTCAGCCGAAAGCTTTACTTCGTCCGTACCCTCTCCCCAAGCAAACATTCCGTCAGCTGTTGTAACACCGACCCTCTTTGCAAAGCCGCTCTCTGCAAGTATCGCATCAGCGTCCTCCTTGCTAACCTCTGCTATGACTGAACCATAAAGAGGGGCAACGGCTTCTTTTAATGTTATGCCGCCGTCAAGCTTAACGCCTGTCTTGTTTCCGAATGCCATCTTTGAAACGGCTTCAAGAATTCCCTTACTTCCAATAGCGTACATCGAAAGCAATTTTTTCTCTGAAGCAAGCTTCTTTATTCCGTCATACATTTTCATTGCAGAAGCATAAACCGGAAGGTCATAGTCATCTGTCGGCATGGTAAACAGAACAAGCACGGAATCAGTAGCTTTAAGTTCGGGAGTCACCACATCTGAGGTCC
The DNA here is from genome assembly GCA_947628705.1 of uncultured Lachnospiraceae bacterium. GTDB lineage: Bacteria > Bacillota > Clostridia > Lachnospirales > Lachnospiraceae > UBA3775. The sequence continues at coordinate 34,451 of CANRAZ010000004.1, read as the reverse complement.
TTGCAACGTTAACCGCAAAGGAGACCAAAGTAGGCGGAACATCAATGTCATTGAAGGAGCCGGACATGCTGTCCTTTCCTCCTATGCTCGGAAGTCCGAGATTGATCTGTGCGCTGTAGGCTCCTAGAAGCGCCGCAAGAGGGCATCCCCATCTCTTAGGGTCATTGCCAAGCCTCTTGAAATACTCCTGGAAAGTAAATCTTATCTTCTTATAGTCGCCGCCTGCGGCCGTTATCTTTGCAACGGACTCCATAACCGCATAAACCGCTCCGTGGTACGGGCTCCAGCTCGAAAGGAATGGGTCGTAGCCGTAGCTCATCATCGTGCAGACGTCGCTGTTTCCTTCCGACATCGGAAGCTTTGCAATCATCGTCTGTACAGGCGTAAGCTGATATTTTCCTCCGTAAGGCATTGTTACGGTTGCGGCTCCGATGGATGAGTCAAACATTTCGACAAGACCCTTCTTACCGCAGACATTAAGGTCTGAAAGAAGCGATTTCCAAGCCTTCATCCTGTTTTCAGGAGTATCCTTTTTTGCAAGCTCGCTGACCTTTTCGGTTCCGACAGTTTTCTTTGTCTCTTCTGCAATATAATCCGCACCCGTTTTAAAGTAATTTTTGTTCTCGTCAGGCATTTCAACCACTGCGGTTGTCTCCTGATGTGCGCCGTTGGTATCAAGAAAAGCTCTGCTTATGTTGACGATAACCTTGTCTCTCCACTTCATCACAAGTCTCGGCTCTTTTGTCACCTCTGCAACAGGAACTGCCTCAAGATTTTCTTCCTCTGCAAAGTCAAGCATTGCCTGAACGTCCTTTGCATCTACAACGACTGCCATTCTCTCCTGGGATTCGGAGATTGCAAGCTCTGTTCCGTCAAGTCCTGCATACTTCTTAGGGACCTTGTCCAAATCTATCATAAGCCCTGCGGCAAGCTCGCCGATTGCAACTGACACGCCGCCTGCGCCGAAGTCATTACACTTCTTTATGAGGTGGCTTACCTCAGGTCTGCGGAAAAGCCTTTGCAGCTTACGCTCCGTCGGAGGATTGCCCTTCTGAACCTCTGCTCCGCAGGTGGTGAGCGATGCGGTAGTGTGCTTTTTGGACGAGCCTGTGGCGCCGCCGCAGCCGTCACGTCCGGTACGTCCTCCCATAAGAATTATTATGTCACCCGGATCCGAATTTTCCCTGATAACGTTTTTCCTCGGAGCGGCTCCCATTACCGCACCTATTTCCATTCTCTTGGCAACATAGTCAGGATGATAGATTTCGTCTACAAGTCCCGTTGCAAGACCTATCTGGTTGCCGTAGGAGCTGTAGCCCTTTGCAGCGCCCGTCGTAAGCTTTCTCTGAGGAAGCTTTCCTTCAAGCGTCTGCTCAAGAGACGCCGTCGGGTCAGCTGCGCCTGTAACCCTCATTGCCTGATATACATAACCTCTGCCTGAAAGCGGATCGCGGATTGCGCCTCCCAGACAGGTCGCAGCGCCGCCGAAAGGCTCAATTTCAGTCGGATGGTTGTGGGTCTCGTTCTTAAAGAAGATAAGCCATTCCTCCGTAAACGTTTCTCCGTCCTTTTCAATCTCCACAGGAACGATTACGGAGCATGCGTTGATTTCGTCGGAAACCTCCATATCCTCAAGCTTTCCCTCGGCACGCAGCTTTTTCATTCCCATTATTGCCAGATCCATAAGGCAGATAAACTTATCGTCTCTGCCCTTGTAAAGAACCGCTCTGTCCGCCTTATACTGATTAAAGGCATCTTCTATCGGCTTACGGTAATAGCCGTCCTCAAAGTCCACCTCGGTAAGCTCCGTACTAAAGGTCGTGTGACGGCAGTGGTCGGACCAGTAAGTGTCAAGAACCCTGATTTCCGTCATGGAAGGGTCTCTCTTTTCCTCTTTTTTAAAATGTTCCTTTATAAATTCAAAATCCCTGAAGGTCATTGCAAGGCTGAGCGAATCGTAAAGCTCTTTAAATTTTGGGGCTTCCATGTCAGTAAAACCGTTTAGAACCGCCACATCGGCAGGCGCTTCAAACTCCTGAAGAAGAGTGTCAGGCTTTTCTTCGTCGGTGAGCGAAGAATCCACAGGGTTGATACAGTAGGATTTTATTGCTTCAAACTCTGCATCGCTGATGCTTCCCTCAAGGACATAGGTCGTCGCAGAACGGATAACCGGCTTAACGCTCTCATTTAAGAGCTGCACGCACTGTTCTGCGGAATCCGCCCTCTGGTCAAACTGTCCGGGAAGATAGGCAACCGAAAATATTCTGTAATCTTCTTTGCCGTCAAGCAAAAGCCTTTCCTCGTAAACATCGTCGACAGGCGGTTCGGAAAACACGGCTGTTACCGCCTTTTTATAGGTTTCCTCATCAACGTTTTCAACATCGTACCTTACAAAAACACGCACTCCTTTAAGCGTTTTTATTCCAAGATAACCCGAAATTTCTTCCAAAAGCTCTTTGGCGCGCACCGCATAAGGCTTTTTCTTTTCAACGTAAATTCTTCTGACCCTGCTCATTACAAAATCTCCTTCTGATTTCTGACTGTCCGGCATATTCGGTTTCTGTACCGAAAGACCTCTTTGACCGCGTTTTACGGCAGCAAAACGCTTGGCTCATACGAAATTAGTATAACACACTTTGTCGAAACTGTACACTTGTAAATATAATTGTTATGATGTAAAATAAAATAGCGTTCCTGCATATAAATCTTCTCGGAAGCAAAGCAGGAAGCATAATTCTGCTTGTACGACGACACGCTTGACTGTGTTCATGGAGGAACTATGATTTATTACCTTTTGGACGGACTCCGGAATGAGGGTTACCGATATCTTGTGCTCGGCTGCCTTGCCTGCTCCTTCCTGCTTACAATCTTTCTGCTTAAGGTGCTGAAAAATTCCCTGCCGGCTGACGGCGGAAGAAAATTTGCCGTAAACGGTTCTCTTTCAAAGGGAAAGCCTCGCGGAGCAGGAATCATTTTCGTACTCGTTCACGTCCTTGTGGTTTTTGTCTTTCTGCCTGTCGACAAGGAGCTGATTATTTATCTCATTATGGTAATCGGCGCAATGCTGTCCGGTTATCTTGACGATGCGTCGGAAACCCCGTGGGGGGAATATAAAAAAGGGCTTGTCGATTTCATAATTGCCCTCGTGTGTACTCTTACTTACCTTAATTTCAACCCGTCCGAATTCACCGTCGCAATCACAGGAGCCACGGTAAAGCTTCATCCCGTGCTTTTTGCAGTCCTTGCGATTATTCTTATCTGGACTTCAATAAACGTGGTAAACTGTACGGACGGAGTAGACGGCCTTTCCGGAACGCTCTCACTGGTTACGCTTATGGCGTTTTACGTAGTCTTTAACAGCCTTGGGAACGGGAGCCTCTACTGCACTGTGATTCTTTCATTTGTGCTTTGCATAATAGGCTATTTGTGGTACAATGCCAGTCCCTCAAAGCTGCTCATGGGCGACGCCGGTTCCAGGGCGATCGGACTCTTTATCGCCCTGCTCGCTTTAAAATGCGGACGTCCTCTGCTGTTTATCCCTTTTGCAATCGTATTCATCGCCGACGGAGGATTGGGACTTATAAAGGTTTCTCTTATCAGATTTCTTAAGATACATATACTAAAAAACACAAGAACGCCGCTTCACGACCACGCAAGAAAAAACGTGGGCTGGTCGGACACGCAGACGGTTTTCAGATTTACCATTATTGCCGTTGTGGTCTGCGTCGCATATCTGTATGCGGCAATAATCAGGTAACCGGAGAAGGAGGAAAAAGTGAACTCAAAAATTACCGCAATCAAAGAAAATATCGGCAAGGTCATTGTCGGTAACGAAACAACTGCCGACTGTCTTTTAAGCGTGCTGCTTTGCGGCGGGCACTGCCTGCTTGAAGACGTTCCGGGAACGGGCAAAACGGTTCTTGCAAAGGCGCTGGCCGCTTCCATCAATATTCCTTTTCGCAGGATACAGTTCACTCCCGACCTTTTGCCGTCAGATATTACCGGAATCTATTATTTCAATAAAAAGACGGAGGAATTTATCTTCCGTCCGGGTCCTGTTTTTGCAGGCATCATTCTTGGCGACGAAATCAACCGTGCTACGCCTCGCACGCAGTCCGCTCTTCTTGAGTGCATGGCTGAACGGCAGGTCACTATAGAGGGCGAGACCCACAGGCTGTCCTCTCCTTTTTTTGTAATCGCAACCCAAAACCCTATTGAGTCCTCGGGAACCTTTCCCCTTCCTGAAGCACAGCTCGACCGTTTCATGATGAAGCTTTCAATGGAAAAACCCGACAGAAGCCAGTCTCTCGATATTTTGAACCGCTACGGAGACGACAGCTCCTTCCCGGATATCGCCGGCGTCTGCAGCGCCGAAGACATTTTAATCATGCAGAAGGAAGCCTCCGAAACCCACGTTTCCGAGGTCTTGAAAAACTATATTCTTGACATAATCGACAACACCGGGAAGCAGTCCGAGGTTTCAGGCGGAGCAGGTACCAGAGGTGCTCTTGATTTGCTCCATTCTGCAAAGGCCTATGCCTACATCTCAGGCAGAGATTACGTTGTTCCTGAAGATATTAAGCTTCTTGCGCCTTATGTGCTTTCCCACAGACTGATTCTGTCAGGAAGCTCTAAATGGAATTCAGTACAGTCGGAGGGAATTGTAAAACGCGTGCTGGATGGCACGGCTGTTCCTACTGAGAGGTGGAATTAACCAATTTCCTTTTGCTTATTTTGAATGCTCTTGGCTTTGCTCACTACCTATAGCATTGAAATAAAACTTTGGAGGGCGTTATGAAAAAAGCAAGCTGTTTTTTTGCATATCAGCAGTATTATTTATACTAACTATTCTTGCACCCATATTATTAAGTCTTATCAGTCTGAACAACATTACTGATGCAGACATCTGGAAAATATTTTCATTTCTATGTATTGTTACAATAGTCACATTTATTATTGGTGTGCTTTTGCTTATTGTATATAAATTCGAACCGAAAAAATTTATTACTATTTGTAGCGAAAACAAACTGTATGTAGTTATTCTTGCAGTTTTCCTGTTTGCTTTTTTGACTGTTATTTTCCTCAATTCTTTAAATTTCTAAAGTGTACTTTATCCAGAAATCATCTGCAGCACCGGCTTTTCCGTAGTCCTGCGTGTGCCGGGATTCTAATGGCAGTTCCTGCATTGGCAGCTATAACAATTCATTTCACACAGGCATCGGTAATCCTTTAAAATCACTTCGGATAAAACCCCGAATTACTGCATGGCTCTCCTGCCGAGTAAAGATGCGAATACTCCCCCAGTGCCCTGACCCTGAAATAAGCGAGTCCGTCTGCCCTTTCCTCTGTTTGAATTTCAAACAGGGTGGATGGCGCCGCAAAAAAACCATGCCACATAAGCGGCGGTGCAATTCCAAGCATATAACCAATCATTAAAAGCGAAACGGCCATGTGACAGAAGATGACTATGGTATCATCATTAGACCTTTCGATTCTATAGCACATGCCTTCTCTTCTGTAGCCATATTCCAGAAGGAGCTCATCCAGTCCTTTTTTCACCCTCTTAAACTCTGCTTTTACATTACTATCCTTATAAAAGGGGGAATCTGTCCATTTTTCCAAATCATACATTTCCCTGCACTTTGTCCAATCTCCAGGCAGCAAATCCCAGCATCTTCTCTGGGATTGACCTTCTTTTGAATCCTCCTGATTTTACTTGGAATGGATTTTTTGATTCTAGCTTAATCGACTACAAACAGACGGATATTCCTTATTTTTTGCATTTTTTTAAGTTGTTCATTGCATAACCATGAGTCAGGTGTAATATGGATAAAACAACTGAAACTCAAGCAAGGCAAGAAAAAAATATTGACAAAAAAAAAAAACCGAAGTACACTTACGCATAGAGTATTTTAATTGTACTCTTAGTAGAAACTATTGAATATCAAGCAGATTGCTTTTGGGTTTGAAAGGCGATATAGTATAATGGGCTTACCGAATTACATTACAAAAATAGACACGTATGGCACTGGAACTACTGTTCGTGCATATAAGACAAATGCTGAGGTTGAAACTTCAATTACAAGTATTGATATATTATCAATGGGCACAATTCCGGGATTAGAGCGCACATTTAGTTTTGATGTTGCTAAGAACACATACATTCTATTTTCGTCATATGTTCCTCAGGGTATATGTATTGCGGGGAATTATATATTAATTACTGCATATGATTTTAATGAAAATGGACGGTCTGTAATTTATGTGGTCAGATCTTCTGATAAAGTGTATATTACTACTTTGATTTTGCCTTTTACGACACACGTTGGAGGAATTGCATATGATACTTCTAACAAGTATATTTGGGTAGCAAATAATAAGAGCATCGCAGGATTTCCTTACACTGATTTACAAAGTATAATTCAGGAATACGAGAATGACAGAGAAAAAAAGTACGGTGCATATAGGTTTAGTAGTATGCCTAGAAATTTTTCAGTTATGAATCAGGCCAGTTGCCTTACGTTTTTTGACAATTTATTATGGGTTGGCACGTTTAACGAATCTAGTACATCAAGTATATATGGTTATATTGTCAACATTAGCAAGGCAACCATCTCCGCAAAATACTATATTGAGGCACCTAAGCATATGCAAGGTCTTTCCTTCTACAAAAAAGATTCAGTGGTGTATTTAGCAATTTCGAAATCATATGGAATAGAATGGTCAGAGGTAAGATTATACAAGCCTAGTTATAGTAATCCTCAAAACGTATCCGGAAAAACATATAAGAAGATATTAAAAAATAATGCTTATAAAGTTCGCATCTTCCCTCACGGAGCAGAAGAAATATGTGTTAATGGTGGATCTATATACTTGATTTTTGAATCTGAAGCTGAACCTTATAGAGATAAATGGACAAATTGCATAGATAAATATGTCCTGTTTAAAACAAATTCTTTTTTTGAGATATGAATGGAGTGGGAGAAAAATGATGACTATCTGCTTTGTACTAGCGTGGTGCCTGCTCGGTATTATCATAAGTTTTGTATTGAGAGACAAGGAAATGATAACTGCCACATCCTGCATCTCATGCGGGTGGCTTTCGCTCTTATTTTATTCCTATATTCCGAGCATGCAAAAGCCGTTTATAATAATTGGTTTCCTGCTCCTATTCCTTTTTACTTTATACTGCATAGTATATGGAGTAACTATTGGAAAAGCCGGAATGCTAACAGTGGAGACTTTTCTTTATTACATTATTGTGTTGGGAGGTTTTATTGTAGGCTGTAATTATGAAACGTGCATTATAACCGCTCTTATCCCTTTAATATTTTATGTGATTGGACTGCTTGTGCAATGCAAAAACAAAAGTATAATCTGCTGCAAGGCGGTTTCCTTTGGATTGTCATTATGCTGCAGTCTTTCCCTGCTTTTAGCAGCTGTGTGCATATCTGTCAAAAGGATAGACGCAGAACGTGGGGACATAAATGTTACATATGGTCTGATTCCCGTCGGTATGCTTGAATTGGCAGTGTTTGGAGGCATTTTTTCAAGAATGGTAATAAAAAAAGAGTGCAGGATATGGAGCAGAGTTCTGTTTTTTCTCCCGGTCATCATAACAGAAATTTTGAAATTAAAAGCTGATAAGAAGAACCTTACAAATCCACAGAACGGAACATATATACTTTGCGCAGGGATATGTCTTACGGTGTGCGTGATTTCACTTGCAATTGCATCACTGGTTCAGCATGCCAAAATGGCAAAAAAGGCAGAAGGTCAGCTATACTAGCAAACGAAAAATCCATTCCACACAAGCATCGTTATTCTTTTATAATCACTTCGGATAGAACCCCGAATCGCTGCATGGCTCTCCTGCAGAGTAAAGATGTGAATACTCTCCCAGCGACTTGACCCTGAAATAGGCAAGTCCGTCCGCCCTTTCTTCCGTTTGAATTTCAAACAGAGTGGAAGGCGCCGCAAAAAAGCCGTGCCACATGAGCGGCGGCGCAATTCCAATCAGATAACCGATCATCAGAAGCGAAACTGCCATATGGCAGAAAATTACTATGGTATCATCGTTGGATTTTTCGATTCTGTAGCACATGCCTTCCCTTCTGTAACCGTATTCCAGAAGTAGCTCATCCAGTCCTTTTTTCACCCTCTCAAACTCGGTTTTTACGTTACTGTCCTTATAAAAAGGGGAATCTGTCCATTTTTCCAAATCATACATTTCCCTGCACTTTGTCCAGTCTCCGGGCAAAAGATCCCAGCATCTTCTCCGTTCTCCGGTTCTGGGGTCATTGCAGCGTCCTTCAAATTCTCTTACCCAGTCAAGCACCTCAGGCTCAATTCCCGTTCCTTTAAGGGCTGTCCTTGCAGTATCCCTTGCGCGACCCAAAGGAGAAACGTAAAATTTCCTGACATTCAGCTTTTTTATCCTTTCTGACAAAATTTCGGCTTCCTTCCAGCCTTTATTAGTCAAAGAATCTATCGAATAATCCGGTTCAGCATGTCTGACAAGTACGATTTTCATAAAATTCCTCCGAATTTCAGCCCTAAATTAATCATATGCCACAAATTTACAATAAACCGTAACAAATTTCAAGTTTATTTTCTTTACTTGACTAATTTCTCTAAATATGAAATTATGTGTGGTATTAAAACGATAATTATCTTGATACGGATTTATCCGTAATCGGAGGCGATATATATGAGCATTGAAGAATATAAGCTTGCACAGAAAAAGGCCGAAAAGGTTTTTTCAGCCTGTGCTTCAAAAAAAGCAGATCCATATCTGCCGGTCCTGGACGACATAACCTCTGGAATTAATATTTCAGGCAGGCAGAATCTGGGTCTTGTAACTATACCCACAGAGCTTATCGCAGGAACCGTCAACAGCAACCGTTCAAATGCGTTTACAAAGGACTTCCTTCCTCTGCTTAGTGCAGATACGGAATTCGCAGCGAAATGGTCTGCGCTTTACGACAGCATGATCGAGGAAGGACTGCGCAGTCCTGTCGTCGCGTTCGAATATCTGAACAAATTTTATATATCCGAGGGCAACAAGAGGGTTTCCGTTTCCAAGTATATGGATGCGTTTGAAATCGAAGGCACCGTCACCCGCATTATACCTATGCGTGACGACACTCCCGAAATCAGCCTGTACTATGAATTTCTGGACTTTTACGAAAAAAGCCAGATAAACTACATCTACTTTTCCAAGGCAGGCTCTTTTGCGAAATTTACCGAGCTTACGGCAGGCGAAAGCGGCGAATGGAGCGACGATTTAAAAATGGACGTCCGCTCCCTTTATACAAAATTCAGAAAAGAATACGCCCAGAAAAGCCCTGATAAGCTTCCTCTCTCTGTAAGCGACGCTCTCCTTACCTATGTTTCTCTTATGGGTTTTGAGGACGTAAAGGACAAAACCAATGCGGAAATCAAAGCCGATATTGCAAAAATCCGCTCAGAAATTCTCCTGGACGCCACTGAAACGCCCGTAGCAATTTCTACTCATCCTACTACCGCGCGTCCGGTTATGAGAAACGTGTTAAGAGCGAAAAAGAAGCTGAAAATTGCTTTTATCCATCACGATAACATTGAAAACTCCGCATGGGTTTATGCGCATGAATTGGGCAGGCAGCATGTTGAAAACGAGACTTTTAAAGACGAAATTGAAACAAATGTCTTCTTCGACGTAGATACCAACAATGCAGAAAATAAGCTCGAAGAACTGTGCCGCGAGGGCTACGACATGATATTCTCGGCTTCCCCAAGGCATAACGCCGCCTGTGCAAAGGTTGCTATTCTGCATCCTGAGGTCAAGATTCTGAACTGCTCGCTCAATGCTTCTACCAAGCATGTAAGGACCTATTATCTTAGGACATATGAATCTAAATTTTTGCTTGGAATAATTGCGGGAGCAATGACAAAGACGAATAAAATTGCTTACGTAGCCGATTATCCCGTTTACGGAACCGTTGCGTCAATCAATGCTTTTGCAATCGGAGCCAAAATGGTCAATCCGTGCGCGGAAATATATCTGTCATGGACGTCCGTAAAAAATTCCGACCCTGAAAAGGAATTGCAGGAGGCCGGCTGTGACGTCGTCAGCAACCTCGACTGGTCCGCACCTAATTATACAACCAGAAAATTCGGGCTTTACCTTAACTCCGAAGAAAATCCGGAAAACCCGATAAGCCTTGCCGCCCCTTTATGGGATTGGGGCAAGCTCTACGAAACGATCATTAAGAGCGTAAAAAGAGGCTCATGGAAAATCGAGGAAAGCTCGCTCGGAACGCAGTCTCTCGGCTATTGGTGGGGACTTTCCAGCGGCGCAGTCGATATCGTATACTCAAGCAGGGTTCCTGAACTTACATTGCAGCTTGTAGGTTTTTTGAAATCACAGATGATAAAATCGAATTTTCGCCCTTTTTACGGCACCATCAGCTATCAGAACGGAGAAACGGCCGATGCGGGAAAAGGAGAGGACTACAGATATCTGATTGAAATGAACAAGCTTAGCGAAAATGTTCACGGCGCCATTCCGGGCTATGAGGAAATCACTGATACTGCGGCAGAAATTGCAAAGGTTCAAAGCCTGATCCCCGACGCCATCAGCTCATCTCCCGAAGCTTGAAATAAAAGACGAAATGCTGTATACTGTGCTGGAAGCATGCGGATAATCTGATCAGAACAGAACCGTTTCGGTTTACGGCAGATGATCCGGCGCATCAGTGCGGATAATCCAAAAGAAGGAATAAAAGCGGGTTTACTTACATGAAGATATTAATACTGTCAGACACCCCCGATAAGAAATATTGGGACTATTATCAAGAGGGTGTTCTGGATGGCATCGACCTTATACTGTCGTGCGGAGATCTGCCTCCTGCATATCTGTCATTTGTCGTCACTTTTGCAAAAGCGCCTCTGCTGTACGTACACGGCAACCACGACGACTGCTACAGCGAAACGCCTCCCGAGGGCTGCTTCTGTATTGACGGAAAGCTTGTGGAGTATGAGGGGCTGAGAATACTCGGTCTGGGAGGTTCAATGAGATATAAGCTCGGTGACAACCAGTACTCCGAAAAGGAAATGGAAAAAAGAATAAAAAAGCTTAAAAGGCCCCTGAAGCGTTACAAGGGCTTCGATATCCTTCTGACGCACTCGCCTGCAAGGAACATTTCAGACGGGGAGGACATTCCTCACAGAGGCTTCGAATCCTTTCTCCCCCTTTTGGAGACCTTTTCTCCGAAATATTTCATACACGGTCACGTTCATTTAAACTACGGCAGAAAAAAAAGGGTTTCCATGTATAAGGAAACCCTTGTAATAAACGGCTTTCAAAGTTACATTCTGGACACCGACAAAGAAATTGAGGTAAAATAAAAACGCCTCTTGTTTAAAGATATCTCTCCTCGAATTCTTCAAGCTTCATAGGTTTAGCAAACAGGTAGCCCTGCGCCTTTGTAAAGCCTCCGTCCAAAATAAGCTGAGCCTGCTCCTCTGTTTCGACGCCTTCAAAGATAACATCCTTATGCACGGCTGAAATCATGTCGGCAAGCGCCTTAACAAAGTTCTTTTCCTTTTCGGAAATGGAGATGTTTCTCCAAATGTTCTTGTCCACTTTAACGGTATCAACCGGAGCATCAAGCAGAAAACCAAGCGAAGAACCGCCGTTCCCAAAAGAATCCAAAGCAACCGCAAAGCCCTTCTTTTTCAGATTTTCTACCTTATCGCATATTCCGTCGACATTGGATATAAGGATTTTTTCCTTAACCTCGATCTCAATATTTCTGCTGTCTACTCCGTACTGTTCTGCCAGCCTGTAGATCTTCTCATCAAAGCCCAAGTAGGAATTGTGCCTGTCTGAAAAGTTTACCGAAAGAGGAATCTCTTTTTTACCCATCTTCTTCCAGTTTCTCAAAATCTGGAGGACTTTTGTGTAAACGCAGAAGTCCAAGTCGGTTATTTTGCCTGAATCTTCAAGAATCGGAATGAAATCGGCGGCATTCTTGTAGGTTCCGTCTTCATTTCTCCACCTTGCAAGGGCCTCCGCCCCGATAACCTCTCTCGACTCAATTGAAAACTTAGGCTGAAGAAAAACTTCGATTTTACCGGCCTTTATTGCGTCTGAAACCTCTCCTACTATGGATTGCTCATATGCACGTCTCTCTTTAAGGGCATCGGTAAAAATACATATGTTTTTAAGTCTGTTCTTTTTTATCTGCTTTCTTGCCATATTGGCATAGTCTATCGCCTGCGAAATATCCACGTCGTTCTTCTGAATGAAATAAACGCCCGCGCTGATCCTTATGTCTATGCCGGGATAGGTCTTTGTCTGATGCTCGGAAAACAGCTTTGCCCAATTGTTTATCTTGCCAAGCACCTGACGCTTATCGTCTTCATTTATGTACACAATGAAGAAATCCGAATGCGGGCGGCAGCCGAAGCACTTCTTCCCCTTGCGAAGAAACATCTGAGAAAAATCTCTCAAAAGCCTGTCTCCGGCAGGATAGCCATACTTTTCGTTTATAAAGGAAAAATTGTTAATATCCATATATGCAAGAGCATGTACAGACTTCATGCTGTCCTTTTTCAGTATTTCTTCAACTCTTGCCCTGAAAGCGGTACGGTTATAAAGTCCGGTGAGCCTGTCTGTGGAAGACAGCCTGTTGATAAGCATTCTGTCGTCCTTATGCTCCTTCTGGATTCGTTTTTCCTCATCGATAACCAGTATTCTTCCGTAAACATAGCTTATCGTTCCCTGCTCGTCCACAACGCAGTTAAGTATGACTCTGCACCAGTTATAATCCTTCCCCTGAATCTTTATCCTGTACTCCGCAGTGCTTTTTCCGCCGATCGCAAGCGCTTCGCTTGCCTGCTTTCTGTATATGTCGTAATCCTCCGGATGCACGTAATCCTTAGATTTATTCTCGGATATGAAATTCTTTATTACATTGTCCGAGCTCATAAACTTTCCGAATTTGACCGGAATCGTAAATCTGTCCTCGCCAAGCTCATAATTGAACTGAATATCGTCCGAAACCTCTTCTATCTGACGGTAGCGGTCAAGCTGATATTTCATATTGATTTCGGAATTCACCCTGTTAGTTATGTTTGTAAGGACTATCACAACGACGTCCGTACCGTCTTTACCGCGAAGCAGGAGCTTTGAATTGCAGTGTACCCACTGTGCGCTTCCTTCAAAGGTGTTTATTCTTATCTCCGTAAGCAGAATCTGGTTTTCTCTTCTGTTTACAAATATTTTATTCGCTCTCTTTGCGTCGTCAGAGCCCACAAGGTTTTGAAAATTGTTATTATGTATTGAAGCGAACTGCTCCTTTGTGTGTCCGATAATGTCATAAAACGCCTGATTGGAATAGTACATGTCCGTCACAACGTCTTCACCGATTTTCTTTACCTCGTAAACCACAACGCCGGCCGGGATTATGTCCATCATGCCTGAAATTGAATGCTTTTTTAAGACGTCCCCGGTATGGCTTGTGATGACCACATCAAAGCGTCCGTCTTTCATCAGCTTTTTCTGACGTCTGATTACGCAGCTTACAGGTATCGGAGTGTCATCTTCATTCTTCAAACGGAACTCGGCGCAGACAAACAGCTGCTTGCGGATTTTTTCCGTAAGTATCTCCCTTACTACAGACCTGTCCTCATCCCAGACGATAGAAAGGAAAGGGACCGATTCATCATCCTCAATTCCAAAAACCTCTTTCATTTTATCGTCAAATTCCACCATTGGAAATCCGACGGTGTCTACTATTACGCAGGAAGCAAATTCCAACTGTCTTGCGGTTCCCGTAAAGCTGTAGTCGGCATTTTTAGCAGGGACACGCATCATCTCTTCAAGATATGCCGTAAGAACATCGTCCCCTGCGAAGGTATTTATTATCATTTGTCTTGCCCGTGTGTTCCCTGAGCAGATCAAGAGGCTCGACAGGAAGATGGACCATGTAAGGGTGTAGGCTCCCCTCTCGATCGAGCTTACGGTCTGCCTCGTTATTCCCACAAGGCTTCCGAATTCTTCCTGTGAAATTTTCATGGCTTTTCTGTACAGAGTCATGTTTTTTGAAAACACGGCAAGCATATTTTTCTTGTCTTCATCTGAAAGGCTTAACATATAGCTTCCTCCAACTCTCTCAATAGAATGTTTCTGCCATACGGTTCCTAAAACGGCACATTCTGTCGTTCACATTGAATTTTACTATCATTCCGACAATAATTCAATATAAAATTATCAATTTTTGCGGAAATAATGTAATAAAACTATGCAAAATTGAGTTAGCATGGTATAATTTATTAAATTTGCGATTTTTCCAAATGAGGTATTGACATTTATGGACATAAATGCTATGGACAAAAAATTTATGCTCAAGGCTCTTGCACAGGCAAAAAAAGCCTATGCGCTTAATGAAGTGCCGATAGGCTGCGTCATCGTAAAGGACGGCAAGGTTATCTCGTCAGGCTACAACAGGAGGAGAACCGACTGCTCTACTCTTGCCCATGCCGAGCTTATCGCAATAAAAAAAGCCAGTAAAAAACTGGGCGACTGGCGTCTTGAAGGCTGCAGCATGTACGTTACGCTGGAGCCTTGCCAAATGTGTGCCGGCGCGCTTGTCCAGTCGCGCATAGACAAGGTTTATATCGGGGCGATGAATCCCAAGGCCGGATGCGCAGGCTCTTTACTCAACCTGTTAAATGTCCCTGTCTTTAACCATCAGGTCGAAATATGCTGCGGAGTGCTTCAGGAGGAATGCAGCGAGCTTCTCAGCAGCTTTTTCAAAGAGTTAAGGGAAAGCAGAAAACGGGATTTATGATGAAAGCTGCCACGAATAATATCCGAAATTACCGTTTCGGGGAGCCTGACCGTCCAATGTTATGAAGTTATGGAATCCGTACATATCCGCTACCTTTTGTTCTCTTTCCACCTTTACTCCAGGTACCAGAACGTAATAGCTTATCTGTCCTCTGAACATTGCCCCTGCGAGCAGTATATGCTTGTATCGGTAAAATCCGTGCAAAAGGAAACTGTTATCCTTTAATCCCGGCTCCACCTCCGACAGCTTAAGCACATCGCCTATCCCTATCCTCACGGAGCATGAAATCCTGCCTGAATTAAAGGGTCTGTACTCAGGTCTGGTTGCCATAAGCCTTTCCACGTGGTTTTTTACAGATGCAGCCTGTCTTTCTCTGCCAAAATCCCTGCGGTAATTTTCGTTTTCTCTTTCGTTGAATCCGGCGTTTTCACCCTGCCTTCCCGCTTTACCGTCTTTTATAACCGTTTCTTCTTCATAACTGGTACGCCCGTAATTTAAAATATCCTCGGTTTTTTTGCTTTTCTCCGTTTCCGACGGCTTTTCGCCGCCGGCGCTTCCGACAGTTTTTTCACAGCCGTCTGTTTCCAAAGATTTCCCATAATCAGCCGTTTCCGCCGTTTTTCCGCAGCCTGCAGGCTGCCGATTCGCATTGCCTGACCCTTCTCCCAGAATAGCGTTCAGGCTCTTTCCTGTGACATCGAACACTCCCATTACCGCTTTTATATACCTGTTTTCGCTCTCCTTAACGAAAAGGCAGACATGAATTATTTCCCCGATTTTCATTCCGTTAAGCCTGTTTTCTTCCAAATCAAGGTTATAAACGGTCATAATACCGCATGGCATTATCTCTCCCAATTCAATTGCAGAGACATGGCCTTGTCCGCTTTCGGCAATAAAATAAAGCTTACAGGGCTTCTTTTCCCATTCGGGCAAAGAAAAAGCAAGCGTAAGCTTCAGCAAAGTCCCGCACACCATGATTCTTGCATGTCCGAGACATTTGCCTCTGATTTCGCTTGCATATTCATAAAAATACAAAACCTTCCTGTTAATCATATACCGTACCTCCAATCCTTGGTACAATATATATTCAGGTTTGTCCCGATTATTCCTCTGATTTTTTAAGTATTACAGCCCCAGGCTTGTCAGCATATTCAAAGGTATCTATAGGCAGCGATTTGCTCTCAAGCTTGCTTTCAATCCACGCCTTAGAAATACCGTAAACAACGGCGCCGAACGGAGTCGCAATCAGCATTCCCGGAATTCCGAGAAGGCCTCCGCAGATAAGACAGGACACGATAACATAAAAAGGAGAAAGTCCGACGCTCCTTCCCACTACCCTAGGGTCGAGGAAGTTGCAGTCAAACTGCTGAAGAACAATAATGAATACGGCAAAAATAAGTCCCTGAAGCGGATTCAGACACAAAAGCAGGAACACGCTTGGGATTCCGCCGATGTAAGGGCCGAAGAACGGGATCACATTGGTAACTCCGACAACGACGCTTATGAGAACCTTGTTGTCTTCAATAACGCTGAATCCCAACATTCCAATAACGGACATGCCGATAAAACATATGCAGCCGATAATAATTGAATCCAGAATCTTCCCAAGGATCGCGCTCTTGAAGATCCCGTTTGTCTTGTGCATATTTTGAATGAATCTCTTCGCACGTACAGGCTTCATAACTGCAAAGCACACCTTTTTAGCCTGACCGATATATCTTTCCTTGCCTCCAAGAAGATATATCGCGATAATAAGACCTATTACTACATTGTATACAAATTTAAAAGCAATGATAACCCAGTTATATGCCGTTGAAAGCACGGAATTCAGGTAGTTGCTTACAATATCAAAAACGTTTATCTTATTCAGTATTTCGTTTATATCCGGAAGCTGCTTTGATATCTTTTCATGCTTCTCCACAAAATCTATTATTTTTTCGCTGATCGCAGTGTAATACTGCGGCAGGTTTTCAGCAAGCGCAGAAATGCTTCGTACAAACGCAGGAACGACTACCATTATCAGTAGCCCCGACAGCGTAACCGTAACAAGCACCGTAACGGTTATCGCAAGACGTCTGGCGCCGCCTCTTCCGTTTACCAGCACCGGGTTCTGGTTAGTGCAGATCGGATTGTCATCGCTTTCCGCCCTATGCTTATGAGGCTTTTTCTTTTTTCCTGCCTTTGCCATTGCGTCCTGATGCTTTCTGTAAATTTTCAAAAACTTAGCCTCAAGGAGCATAACGACAGGATTCAGAAGATAAGCAAAAATGAATCCGACGATTATCGGGGAAGTGACTGAAAGGATTACCCCTATCCCCTTTTTTATAACGTCAAAACGGAAAAGGACAAAATAGAAAAGCAGACATGCGGCAACTACAAGGAAGCTCACGGCGGCTATATCAAAATATCTGGAAATTCCGCTCTTAAGCCTGCTGTCCTTCTCCTCTTTATCCTCCTGATTTATTCTGAGCTTCCACTCAGGCTCGCGCCGCTGCCGCTTCGGAGTCTGAGGCGATGAGGCCGTCACGTCTTCCGACGGGGTAAGGCTTTTTCTCCCGTCATCAGACAGCTTTTCACCCTCCGATGAAATTTCCGCCTCCGCCGCTTTTTCAGGCTTGATTACGGCTTTTACAGGCGCTTTATTAATTTCATCATTTGAAGAAAAATTATTTTTCCGATTATTTTCTTTTCCCGTTTCGCTCTTTTTTTTCTGTGTCATACCTACTCCCCTCCGTACGCCGTACATTCTGTCAGAGCCATATCAAGCATTTCAAGGTCGGTATACTTACCGGTCGGATTATTTACCGTTACCTGAATAAGAAATTCGTCTGAAACCTGATACAGATACATATCGTTTACATAATCCCTGCCATTTTCTGTCATTGTTACAACCGCATGCGTAACCGTTCCGATTGCCGCATCAATTTTTTCTGCTTCATGCGTTATTTCCATCTCGTCTCCGTAAGTGCTGTAATACCACTGAATCAGACTTTCATCATCGTCAAGGAACATCTGGAGGTTTACCGTGGTATCCTTATCTTCGGTCAGGGCAAGCACCCATCTTCCATAGTCTAAATCTCCCTCTGAATAATTCAGCTTATAGCCGTCCCATCTGATTTTATAATATATATCGTCAAATCCCTGCACTATAAGAGAGCTTCCGTCAACAACATGAGAGGTAATCTCCTGTTCTTCCCTTTCGTATATGCCGGCATCCGCTCCATAGGCCTTATATACATCTTCAAAGCTTTCCGCAAGAGCAGTACCAAGCGCCGCATAGTCGCTGTCTGAGCTGTAATCCGCCTCTCCCTGTTCAAATTTATATTCCAGCGTAAAATCCACTCGGGTCTCATATGTCACAAAGCTTCCGCTTATTTTTTCGGAAAACGCCTTGCCGTCAAAGGATATACTGGTATTTAAAACCGACTCCGTCTCGTCCTGACTGATCGCCTGAGACACCGCTTCAATATAATCATGGAGCTCCGCCGAGTCTGCTTCTTCGGCGCAGTCAGCAAGATATGAAAATAAAGATGCGGTTACCGAATTATCGTCAGTTCCGCACAAATATTCATTATCATCTCTGTCCCACCGGCTTCCGCAGGCGTCGAGCAGCGCAAACATCAGCTTTGAACGAATGCTTTGAACGTCTTCTATGTAGACTATCGGTTCATTAACGTAATGGCTGTCGTCTGCGAACGTGAGAACCGTATTATAGTCGAATACGGCGGCATTGCCGTCAGTGACGCCTGATATTGCAAGACCGGTTGAAGCCTGATTTTCTCCCTTTTCTATTTTGAAATCGGAATCGAGGACAAAGCTTCCTTCTTTGAGCTTATTAAACTCCGTAAAAAGCTCCGATGCGCTCTC
The DNA here is from genome assembly GCA_947628705.1 of uncultured Lachnospiraceae bacterium. Taxonomy (GTDB): domain Bacteria; phylum Bacillota; class Clostridia; order Lachnospirales; family Lachnospiraceae; genus UBA3775. The sequence goes on along the minus strand of CANRAZ010000004.1, from coordinate 15,747 downwards.
ATATTTTTTTGCAAACGGAGAGCTGCATGCAGCGCACAGTACCGCCAGTGCAAGCACGCACGGCAAAAGCTTTATTTTTGCACATTCTGATTTTAATCTGACAGTTAATTTATTTTTCACTTTCCAGTTCTTCAACCTTCCTGTAATATATGAATAAAGCTATCCAGAAAAGCAGACTGCACAAAATCCCCTGCACCGCCGCTTCAATATAAAATTTTCTGAGCCCTTCGGCGTTTCTGATGAAGAAATCCGAAAACACAGTTCTCGAAGCGTCAAAAAAGGAAAATTTGCTCCCTGCCGCTCCAAACCAATTTTCGGAAAATTTATTGTAGATATCAAGCGCATAGGCTATGTGATTAACAATCACGGAAATGACGGAAAGCATAACCGAACCGATTATCAGACGGGAATATTTCAGCTCTGCACCTGACCACCTAAAAACCGCCATTGCGCCGAACCCTGCAATAAGTCCTGCAAATTCGCCTGCATAGCCTATGTTTACCAAAAAAAGCCATAAAACTGAACCCGGAACCGCGCCCAGAAAAATCCACAGCGGCCACAGTTTCTTTTTAAGATTTACTTTCATTTTAATCCCCATTCCGAAGCGGCGCAGGACGTGACGGCGCCGATATCCGGTCTGCGCTCTGCTCCAGTTTTTTAGAATAAGCCGATTACCTATAATTTACAACAACGACAGGCTTTTTTCAAATGTCATTTGGGTAAATATAAGAAAAAAGACTGTCTTTTACGGAAAATCCCAGTTTTTTATAGAGACTGACTGCGCTTTTATTACTTCCGGACACATGAAGCATTGCTTTTTTCCCTGATCTCACGGCTTCTCCTGCAAGGGTTCCAACAAGGTACGAGGCATAGCCCTGCCTGCGAAAGCCTTCCTCCGTAAACACATCCGATATGCACACGGAGCTTTCATATTCGGAAAGATTACAGGAGCAAATCACGCTGCCGTCTTCCGATGCAACGAAACATTTTATTTCGCTGCCCTGACCTTCCCTTGCTATCCTGACTGCCGGAGCGTCTTTTACTAAATCTTTTTTCGCGGACTCATACTCATGCTTACGGATATCCGAACCTTGAACCCTTCCGCCTGACGTGTCCGACGTCCCGTTAAGCTCCATCAGAAGATCCGTCTGAAAACATTTGAAATCCTCCTTTAGAAGAATTTCATCGTCTTTTAAAGGCGAGCTTATTGCGACTGCCGCTCCAAACCGTCCTGCTTCTTTTTTTACCGCATCAAGCAGCATTCTGCCTGCCGCCGCATTATTTTTAACGCAAATCTCGACCCAAAGCCTGTTTTCCCCGTCAAGGACTGCTGCCTCTCCGTAGGCAAGCACATCATATACTCTCTTTTCTGTTTTAGAGTCCGCCGAAGAAACCGCAATATAATGTGCAGGAATCCCTCCCGTTCTAAAGGCTCCGGGACTTTTTAGAAGAAACCTTTCGGTCCCGTCGTTTCTTACAAAATCAGAAACCGCCTTTTTCAACGCCGGAAACAGCCTTTTCCGTATCAAAACTTCCATTCTAGGCCTCCAAGAGCAGGTCTGAAAGCCTTGCAAAATCTTCCAGTGTCAGCTGCTCGCCTCTTATGTTCGCATCCAAACCCATAGCCCTCAAAGCTTCTTCAGATTTTTCTCTGGGAATCTGAGTCTCCTGAGAATTTTTCAACCCGTTTACCAAGGTTTTTCTTCTCTGATTGAAGGAAGCTCTAATCACTTTAAACATAAAGCTCTCATTCTTGGGATTTACGGGTTTTTCCTCATGCAGCTTAAGCCTTATCACCGCGCTTCCCACATTCGGTCTTGGCATAAAGCAATTGGGCGGTACGTTCGCCGCAAGGTAAGGCTCGGCATAATACGCTATCGCAAGGCTGAGCGCGCCGTAATCCTTGCTGCCCGGCCCCGCCTGCATCCTGAGCGCGACCTCCTTTTGAACCATGACAGTCATGGAATCTATCGGCGCATTTTTTTCAAGCAGTCCCATTATGACAGGAGTGGTTATGTAATAGGGCAGATTTGCTACGACCTTAAAGCTTTTTGCTCCGGTTTTTGCAAGAAGCACATTTAAATCCGTCTTAAGAATATCATCGTTTACGATTTCTACATTATCATAAGACGCAAGCGTATCATTTTCCAAAATAGGAATCAGATTTTTGTCTATTTCAACAGCAATGCAATACCTTGCGTTTTCGCACAGACACTGTGTAAGCGTTCCGATTCCCGGCCCGACCTCAAGAACAACGTCTTCTTTTGTTATCTCAGCCGCCCTTACGATTTTATCAAGCACAAGCCTGTCAATAAGAAAATTCTGTCCGAATTTCTTTTGAAAGCTGAAGTTATATTTTTTTAGAATTTCTATTGTCGCTTTAGGGTCTCCCAGATTCGCCACTTGGTTCTCCTTTTTACCTGCTTCCGCTTCTTTGTTTTTCTCTACATGACTTTCAGTTTTCAGCATTTAAACCGTACAGGCTGTGTGAATTTTCCCACAGTACTGCAAGCAGTTCTTTTTCTTCCATATGTCTTATTTCGCACAGTTTTTCAACAACGTACTTCAAATTGGACGAGTCGTTTCTTTTTCCCCTGTTCGGGACCGGAGAAAGATAAGGACAGTCCGTTTCGATCACCAGTTTCTGAAGAGGGATTTTTTCCGCCGTCTCCACTGCCCTTCTGGCATTTTTATAGGTCAGGACTCCCCCCAATCCAATATAGTAGCCCAAGGCTGCATAATCCATTGCCATTTCACAGCTTCCGCTATAGCAATGAATTACGCCTCTGGACTTCTTTCCGCCTTTTTCAAGCTCATAAGCATGTTTTTTCATTATATCGAACGTTTCTGCAGCGGCTTCCCTGCTGTGTATGACAACCGGCATATCGAGTTCCTTAGCCAATTCAAGCTGCCTGACAAACGCTTCTCTCTGTATTTCGGCAGGATAGTCGTTCCAATGATAGTCAAGCCCGATTTCACCGATTGCAACGACTCCTTTTCCGTGTGCAAGCGTTCTTAGCTCTTTAACGGCTGCATCATCACATTCTCCGGCATCTGACGGGTGAATTCCGACCGCCGCGTAAAAACCGCTGACGCTTTCAGCCATTTTGACGCTTGCTCTGCTGCTTTTAAGATTACAGCCTATGTTTACGACCTTTTTTACCCCCGCCGTCCTGATTTTTTCCAGAACCTCCGCTCTGTCACCGTCAAACTGCTCATCGTCATAGTGCGCATGCGTATCAAAAATCCCTGTTTCGGAAATCATAGCCTATCCTCCCGTCCTTCCGTATTGCACCGCAGCTTACCCCTGTCAACGCAAACAGAAGACACAGTTAACTATATCACATTTTACGCCTTTGTTAAATATTTTAAATGATTTTACGCAATATTCTCCAAGCGTAAAACCGTATAATGCCTATTTACATCATCAATTTGCCGTTTTCAGTCATATTTAAGATGCTTTTATACTTTTATAAGTAGAAATAAGACCCCAAATATGTTATATTGTATAGCGAGCTTTTTTAAGGAGGCGGTTATGAGTTCTGATATAAAATACATTCCATACAAGTACGGAAATCTCCCTATTCCCGGAGGCGGTTACGTTACCGGCTTCGTCTTTCACCAGAAGGTTCCCGGCATACTCTATTGCCGCACGGATATTGGCGGATGCTACCGCTACGATTTTGAAAATAACAGATGGCTGTCTTTAGTTGAACATGTAACTCATTTTGACCGCAGCGAAACCTTTCCGCTGGCATTTGCGCTGGACAATAATGACCCTGATGTTCTTTACATAGTCAGCGGCATGGGAAGACCGACTCTCGGCAAATTTCCTAACGGCTATTTTTCCGTATCCCATGACCGCGGCAAAACGTTTACGGTAAAAGAAATGCCTTGCCATGCCCACGGCAACAATCCCGGCAGAGGCACGGGCTTCCGTCTTATCGTAGATCCTGACGATTCGTCCGTCATATACTTTGCATCACAGGAAGCAGGTCTTTTAAAAGCCTCGGATTTTGGCGACAGCTGGGAAAAAATAAACGTCTGTACTGACAGGATGAGCACGCCTGAAAAGCATCTTACCTTTGTGTGGAAGGCTCCTTCCTGCGATACTCTGGTGGTGTCCTCAGACGGAACTTCCAATAAAACAGGTCAGTGCTCAAGAGGCCACAGTCTTTTTGTCTCCTATGACAACGGCATAAGCTTTTCCGAACTCGAACAGCCCTGTCATTATGCAGGCAGTAACGCGCAGTGGTCAGGGCATGTCGGTCACCGTTTCTGCTTCGACGGAAAATACCTCTATGTAACTTTTAATGAAACGGGGCCTCACGCCTACATAAAAGAGCATGGCTACAGCAGCGACTGCGGAAGCGTCACGGGCGGAAGCATAATGCGCTATGAGCTTATGGCTGACGGAAAGCTGGGCAATGTAAAGGATATAACGCCTGAACTTGCAGAACATGGAATAAACCGCAGCTTCAACGATTTCGGCTTTGGCGGAATATGCAGCACTCCTCAGATCGACGGATACTTAATCGCTTCAACGATATGCCGCACCGGTGACGATATGGTTTTAATATCCCGCGACTACGGAGAGAGCTGGGAAGCGGTGCTTAAGGGATTGGAAATCGGCAATATGCATTTCAACACGCCTTATATGAAGCCTGAGTATAACGGCAACGGTTCGCTTATTCACTGGCTTACTGACGTCAAAATCAATCCTTTTGACGCTAACATGGCGTTTTTTAACACCGGCACCGGAGTTTTTGCTTCTATGAACCTTCAGAGCCCTGATTTTTCATGGTCAGACTGCTGCGCCGGAATTGAGGAAACCGTTCATCTCAACGTCTATTCTCCTGTCAAGGGAAGCATAAAGGCGCTTGATATTGTCGGAGACCTTGGTGGATTTGTCTTTACGGAGCTTGACAAACCGTGCGAAAACTCCTTTGCCAACGAAAACGGCGACAGATACATAACATCGATAAATGCCGACTATCCCGATGAAATACCTGACGTATTCGCCGCTACGCCAAGAGGAAACTGGACAGGGCGTACTTGCGGCGGCGTAGTTTACTCAGAGGACGCCGGCAGGACTTTGAGACACTGTGCGATGCCTTTTGGGCTTAGTGAAAAGCTCGACCGGCTGTTAGACCGCATATCCCGTCCAAACAACAATTCAGGCTGGGTCGCAATGTCTCCTGATTCAAAGAAGCTCGTGTGGGCTGTTGCGGACAGCGACGCTCTGCATGCCGACTGCGTAGTTTATTCGGAAAACAAGGGCGAAAGCTGGAAAATCTCCAGAGTGTTCGATATAAACGGCAATCCTTCCGACGGAATGCTTAAACCGTTTTATGACAGAACAGACAATAATACCGTCTACGGCTTTGGCGAAAATTCCAGACTTTACGTAAGCAAGGACAGCGGTGCAACATTCTTTGAAAAATCCCGTCCCGAAAACATGCCCGTTCAGGATTTATGCGGAATAGACGCCCAGTGCATAGTTGAAATCCGCGGGATATCAGGGAAAAAGGGAGAATTTGTTTTCGCGATGAATCTGGACGGTCTTTGGAAGATAAGCTATTGCTGTAAATGCGATAAGTTTTTTGCTGAAAAGCTGAGCCGCAAAAATGATGCGGTCTACTGCGTAGGACTTGGAATACTGCCCGATACCGATGAGTTCATCAACAATGACAAGGCGCTTTACATATCCGCCGTAATAGACGGGACCTTCGGCTTTTACAGAAGCCTCGACTTCGGAAAGACATGGGAACATATCAATAACGATTCGCAGATGTTCGGCGAAATAAAAAGCATTGACGCCGACAAAAAAGTATTCGGCCGCTACTATATTGCAACCGGAACGGTAGGACTTAAATACGGTGAAATGAAAACCGCGGAATAAGACAAAAAAAGGCAGGTACCCGCTTTCAGGCACCTGCCTTTATTCATCTGCCTCAAATTTTTTGTTTCAAATGCTTTTACCGCTTCACGGCTGCACCTTTATGCTATCAGACCGTCTGATATCGTGATTGTCCTGTTGCAGCTTTCAGCGACCTGCATGTCATGGGTTACGATTATAACGGTCTTGCCTGCCTTATTCAGCTGCTTAAACACGTCGATTATCTGTTCAGTAGTCACCGTGTCAAGCGCGCCCGTAGGCTCATCCGCAAGAATAAAATCCGGATTGTTGACAATAGCTCTTGCAATTGCAACTCTCTGCTTCTGTCCGCCTGACAGCTTGTTTACATCCTTCTCTGCAAGATCATCTATTCCCACCTGTTTAAGAGCTTCCATCGCAAGCTTTTTGTATTCTTTTCTAGGCGTTTTACTGAATCTCAGCGGAATCATGACGTTTTCGATTACGCTGTAGCCTTCAACCAAAGCAAAATCCTGAAGGATAATACCGACATGGGCATTCCTGAATTCCGCCAGCTTTTTCTGGTTCAGTTCGCCGACCTCCGTGTCGTTCAGCCTGTAGCTTCCTCCGTCGTAATTATCTATCGCTCCCAGAATATGAAGAAGAGTAGACTTTCCGGCGCCGCTCTTTCCGATAATTGCAACAAGTTCTCCCTCATCTACTGTAAAACTGATGCCCTTAAGGGCATGGCACTCGAAGGATTTGCCCTTGTTGTATGTTTTGTTCAAATCTTCAACCTTAATCATAATTATCCTCCTCCCAGTCTATGTTCTGTTTTTATTCATAGCACATAATAAAATACGTGTCAACCCCAACAAAGACCGAATCCGGCGCAACTGAGAAGATTTCACACAATGTTCAGAAATTATTAACAAACCGATTTGTCAGGCCTCAGCAAACCGCTCCAAAGGCTTACGCCAAGCAAACGGCAGCAGCATGACGGAAAAACTATTGACGCCTCATTTTTTTACAGATGAAGGACTCTTTCCTTTATCTCCTGCGTCCTGCCCTGATTCCAGAACTGGGTTCCGATGTAGCCGCAGGTCCTTCTTGCCACATTCATTTTGTCCTGATCCCTGTTGCCGCAATTCGGGCACTCCCAAACCAGCTTTCCGTGACTGTCGGTAATGATCTGGATTTCGCCCGTATAGCCGCACTGCTGACAATAATCGCTCTTGGTATTAAGCTCCGCATACATAATATTATCGTAAATATACTGCATAACCGAGAGAACCGCCTCCAGGTTATTCTCCATGTTAGGAACCTCAACATAACTGATAGCTCCGCCCGGCGAAAGCGCCTGGAACTGGGATTCAAACTTAAGCTTTTCAAAAGCATCAATCTGCTCGGTTACGTGAACATGATAGCTGTTTGTAATATAATTTTTGTCGGTAACGCCTGGAATGATTCCGAAACGCTTCTGAAGAGCCTTTGCAAACTTGTAGGTGGTAGATTCAAGCGGAGTACCGTAGATGCTGAAATCTATTTTGGTTTCCTCTCTCCATTTCGCACAGGCGTCGTTAAGCCTCTGCATTACCTCAAGCGCAAAAGGAGTTCCTTCAGGGTCCGTGTGCGATTTGCCTGTCATATACCTTGTACATTCGCAAAGTCCGGCATAGCCGAGCGAAATCGTAGAGTAACCGTTGTAAAGAAGCTTGTCTATCGTTTCACCTTTTTTAAGGCGAGCAAGAGCGCCATGCTGCCAAAGTATCGGCGCAACGTCGGAAGGCGTCCCCTTCAGTCTGTCATGCCTGCACATCAGAGCTCTCCTGCAAAGGTCAAGCCTTTCATCAAGTATTTCCCAAAATCTATTCATATCACGCTCCGACGAGCATGCAACGTCTACAAGATTTAATGTGACAACGCCTTGATTAAAACGTCCGTAGAATTTAAATTTATCGTTTTCGTCCTTGTAAACCGTGAGGAACGAGCGGCAGCCCATGCAGGTGTAGCAGTTGCCCTGTTTAAGCTTCTTCATTATCTTTTCCGAGATATAGTCAGGAACCATTCTCTTAGCCGTACATTTAGCGGCAAGCTCAGTAAGGTACCAGTACTTGCTTCCTTTGCGTATATTATCCTCCTCAAGAACATAAATGAGCTTAGGGAAAGCAGGAGTGATATAGACGCCCTTCTCGTTTTTAACTCCAAGTATGCGCTGGTTAAGCATTTCCTCTATTATAAGAGCAAGGTCATCCTTGGTCTGTCCTTCCGGAACCTCGCCCAGATACATGAACACGGTAACAAAAGGAGCCTGTCCGTTTGTTGTCATAAGAGTGATGACCTGATACTGGATCATCTGTACTCCGCGGTTAATCTCTTCTCTTACCCTTATTTCGGCAACATCGTTTATTTCTTTTTCAGTCATGCTCTTGCCAATCGCTTCCATTTCAGCCCGAACCTGTTTTCTCAGCTTTTCACGGCTAATCTGGACAAACGGAGCAAGATGCGCAAGAGATATGCTTTGACCGCCGTACTGCGAACTTGCGATCTGCGCTATGCTCTGCGTTGCAATGTTGCAGGCCGTCGAAAAGCTCTTAGGCTTCTCAATCATGGTTTCGCTGATTACGGTACCGTTTTGCAGCATATCCTCCAAATTCACAAGACAGCAATTGTGCATATGCTGAGCAAAATAATCCGCATCATGGAAATGAATTATGCCTTTCTCATGTGCGTCAACAACGTCGGCAGGCAAAAGGAACCTCTTCGTAATGTCCTTTGAAACCTCTCCTGCCATATAATCGCGCTGAACGCTGTTCACGGTAGGATTTTTATTTGAATTCTCCTGCTTTACCTCTTCGTTGTTGCATTCAAGCAGGCTCAAGATCTGTTCGTCAGTGGAGTTTGACTTACGAACCAACTGTCTCTTATAACGGTAAGTAATGTAGTTTCTTGCCATGGAGTAAGCCTGATACTTCATCAGCTGGTTTTCAACCATATCCTGAATTTCCTCAACGCTTGCGGAACGGCTCATTTCCCTGCAGTTTCTCTCCACCTTATCCGCTATCGCCTCTATTTCTTTTTCAGAAAGCTTTTCTGATTCTTTCACGCTGTCGTTCGCTTTACGAATAGCATCTACAATTTTTTCAACGTCAAAACTGGTTTCTACACCGCTTCTCTTTATTATGTTCATAAGTTCCCCTCCTCGTAATTGGTGCAACTGCACGTTTAATTATAGCACAGTTTTTGGATTTGCCAAGTACCATTTTCAATATTTAGTTATTTTTTTCAAAAAAATTGTTTTTAAACACTAAATCTTGTGGTCTGTTTCATATGCAGACTTTAATGTATATTATGCAGAAAATGACGGATCTTCTTATTTTACGCCTATTGCGGGCAAAAATTCATACCGTGGCACGTCTGACTCTCTGCATCAGACCGCAACGCTCCATAAGGATTTAAGGCGCCGGAATCATTTTCCAAATATAATTTTACACTCTCTTAAAAATTATGGTGTATACTTTTTTTAAAAAATATGCTATATTGTCTTCAATTGTTGTATTTTTACAGAAGCAACAATGATATACCACGGAGGATATTTTTATGAGTACAGCCATAATTACAGACAGCAACAGCGGCATATCCCAGTCAGATGCAAAGGAAGCGGGATTTTATGTGCTTCCAATGCCATTTTATATAAATGACGAACTGTTCTATGAAGAGATTACAATGTCCCAAAAGGAATTTTTTGAACATCTTCAAAACGGTGCGGAAGTTCACACCTCCCAGCCGTCCCCTGCGGATCTAATTGATCTTTGGGATAAGCTTCTTAAAAATTACGATGAAATTGTACACATACCGATGTCCAGCAGCTTAAGCAGCTCCTGTGAAACCGCCGCAATGCTTGCAAGCGAAAGCAATTATAGCGGACGCGTATTCGTCGTAAACAATCAGAGAATTTCCATCACCCAGAAGCAATCCGTCTATGAAGCAAAGGCGCTTGCCGACAGCGGCGTCCCTGCGGCAAAAATAAAAGAGCTTCTGGAGCGCACTAAGGCCGACTCCTCGATATACATTGCGGTCGAAACCATGGAATATCTCAAAAAGGGCGGTCGGGTAACTCCTGCCGCAACAGGCATCGCTACGATACTCAACATCAAGCCGGTGCTTCAGATACAAGGCGGAAAGCTTGACCAATATGCAAAAGCCCGCGGCATGAAATCAGCTAAAAAAGAGATATTCAAGGCAATCCACAATGATTTGGACGGAAGATTCAGGCAATTCGCCGATAAGGGAAAGATGAAGGTCGCCATTGCCTACTCAGGCGACGATACCGCAGTAAAGGAATTCAAAAAGGAGGTTCAGGCAGAATTTCCAAGCTATGAAATAACTGTCGTCGACCCGCTTTCCCTCTCAGTATCCTGCCACATCGGACCGGGCGCGCTCGCAATGGCGGCAACAAGAGCGGTTGATACATCAGACATATAAATATTTAAAAATCACTTCACCGTGACGGCAGATTATTGCAAATACGCCGGCCGAATGAAAATCAGGGTCCGATACCTCCGATTTTTATTCGGCTTTTTAATTTTCATTTGTTTTACAATTAATTTTTCAGCCAAAACCGCAGCTTCACATTTTGTCGAAATATATTATTTTCTGCTTTTTTTACTGTTTTTTAGTCATTATGTGTCCTATAATGTTGATTTTTTCGTCTTGATTATATCTATTCCCTATAATATAATTTTTTCGAAAAATATTAATTTTTTCGGGGATTACCAATGTATAATGCAATTATTGTAGAAGACGACCCGGTAATTGCACAGCTTAACGGAATTTATCTGGACAGTTACAAAGAAATCAATCTGGTGTCGTCTTTCAGAAACGGCGCTGACGCCATCGCTTACTTAAAAAACAATAAAATTGATTTGATACTGCTTGACTACCACCTTCCGGGCATGAACGGAAGTGAATTTATGGCCAATTTGCGTAAAATAGGCTCGGATGCGGAGGTAATCGTCATAACGTTAGACAATGAATCTTCGTCAATAAGAGCACTGCTGAATTACGGCGTCGTAGATTATCTGATAAAGCCTTACTCCTATGAACGTTATCACAATGCAATTGCGCATTTCATAGAAAAGGCAACGTCAATAAACAGCTCCGGCTATATCTCGCAGACGGAGCTGGACGGCTTCCTGAATAATACGTATGGCAGTAAAAATCTTTTTAACGAAAAAACCGAAAAGGGAATTCAAGATGAAACGAACGAGCAGCTTCTCTCTTACCTGAAAAAGCACATAGGAGAACCTCTGACCTTAGACGCAATACTAAGTGAAATTCCTCTTTCAAGGGTAACGGTACGAAGGTACATGAAACATTTGTCAAAATGCGGAGTCGTTACCGTAAAAATAAATTATTCCACAGGCGGACGGCCTTCCATGATTTATACATATCAGGCATAGACCGCCTCTTTGTTCCATGCGGTCAAGCGCAGGAATGGATACCTGATAATAACCGGCGTGTTGCTCTTATTGCTCACCGCTTTATCCTGTGTCTTGACGTGGAGTTGGAGTGCTGTCATAGTACTTTATTCCCTGTCATTTTTATGATATTTCAAATGCACTAAAAACGCAATATAACCGGGGAAAGTGGTAGACGAATCGGTCAGTTGGAAAAATACTACCCGTGCAGACGCGAGACGTTTCGTTTGGCAGCATCTTGTAGGTAGATAGTTTTTCCGCTATGTTATGCACTAAATACTCTAGGTCTTGTTCGCCCGTCCAGTTTTTCTGCGTTCACTCGTATTCTCTGATCCGCGGATTTCCTCGTGGTAGAAGTAGTCCACAATGACAGGATGACCCTGTGGAACTCGCCCATAAGGTAGCTCATTATCCACAAATGGGCAATCGTATTTCTTCGCCATTTCCTCCGCTTTCTTTTCGAGCATCTCAAAGTAACTACGGTCATGCAGGTCATATATATCGTGGTAGAGCGGTAGAAGCTCAGGGTATTGTTTAGTAATATAATTCATAATGGTCTTTTTGTAGTCGCCCCGCAAATTTAGGTTTTCCAACCAAAACAGATCGCATTGGTCTTTGACTCGCTCAAAAATGGCTTCAAAATCTGTAATTCCCGGAAAGACGGGAGATACAAAGCAGACTGTGCGGATACCAGCATCGTAAAACGTCTTCATGGCGGCAAGACGTCGTTCGATGCTGACAGCATTGTCCATATCATTTTTAAAGTTTTCATCAAGGGTGTTAATCGACCAAGAGACAGTTACCTGCCCAAGCTCCTTGATAAGGTCAAGGTCCCTTAACACAAGGTCGGATTTGGTACAGATTAAGATTTCTGCACCGCTGCCTCGAAGTTGCTCTAACAGCTTGCGAGTGGCTCTGAATACTTCCTCTTGCGGGTTATAACCATCTGTCACGGAGCCAATCGCTACCCTCTGACCGGCGTATTTTTTTGGATTCTTGATCTCTGGCCAGTGTTTTACATCAAGGAAGGTTCCCCATGGCTCCGTATGACCGGTAAACCGTTTCATAAAAGATGCGTAACAATACTTACAGCCATGAGTGCATCCAACATAAGGGTTGACAGAGTACCCCCCTACTGGGAGTGTTGATTTCGTCATGATGCTTTTTGTGTCTACATCTTTTATTATTACTTTGTTCTGGTTGTTTGATGCCATTTGCTTTGCTCCTCTAAAACTTTATTATAAATTGCAGGCAATTCCTGCACTACATCATCCTCGCCCATGATAGGGGCGAGATCTTCTTTCCAAAAGACAGGAATTTGAAACATGTGGGCTTGCTTCGTCAAGGAGTGGACCCATTCTGGTTCTGTGTGGATCTTTCGGCTCATCGGGCCGGTCATCGTACCAATAACCACCCAGTCTATATCGTGTAGATCTACTTCTCCCGGATTATCAAACAACGGCTCAAAAGTTACATGATAGTGTTTTGCCCGCACGTTTTTCCTAAGTGCGTCGATACGCCATAAATCCGATTTGCTCGTAACTGTTACGCCAAACCATGCGTTTTCTAAGTCGGTGTCAATATCAAGCAGGTCTGGCCGCTTGGATAGAAATAAGAATTGATGCTGTGGATTTTCTGCAATTTTGGCGAATACCTGTTCTCGCCACGCCGGTTGCCATCCAGAGAGGTCACTCATGCCAGTAAGCAGAAAAATCTGTGGCCTCTTTTTTTCCATGAGCCGAAGCTTGTTCGGAAAAAACTCAGGAACGGAAAAATCATCCGTTATATGGAAGCGCCTCACATTATTCCGAGCGTAGCAGTATGGACAGCCCACGGTACATCCGATCACTAGATTCAAATTCTGTATTTGACCTTTGATGCAAGTATACATACTACTCTCTTCCTTCCACATTGGTCAGTACACGGCGAAGATATAGTTCGAATTGTCTGATTTCTTCTCGGGTAAAGCCCTTATAGTAGATGTCGCTGATTTGTTTTGTAACTTCTTCGTAGTCTTTTTCCAGAGCCCTGGCTTTTTCCGTCAGAAAGATGAGGATTATCCGACGATCTTTATCGCTGCGGTCACGCTGAATCAGGCCGCTTGCTTCCATGCGGTCAAGCATACCGGTCAGCGTGGTCATGGCTAACCCGGTTTCTCTAGACAGCATATTGATTGGGATGCCATCTTGCTGCCAAAGCACATAAAGGATTTGCCCTTGTGGACCATTGAAAGCGTTGATTTTCTTTTGAGCAAGGATGCGTTCAAACACTCTGCCGCCAACTTGCTTGATTCTTGTAATTAAAAAGCCACCTTGCCACTCCATAACCAATTCCTCCTTTATAGAATAATACTACATAGAAATGTTTTTGTCAATGTGCGTTCGTGAGCACTAGCTGTCTGGGCGCCTTTAAAAACAGCCTGTAGCCTGTTGTTTCTGCTCATGCTTGACAAAATTTTAAATTAGAGATACAGTGTCACACACAATTTAATAAACGGAGGATATATTTATCGAGAAAGGGGATGAGATGATGTCCACGAACAGACGGACGAATGGACCGACGAATCACGTCTTCGAACATCCCGCCAAAGAGGCGGAGACATCGGCGATACTGAAAAATAAGGGAGGAGACTCTATTGCCATTCAGGCAATAGCTACTACCACCGGCAGGGACTCGGCGCCCTCCACGGCGCGGCGGCTGTCCAGGCTGCAGCTAGGGGCGCTGAAAGAAAGGCTAAGTGAGAGAGATCTGCTTTCGCTTCAGGCCATCCAGAAATATCGCTTTATTAACTCTGGACAGATACAAGAGCTTTATTACACAAATGGCAGCACGGAGGCGGCGAATGTCCGGGCCACAAACAAGGCAATGAAGAAACTGCGGGACTATGGACTGATAAAACCGCTGGAGCGCAGGATCGGCGGGGTCCGGGCCGGATCATCGGCGCTGGTCTGGCATCTGACAGAACCGGGAGAAAGGCTGCTGAATCTGGAGAGTCCGAAAGACCGCCCACGCAAACGGTTTGAAGAGCCGTCCCAGGCCTTCCTCGCACATACCCTTGCCGTGACGGACTATGCCAAGCGGCTTACCACCTTTTGCCGAGAACAGCCGCAACTGTCTATAGCAACGCTGGAGCCGGAGCCGGCCTGTTGGCGGCCATACACAGCCGATGGTAAAACGCAGTATTTGAAGCCAGACCTTTACGTTGTACTGTCCGATGAGAACTATGAGTACCAGTTTTATCTTGAGATAGATCTCGGCACGGAGCCCATGACGAAGCTTAAGAAGAAGTGCCAAACCTATTTGGATTATTATCATTCTGGCGAAGATCAGAAAAGACTGGGCCTAATGCCCCAAGTGGTGTGGGTGGTGCCGAACGAGGCACGGAAGCAAAAACTCACGGCATTAATAGCAGAGTGCACACCAAATAACGCCCAGATTTTTAAAACGATATTAACGGGAACAACCCCGGAAGAGTTGTTAGCATAAGTAAACGGAGGAAACAATATAGAGGTAGAAAGAGTATTAAAGAAATCCCGAAAAGCAGCGCAGAAAGGCCTTGCTTCCTTCGGCATTCGGAGCTATGATGTGACCTGCCCTGGAGGCATAACAGGGGTCAGATTAGCCCAGAAAGGAGGAAAAGCACATGCAAATTACTAGGATTCCAAGACAGCCGATGGAGCCGGAATTGGTGCGGGTGGCAGCATATGCTCGTGTATCCGCAGACAAGGAGATGGCCTTTCATTCGCTTGATGCCCAAGTAAACAACTATGAACGCTATGTCTCGTCCCACCCGGGCTGGGTGCTAGTTGGGATATACTCAGACGGAGCAATATCTGGTACCGTGATTGAGAGGCCGGAGTTCCAGCGCATGATGGAGGACTGCCGGGCAAAGAAGATAGACCGCATTATCACCAAGTCCATTACGCGGTTTGCTCGTAATACGGTAGCACTGCTGGCCGCAGTCCGGGAACTGAAAGACCTCGGGATTGATGTGTATTTCGAGAAAGAGAACCTACATTCGATCAGCCCGGACGGAGAGTTGCTTCTAACCTTCCTGGCGTTATACGCCGAAGAAGAGGCACGTTCCGCCAGTGAGAATCAACGCTGGCGCATCCGAAAAAAGTTTGAGCAAGGGCAGACCACGGTAGGCAAGATGCTGGGATATCGGCTCAGAGACGGCAAGTTGGTGGTAGTACCAGAAGAAGCCGAGATTGTCCGCTGGATTTACTCAGAGTATCTGTCCGGCAAGAGTGTTCACAAGATTACCAAGGAGCTGAATAGCTCAGCGATTCCGGCGGCGCGTTCCTGTGTCTGGAACACAAGCACCGTAAACAAAATATTAAAAAATGAAAAGTACACCGGGAGTATGATCTTGCAGAAGACATACTGCCCGGATTTTCGCACTAAGAA
>CANRAZ010000003.1 GCA_947628705.1 uncultured Lachnospiraceae bacterium | reverse complement strand
TGTTTCAGTTGATGTCTACGATATAGAAAAGTTGCAATATACATCAAAAAAGATAGTATAAATACCAAGAATATAATTCTATTTGATCCTGTTAACGCTCATTCTATTCATAGGATGATTAAAAATATTTATTGAGAATAAATTCCATACATAAAAAACGACTTATTCGGAATAAACCAGATAAGCCATTTTTTATACATTACCAACCCTGCCTGACAGATGCCAAAATTAGATTTTGTTTCAAAACTTTCTTACGGACACCCGCCAAAAAGGCGCTTTTTAACATCTGCAAGCAGGAGGTTTTAGGCGGTTTTTCCACCGCTCAAAAATTTAATTTAGAAAATCTCGCAAAAACCTCTTGACAAACCGTTCCCCGAAGTCAGGATTATAAATTACAAAAAATTCTCAAAAAGTGCTTGACATTTAAAAAGGTCGGATATATAATCTGTAAACGTAAGAAACAGTAAAGACGCTGTGAGGTTCCTCGCAGTGTCTTTTTTAGTTTCAAAATATTATAGCAGTGCACAAAGGCGTGTATTTGGCGGAAGCCGGGTACGCGCCTTTTTTGATTCACGGATGCAAAAAGAAAATAACAGAAAAATCCGCGGTTTAAAGAACATAAGGTGCGCTGAAAAATCCCCATGTAAGAGGACTGATTAAAGGAGGTCTGGTTATGTTAGGTCTTTTGGAAATTGACGGAGCTTTAATGGATGCGATTAACGGCTCGACATTCGGAGTGTGGTTCCTTATTGGAGCCGCACTGGTATTCTGGATGCAGGCGGGCTTTGCAATGGTGGAGACAGGCTTCACGAGAGCGAAGAACGCAGGCAACATCATAATGAAGAACCTTATGGACTTTTGTATAGGTACGATTGTTTTCTCGGTACTTGGTTTTACCATTATGATGGCGGAGGATTACGTCGGAGGAGTAATAGGCGTTCCGAATTTCGAAATGTTCACGGATTTTGACGCCTTTATTGCGAGCGGAAAAGCAAGCGTGTTTGTTTTCAACCTTGTCTTCTGTGCAACGGCAGCGACAATAGTGTCGGGAGCAATGGCAGAGCGTACAAAGTTTTCCGCATACTGTATTTATTCGGGCGTTATCTCATTGGTAGTATATCCGATTGAAGCAGGCTGGATATGGAACAGCGAGGGCTGGCTCTACAAGCTCGGCTTCATTGATTTTGCAGGCTCCTGTGCAATACATATGGTCGGTGGAATTGCAGCTCTTATAGGAGCAATCATTCTCGGACCGCGTATCGGAAAGTATGTTAAGGACGAGAAGGGCAAAGTAGTTAAGGTAAATGCTATTCCGGGACACTCGCTGACGCTCGGAGCATTAGGATGCTTTATACTCTGGTTCGGCTGGTACGGCTTCAACGGAGCGGCTGCTACAAGCGTTCCGCAGCTCGCTTCCATATTCTTGACGACAACGGTTGCGCCGGGTGTTGCCACGGTCGTCTGCATGATATTTACATGGATTAAAAACGGAAAGCCTGATGTTTCAATGTGTCTTAACGCATCTCTTGCCGGTCTTGTAGGCGTTACCGCAGGGTGCAACAACGTAGATTGGATCGGAGCGTGCATTATCGGTATTGTTTCGGGCATTCTGGTAGATGTAGTAGTTGAGTTCCTTGATCTTAAATGTCACGTCGATGACCCTGTCGGTGCAGTCGGCGTACATATGGCAAACGGCATGTGGGGTACTCTGGCAGCCGGTCTGCTTTCCACAAAGAATGCTCCGGCAGGCGTTGACGGACCGATATACGCTCTTGTTCACGGCGGAAATTTTGCAGACGGAATGAAGGTATTCGGAGTACAGTGCCTTGGAATGGTTTCTGTTGCAGCCTATGCGACGGTATTTATGGTAGTTACCTTCCTTTTAATTAAGAAATTCCACGGACTCCGTGCAAGCACTGAGGAGGAATTGGTAGGTCTTGACAGAACAGAGCACGGTCTTTCAAGCGCATATGCAGACTTTGCTCCTGTGATTCCGACTATACTTACCGATTATACTACGGAGGAAACAACCGCAGTAACCGGAGATACTCCTGTTGCTGAAGCGGTTCCGGTTAAGAAGGTTGACAGCTTTGTGCCTGAAGGCACAGCCAAGATGACTAAGATTGAAATCGTGTGCAAGGAAAGAATGCTTGAGCCTCTTAAGGACGCAATGATGGCAATCGGAATCACAGGCATGACGGTAAGCCATGTTCTTGGATGCGGAGTACAGAAGGGCAAGCCTGAGTACTACCGTGGTGTTGAAGTGTCTCCTTCGCTCCTTCCGAAAATTCAGATTGATATCGTTGTAAGCGCAGTTCCTGTATCAAAGGTGATTGAAACCGCTAAAAAGGTTCTTTACACAGGACATATCGGAGACGGAAAGATTTTCGTATACGATGTTGAAAATGTTGTAAAGGTCAGAACCGGTGAAGAAGGTTTCGACGCTTTGCAGGACGTTGAATAAGCCGATATCCCTATCCCATAAAAAAGGAAAGGCCGCTCTTGTCTTTGACAGGGGCGGTTTTTCCTTTTGCCATCAATGTCTGCTGTCAAAAAAACAAGCTGTGCGGAAGTTTAATTGAGTTCACAAAAAATTCACAAAAATTGTTAGCACTCACTCTTGACGAGTGCTAACAAGAGTGATATAATGCGTTTAGAACAAAGGAAGAGGAAAGAAAAGGAAAACCAGAAGTTCCGGTTTCTTCCCAAGCATCCCCAGTTCCAGATAATAAATAATATTAATTAGGAAAAGGAGCGATGACTTATGATGACACCTAGTATTTTTGGAGAAAACTTATTTGACGATTTCTTTGACGGCTTCTTTAATTTCCCTGAAATTGACGACAGAGACATGCAGAAAGTTCAGAGAAAGCTTTACGGAAGGCATGCGCCGAACATGATGAAAACGGACGTTAAGGAGCATGACGATCATTATGAGCTCGACGTCGATCTGCCGGGCTTTAAGAAAGACGAACTTTCCTTGGAGCTTAAGGACGGATATCTGGTAATCAATGCCTCAAAGGGATTTGACAAAGAGGAGAAGGAAGAAAAGAGCGGAAGATTTGTCCGCAGAGAGCGTTATGCCGGCTCAATGAGCAGAACCTTCTATGTCGGAGAGGACATAAAACAGGAGGATATCCACGCAAAATACGAATACGGCGTTTTGAAGCTGAGTGTTCCGAAGCCTCAAGAGCGTAAACCTCAGGTTGAGGAGAAAAAGTATATTGCAATTGAAGGATAATTTCTTACCTTAAAATGAGGTAAGGCAATGTGAAGCCCGGTGCACGGCACAGCGTAAAAGCCGTCCTGCATCGGGCTTTTTATATATAAAACTTTTTAAACGGCATACGCAGTAAAGCAATTTAAAAGCTGAATCCGTTATAAACATTGGAACAGACGGAAAAAATATCTTGACAAAACAGGTGTTTAGGAAATATTATATCTGTGTCCTGGCAACAGGAAAAAACAGAAGCCTTACGGCAAAAGGAGGAAGCGATGAAAAAGCATCTGCTTTTCGCTTTGCTTCTGGCTGCGGCACTGACCGTACTCTGCGCATGCGGCGGAGACGGTACGGTAGACGAACCGGGCAAAGCAACAGACGCTGAAGCTGTTTCCGAAAATTCTGTTGTTGTTGGAATAACAAATGACATGGACAGTCTTGACCCACACAAAGCGGTAGCGGCAGGAACTACAGAAGTGTTATACAACATTTTTGAGGGCTTGGTTAAGGCAGACCCTGACGGAGTGATGCAGCCTGCACTTTGCAGCAAATACACGATGTCGGAGGATGCAATGAGCTATACCTTTACTCTTCGTGAAGGAGTGCATTTTCACAACGGTGACGATGTTACTGCGGAGGACGTAATCTATTCGCTTAAACGTGTGGCAGGGAAGCTTGACGAAAACGACGTCAATGTTATCTCTGCTTTTTCAATTATTTCCGACATTACAGAACAGACGGCGGCAGACGGAAGCACGGAAATTGTGGTTTCACTGAGTGAGCCAAACACAGAGCTGATTTACTATATGGACTGTGCGATAATTCCAGCGGATTACGGCGAACAGACGAAAAAGCCTGTAGGAACGGGGCCTTTTAGGTTTGTTTCATATTCTCCGATGGAAAGCATCGTTCTTGAAAAAAACAGCGACTACTATGGAGCAAAGGCGCATCTTGACAAGGTGACGTTTAAAATTTATGCAAGTACCGATGACGCATTCATGGAACTGCTTGCAGGGAAGGTTGACATTTACTCATATCTGTCGGCAGACGAAGCAAGTCAGATCGAGGACAGCTATGACATTGTTATGAACACCCAGAGTCTCTCTGAAGGCCTGTACCTTAACAATGAGTTCGAGCCGTTTACAAAGCTTGAGGTAAGACAGGCGCTTAGCTATGCCGTGGATTTTGAGGAAATTGACGGAGTGCTTACGGGCGGAAATTCCGAGATACTTAAGACGGCAATGTTCCCGACCTTTAAGGAATATTATAATGAGGAAACCAAGAATTCGTATCCGCATGACGTCGAAAAGGCAAAGCAGCTGCTTGCAGATGCAGGCTACGAAAACGGATTTGACCTCGAAATTACCGTTCCAAACAATTATCAGCTCCATTTGCTGATAGCGGAGATACTTGTAGATCAGCTTAAGGAAGTCGGAGTAAATGCGACAATCAAGCAGGTTGACTGGTCGACATGGCTTACGGATACCTACAGGGGACGCAACTATGAGGCAACGGTCATCGCGCTTGATTCTACTCTTGCTCCTGCTGATGTGCTTCATTATTATGAAAGCACGAACGGAAGCAACTTCGTGAATTTTAAGCATGAGGAATTTGACGCACTTTATGCGGAAGCTCGGTCCGCTACGGATAAAGAGGTAAAAATTGCGAAGTATAAGGAGTGTCAGCAGTATATAACCGATAACGCCGCATCAGTTTATCTGATGTGTCCTAAGATTATGGTTGCAGTAAATCCGAAGCTTGCAGGGTACACCTTTTATCCGATTTACGTACAGGATATGTCGACCGTATACTATAAATAGAAGCTTCGGACTTTAAAGCAGGAATGAAAAATTTCAACGCTTAAAATTAAAACGTTTAACAGCTTGAACATTCAGCGGTTCAAGCGCTTAACGGTTCAAATTCAAAATTCAAAAGGAGGAATGCCGCATGTATTACGTTAAGAAGCTGCTGTCTCTGACAGCGACAGTAATTCTTATAACCGTGCTGGCATTCCTTGCTTTTTCTGTGATTCCCGGAGATGCAGCCGTGCTTAAGCTTGGAACGGATGCGACAGAGGAACAGGTTGAAGCCTTGAGAGAGGAAATGGGACTTAACGACGGGGTAGCGGTAAGATATGCAAGATGGGCAAAGGGAGTGCTGTCGGGAGATTTTGGCGAATCCAGCTACTACAATATGCCGACTGCGGAGCTTCTTGGCGAAAAAACCGTTACAACGCTCTGGCTTGCCGCATTGGCAATAATTATGATAATAATCATATCGGTTCCGTTGGCAATAATAAGTTCGGTACGTGAAAACGGAATTGTTGACAGGATAATACAGTTTGCCGGGCAAATCTGTATGGCCGTGCCTTCATTCTTTTTGGGCGTGCTGATTATTCTTGTCCTCGGACTTACCTTTAAGGTGTTTACAGTTGGGGGATATGTTTCATATAAAGACGACTTTGGAAAATTTATCGGATACATGATTTTTCCGGCAATGGCTGTTGCAGTCCCGAAGATTGCGATGACAGTCAAATTTTTAAGAAGCAGCCTCATAAAAGAAAAGCAAAAGGATTATGTAAGAACGCTGAGAGCATGCGGCACTCCTGAATTTAAAATTTTGGCTTTTGACGTGCTGAAAAATGCGTTGATACCGACGGTTACGTTTGTCGGACTTATTATTGCCGAGGTTCTGGCAGGCTCCGTAATCGTTGAACAGGTATTCGGAATACCGGGGCTGGGCAGGCTTCTTGTTATGAGCGTGCAGACCAGAGATTACAGCGTGCTGCAGGCGATAGTTCTTTATATAGGCTGTACGGTTGTAACAGTCAACTGTCTTGTGGATATTTCGTATCATCTTGCAGACCCGACTGTAAGAAACAAACGTTAAAACCAGGCAATTAAAGGCGTAACGCGAAATCAAAGAAAAACGTTAAATTCGGACAGATAACTAAGGCAGAGGATAGATGCAAAATGGCACGGAAAAATAAAAAGCACATAAAAATCAGTTTTTTCATTGGCGCGGTTCTGCTTAGCGTGCTGGTTGTCTTTGCTGTGGCAGGTTTTTTTTACACCCCGTACAGTGTTGAAGAGGTGAATTATAAGCTGAGGCTTTCCGCTCCGTCTTTAAAGCATTTTTTCGGAACCGATAACATGGGACGCGATGTTTTCAGCAGAGTTGTCTCAGGACTGGGTGCTACGCTGGCGGTAAGCCTCGGCATAACTGCGATAGGTGCCGGAATGGGCGTGTTAATCGGCGCGTTTACCGGTTATTTCGGAGGAATTGCAGACGAGATAATAATGAGGCTCAACGATACGCTTGCAAGCTTCCCAAGCATACTTCTTGCGCTTGTTTGCGTAAGTCTTTTCGGTTCAGGTACGGCGAACGTTGTTTGGGTATTGGGGGTATTGTTTATACCAAGCTACGCAAGGGTAGTAAGAAGCGAGTTTATCCGTGAAAAGGAAAAGGACTATGTAAAAAACGCAGGAATATACGGAGCCTCACATCTGCGCATTATTTTTCTGTATATCCTGCCTAACATAAAGGAGTCCTTTTTTGCCGCAATTGCAATAGGAATAAATAATGCTATACTCGCAGAGGCAGGATTAAGCTATCTTGGCCTTGGAGTTCAGCCGCCCGTTCCAAGCCTTGGACGTATGCTTGCGGAGGGGCAGACATTTATTTTAAAAGCGCCTTGGGTGTGTGTTTTTCCGGGTGCGGTTATCATGCTTACCGTGCTTGCATTTGCCCTTGTTTCAGAAAATCTGGAAAGCAGGGATTATGTTTCGGTTTTTGGAGCAGGAAGGAAAAACATCAGAAATTTTTACAAAAATACTGCTGCTTTCAGCGATGTGTCTTATGAATCGCCGGAAAAAGATACGCTGCTTTCCGTCAGAAACCTGCATGTCGCCGTAAACGACGGTGGCGAGCTGAGAGAGGTTGTTTCAGGTCTTTCATTTGATGTCCGCAGCGGCCAATCGTTAGGCATAGTAGGAGAAAGCGGAAGCGGAAAAAGCATGACGGCATCCGCCGTTATGAAGCTGCTGGGCAATAAAGCGGTTTATGCGGCTGACTCGGTACTGTTTGACGGCAAAGAGCTTTGCAGCATTAAAACAAAGGAGCTGAACGAGCTTAGGGGCAGCGAAATCGCTATGGTGTTTCAGGAGCCGATGACATCGCTTAATCCAACAAAAAAAGTTGGAAAACAGCTTGCGGATGCTGTGAAAACTCATGTAAAGCACAAAAAAAGAAATACGCAGGTCAGGCTGAATGAAAAAAATGCGGAAGAAACGGCTGCAGCAGACAAAACCTCAGAAGAGGTTAAGCAGATTGTGCTTTCAGCCATGAAGGACGCGGGTCTTGACGATTGCGACAGAATTTATAATTCCTATCCTCATCAGCTTTCCGGAGGACAAAGGCAGAGACTGCTGATTGCGATGGCAATTGCTCTTAAGCCTAAGCTTATCATATGCGATGAGCCTACAACTGCTCTTGACGCAGAGATTGCGGATAAAATACTTGAAAGACTCGAAAAATTAAGAGATGAATACAGGCTTTCAATGATTTTTATTTCTCACGACCTTTCGGTTATTGGAAGGCTGTGCGAAAGAGTTATTGTAATGAAGGACGGAATTAAGATTGAAGAGGGGAGCTTTAAAGAAATTACGGACAGCCCGTCTCACGGCTATACAAAGGAGCTGGTGTCGGCAGGCAAATGGCATGAACTGTTCGGCTCGGGGAAACTGAAAAGCGTGCCGGCTGTGAATGAAAATCAAGCGGCTGTTCGGAAGCTGACTGAGAACGTCAGGGCTTCCGGACAAAAGACGATGATATGTAAGGTTGAAAATCTTTGCGTAACATATGACAAAAATACGAAAAAAGAGCTTAAGGTTTTTGAAAATGTTGATTTTTCCGTAAATAAGGGCGAATGTGTCGGAATAAGCGGAAAAAGCGGGAGCGGAAAAACGACTTTGCTTAAAACACTGGTCGGAATGACGGAATATGACGGAAAAATAGAATTGTCCGGAAGAGCGCTTATGGTTTTTCAGGATCCGTATTCAAGTCTTAATCCTTCAATGAAAATTGAGAAAATGCTTGATGAGGTTCAGCTGCTTCAATACAGGCAGAGCCGAAAAAACGGTAAAGGAGCTGAAAAAAATTCCGCAAAAAATTCTCTGCCTTCAAAATCGGACAGACGTAAAAAGTCTGTAGAAATGCTTAGGAAGGTGGGACTTGACGAAAGCTATCTTTCAAGAAAACCGGCTGAGCTTTCAGGCGGTCAGAGACAGAGGACTGCTATTGCACTGGCCGTAATCACTGAGCCTGAGCTTGTGCTGCTTGACGAGCCTGTGACTGCGCTTGATGTTACAGTTCAGGAAAAGGTTTTGAAGCTTCTTATGCAGCTTAAAAAAGATTACGGTCTGACATACCTTCTGATATCGCATGACTTAAATCTTCTTGAGGCGGTGTGCGACAGGATTTTTGCGCTGTAGCGATTTGGAAGAGAAGGCAAAAAAATAAATAAAAAAATAAAATAAAAACATTGCTAATGTATTTAAATTGTGCTAAAATTACCGTACAAAAATATTTTTATCCTATAAAGGAGGAAGAAGAACATGAAAAGGTTATCAAAAGTAGTTGCAGTTCTTGCGGCTATGATGCTTTTGGCTGGCTTTGCATGTGCAGCAGAAACCAAGGCTTACTATCAGTTCGGCGGCGCTCAGGTTACATGGGGCTGGGATGCTGATGGCGACAAGGCTGATGACAGTGAAAAAGGCTCAGCAGGTACGACATGGGCTGGTTCGCTTGACTCAGCTACCGGTAATGGAACGATTAAAGTTCCTGTAGCAAAGGGTGACAGTGTAGAGATTATCTGTCTTTCATGGGTAGGCGACGGAAATGAAGCTTATGCTGACCACGTAATGTTTACTGCTGCAGTTGGCGACAACAAGCAGGACGTTACACCTAACAAATCTGCAAAGTTTGACGTAACAGATGATGTTAAGGAACTTGAAATTACAATTACATGGGGTGAAGGCGTTGAAACCGGCAATACAGATTCTGAGGGTAATCCTGAATTGGCATGCACGTTTAATGATTGGTGCGGTAACGGCGTTATCGTAACAAGCGGCGGCGCTGCTGCTGGTGACGCTACAGAAGCTCCTACTCAGGCTCCTTCAACAGACAAGACTCCTGCAACAGGCGATGCTACAAGCGTAGCTGTTCTTGCAGTTGTAGCTGTTCTTGCACTTGGCGGTGTAGTTGTTTCTTCTAAGAAGAGAGCTTAATCGCTGATTTTAATCTTTGATTAAAAATACTTAAAAGTAACCTTCGTTTCTTATGAGACGGAGGTTATTTTTTTCTTGCAACTTAACTGCATATCAACTATAATTAAAAAGGTGTGCACATAGCTTGAAAGACGGTCTGATATCGAATAAAGCCGTGTGCAAGCAGTCGTTAGAATTTTGAGGTACGGAGGCATATTTATGAAAAAAGTTACGGTTAGTCAGGAGCTGTCTGCAACCACATATCCGGGCAGAGGAATTATAATCGGCATGTCGGAGGACGGAAAGTATGCCGTTACAGCGTACTTTATTATGGGAAGAAGCTCAAATTCCAGAAACCGCGTGTTTGTTGAGGACGGAGAAGGCATTAGAACGCAGGCTTATGACCCGTCAAAGCTGGAAGACCCAAGCCTTATTATCTATGCGCCGGTAAAAGTTCTTGGAAACCTCACAATAGTTACAAACGGTGACCAGACTGACACGGTTTACAAGCTTATGAGTGACGGCAGAAGTTTTGAAGAGGCTCTTAGAACAAGAGAATTTGAGCCGGACGCTCCTAATTTTACTCCTAGGATAAGCGGAATTATGAGGGTGACGGACGGAGAGTTTGATTTCCAGATGTCAATTTTAAAAAGCGATAACGGAGACTCTTCTGCGTGCAACAGATTTACCTATGCCTATTCAAATCCAAAGCCGGGCATTGGACGGTATATTCACACCTATCAGTGCGACGGAAACCCTCTTCCAAGCTATGAGGGCGAGCCTGCGGTGCTTGAACTTTCGGGGGACATCGACGAATTTACGGAAACCGTTTGGAATTCGCTTAATGAAGATAACAAGGTAAGTCTTTTTGTCCGTTATATTGACATTGCGACAGGAAGGTATGAAACAAGGATAATAAATAAAAACAAATAAGATAAATTGAAAGGAATAGTGCAATGAAAGAACTCGAATTAAAATACGGCTGTAATCCTAATCAGAAACCGTCCAGAATATATATGAAGGACGGCGAGCTTCCGATAGAGGTGCTCAACGGTAAGCCGGGCTATATAAATTTTTTGGACGCATTTAACGGCTGGCAGCTTGTAAGCGAGCTTAAAAAAGCGACAGGACTTCCGGCTGCAACATCTTTTAAGCATGTTTCACCTGCCGGAGCCGCAGTGGGACTTCCTCTGAGCGATGTTCTTAAAAAGATATACTGGGTAGATGATTTAGGCGAGCTTTCGCCTCTTGCATGTGCCTACGCAAGAGCGAGGGGCGCGGACAGAATGTCTTCGTTTGGTGATTTTATTGCTCTTTCTGATGTCTGCGATGTTTCAACGGCAAATATGATAAAAAGAGAGGTTTCAGACGGAGTGATTGCTCCGGGCTACGAGCCTGAAGCCCTTGAAATTTTAAAATCAAAGAAAAAGGGCGCTTATAATGTTATTAAAATAGATGAAAATTACAAGCCTGAACCAACCGAGCATAAGGAAGTTTTTGGCATTGTATTTGAACAGGGGCGCAACGAGCTGGTGATTGACGACAGTCTTTTTGCAAATATTCCGACTCAAAACAAAGAGCTTCCGAAGCAGGCCAAGATTGACCTTATTATTTCCCTTATTACCCTTAAGTACACCCAGAGCAATTCCGTGTGCTATGCAAAGGACGGACAGGCTATCGGAATCGGTGCGGGGCAGCAGTCCAGGATCCACTGTACGCGCCTTGCAGGCAGCAAAGCTGACAACTGGTGGTTAAGGCAGTCGCCTCAGGTTCTCGGACTGAAATTCCTTGACAGCATAGGACGTGCAGACAGAGATAATGCAATTGACCTTTATATAGGCGAGGATTATATGGACGTGCTTGCAGAGGGTAAATGGCAAAATATATTTGCGGAAAAGCCGGAAATGTTTACGGCTGAAGCAAAGCGTGAGTGGCTTGATAAAAACACTGATGTGGCTCTCGGTTCAGATGCGTTCTTCCCGTTCAGTGACAATATTGAAAGAGGCTACAGAAGCGGAGCAAGGTATATTGCGCAGCCGGGCGGCTCAATAAGAGACGACCTTGTAATAAAGGCCTGCGATGAGCACGGCATTGTGATGGCATTTACGGGCATCAGGCTTTTCCATCACTAAAATTAGCGGATTTTAACTGTAAATACATTTGAAATTTGACCGTGGCATAATTATTTCAAATATAACCACTTAAAACGGTTTCGGAGGCGGAAATGGCCAGAAGATGTAAAAATTGCGGCGAAAAATTATTCCCAACAGATACTTTCTGCGGTTTCTGCGGCGAGCCGGCGGAGCTCACTTCAGAAGGTATGGAGAGTTTTAGCTATACCCCGCGTTCTCTTGTCGGTGATGAAGCATTGACCAAAAAAGAGCGTGACGCTATTGAATATGCAAAGCGCAGGTTTTTGCAGGAGGCCGCTGCTGAGACTGCTTCCGGAAAAAATGAGGAAAAAATAAAAGAACAGGCAAGAGCAAGAGCTAAGCAGCTCGAGCAAGAGCGTCTTGAAGAAGAAAAGAGAGAAGAAGAAAGAAAGGCGGCGGAGCTTGCAGCAGCTGCCGAAAAAGCAGAGAAAGCAAGAATAGAGGCTGAAAAAGCAGCGGAAGAGGCCGCACGTCTTGAGGCAGAGAGAAAAGCAGCAGAAGAAGCCGAAGCGGCACGTCTTGAAGCTGAGAGAAAAGCGGCGGAAGAAGCCGAAGCCACGCGTCTTGAGGCAGAGAGAAAAGCAGCAGAAGAAGCCGAAGCGGCACGTCTTGAAGCTGAGAGAAAAGCGGCGGAAGAAGCCGAAGCCACGTGTCTTGAGGCAGAGAGAAAAGCAGCAGAGGAAGCCGCTAGGCTTGAGCAGGAGCGCATAGCCTTCGAAGAAGCGGAGCTTTTGAGACTCGAAGAGGAAAGAAGGGCTTCAGAGGAAAGAGCCGCACGTGCGATGGAAGAAGCGGCCAGATATGAAGCAGAAAGAAAAGCTGCGGAGGAAGAGGAAGCCGCAAGGCTGGAGGCTGAAAGACTGGCAGCGAAGGAAGCCGCACGTCTTGAGGCTGAAAATCAAACAGAGGAGGAGTCCGAAGAATCGCTGCCTGAAACGGATAAGCAGCTTGAGGAACAGAAAAGACCTGACAGCTTAAGAGAAGACAGTGAAACAGATATAATCAGCACGGATAAAGATAGCGGAACGGCAGAAAATAAAATGCCTGCTGAGCAGGAGGATTTCGGTGATGAAGATGAAGGCTTTTTGGCTGAAAGCCTGATTGCCTCTAAGGTAACTGCGACCGAGCCTGAGGAAAGAAAGGACATGGCTCAGCTTTGGGAAGAAGCGGAGAGGCGTGCGGCGGAAGAACAGAGAGAGGCTGACATACAGAAAAGAAAAAGACGTGCTTCAGAACCGCCAAAACATCTTAACAGGGATTTGATTCTTCTTTTTGTCGGAATTGTGGTACTAATCCTGCTCATGGTATTTATGCTTAAGAGTGAAATGAATAGCGTGAAGGGCAACGATCTGTCGATAAAAGAAGGAAATAATGTTGCGACCGGTTCCGGCGCGGCAGGTCAGACGCAGACAGGAGCAGAAGGAGCAAATACTCCTTCCGGCGAGAAGCTCCCTTCCGACTATAGAACCGTATGGGACGGAACGGCTGCATCGTCTTTTGCAGAGGGCGACGGAACTTCGGATAATCCGTACAGAATCAATGCCGGAAGCGAGCTTGCCTACCTTGCGTCAGAGGTAAACAGGGGAGTTAATTTTTCCGGAATATATTTTTCCTTGGAAACAGATTTGGATTTGGCGGGTCTTGAATGGACTCCGATAGGATATTATTACCGCGACCAGGAAAAGGGAGATCTTGTATATTCCTTTAACGGCATTTTTAACGGAAACGGACATAAGATTTTTAATTACAAGATTTGCACTTTAGAAAATGCGGTTAATCTTCCGAATTATTCCGCAAACAAAGTCTGCGGCCTTTTTGGTACGACCTTTAACGCGGCCGTTTCAAATCTTACCGTTGAAAAATGTACGTTGGATATTAGTGAGGACGGAGAAGGCGAGATAGTTGCAGGAGCGCTTATAGGCTGTGCATACGATACGCAGATAAGCGACTGCACCGTGAGTGCTGATGTAAAGCTGAATGCAAAGGGAAGGGCTATAGCAGGAGTTTTAGCAGGAGCGATTAATAACGGAGAAGTAAAGGCGGTTAACGTTTCAGGAAGCGTGGCAAATGTCAACTCTGTCGGAATCAACGATGCGGGACTTGTTGCAGGCTATGCAAAGGGAGGCAGCTTTGAAAACACTTTAGCGGATGGGACCGTAAGTTCAGTCGGAGCAAATAATATCTACTGCGGAGGTGCGATAGGCTACGGTTCGGAAATAACGGTAAACGGACTTGAGGTTAATTCAAAAACCGAGGCACTCTGTCAGACCATTAATGAGCAGCCTGAGGGCGGCGAGGAGTCTGTTAATATTATGGCAGGCGGCGCAATAGGTTATTATGTTTCAGGCAATGATAAATCCGTAAATGCAACGGGAGAATTAACTGCAGCAGGAACAGGAACGGTTTATGCCGGAGGTGCTTTCGCATATGCAAAGGAATGCGTATCGGACAGCGTTTCTTCGGGCGTTACGGCAACTGCTTCAACAAGCGGCAGCAAAGCTTACGTAATCTCAGGGGGCGTGTACGGTTATTTCAGCAATTCAACGCTTAGCAATGGGAACGTTTCCGGAAGCATAAGCTCGTCCGCACCGGACACGAATTATTCAGGCGGCGTTGTGGGATATGCAGATATCGGAGGCCTGACAGAGCTTAAGGTCTCAACGGCTGTTACGGCCTCGGCAAGCAGTAAAGAGTCCGCAACGGTTATGTGCGGAGGCGTATCCGGAAATATCAAATCCGTGTCGATGACCGGCGTTGAGGCGACAGGAAGCGTAACGGCAGATTCGGGTTACGATGCGTACACGGGAGGAGTCTCAGGCTATATAAAAGACGGCGACTTCAAGAACGTCAGCGCTTCAGGGAAAATAAGCAATAAATCAGCTTCAGGCGTGAGCAACGGCGGTTTTGCAGGTTATGCGGAGGGTAAGTATACGACCGAGGAATGTACCGGAAGCAAGGACAGAAGCAGCGACGGAAAAAACGTTTATGATGAAGATTTTATTGCAATCAAAAGCGAGGAATAGGCAAAATTAACAGGATCTGGAATCAGGAACGTGCAGATTCCGGCTGAGGAAAGCAAAATATAGGAGAGAATATGGAGTCAGGCAGAAACTTTAATGAAGATTTTAACAGAATAAACCAGATGGAAGCGGATATTGAGGTCTTGGATAAAAAGGTTGAGGATTATACCCGCATTGAAGAGGGAATCAAAAATGATTTTGATTTAAACGTAAAAAAGCTGGCGGATGTTGAACTTACGCTGGATGAGCTTAGAAATTCCAAGTGGAAAAAATTTAAGACTAAAATAACGGGCAAATATGACTCCCTGTATGAAAAGAATGCAAAGATTAGAGACGATACGCAGCATGAAATAGACAGCTTGAAATACAGGCTTCTGGATACAAGAGGAAGGCTTAAGGATGTAAAAAAAGCTCTTGAGGACACCAAGAAAGAATATAAGCAGCTTCGAGAATATATGAAGCGCGAGTATTCAGAGTTCAATGCTTATGAACAGAAGCTGGAAAAGGAAAAGCAAAGACTTCGTTCCGTTCTAAAAGAAATCAACGAAGCTATAGTTGCAGTAGAAGAGGTGCTTAGCATTGCAGAAGCGGCGCTTGATAAGTTTAAGTCTGCTAAGATGTGGGGCTTTGCCGACTTGGTATTTGATGACAGCATGTTTTGCGAGCTGTTCAAATATAACGACATAAACAGTGCAGAGAGCTTGGTTTATTCGCTTAATGCGGCTATTGCAAGAATGAACAAGGAGCTTAGGGACGTAAACAATATTTATGATGTTTATTGTCAGGACTTCGGTTTTGGAATCAAATTTATGGACTTTGTCTGTGACAACTTCTTTATTGATTGGTATGCCCTTCAAAGGATAGAGGAAAATGTTGCCAGTATTCAGTCGTTTATCGTACAGCTAAGTTCGGTCAAAGAGAATCTTTACGTAAGCAGTAATCTGACTGAAAAAGAGTTGAAAAAAACTGAAATAATTTAAAATTATTTAACATAACGACGGGTTTGTAAGCTGACAGGCCCGTCTTGGTTTTTGTTGAAAAGGAGAATAATTTGAAACGAATGTCTAAAAAAAAGATATTGTTTTTTGCAATTTTTATGCTCTTTGCAGGCATAACCTTTTCAGCCTGCGGTGAAAAGAAAAAGCCGCAGGAGCTTTTTACCCTTCCGGAGGATAAAACAGAAAGCCTTAGCGGTGTTTCGGGTGTGAAGGAGTACGGCGATTTTTCATATATAGCCGATTATGACAGAGATTTTGTGACCGTTGTCGCTTATGAAGGAAAAGACGACGATGTTAAAATACCGAGCAGAATTGAAAATTTACCGGTGACGGCTATTGAAAAGGAAGCGTTTTCGCAGTGTGACGCACTTACGATTACAATACCTGAAAGCATTAACGATATTAAAGAATCAGCATTTAGTAAGTGCTATTATCTTAAGGAATACATTCTTACAGGAAATAACTCTTCTTATTCTGTGGCTGACGGGGTTCTTTACAATAAGGAACAAAAAAGGCTCATTTCCTATCCTTCAGGCAAAAATGAGTCTGAGTTTACCCTGCCTGCTTCTGTGACAGAGGTTTCCGCAAACGCCTTCTCTTACGTTGGCGCGCTTACCAAGGTCGTTTTCAGCCAATCCGTGATATCCCTTAATGCGTATACGTTTAACTGCTGTCCCGCACTTTCGGTAATATCTTTAGGAGACGGACTTGCTTCCTTTGACCCTATTGCGGTTTTTGCCAGTGACAGCCTAAAAAGCATTGAGGTGAGTAAAAATAACAAATCCTTCTCAAGTCAGAACGGAATTCTTTACAACATACAAAAGACCAGACTGATATGCTATCCGTGCGGAATTCAGGACGAAAGCTTCATTGTGCCTGAGACGGTAGATTCAATCGGAAACTATGCCTTTTACAACAACAATTATTTAAAAAGAGTGACGCTTTCTGAGATGACAGAGAATATATATTCCTGTGCATTTGCCTACTCTTCTGTTGAAGAGGTGGATTTTCCCTCATCACTCAGGGAGATCGCAGACAACGCTTTTTATTTTTGTGAGAATTTAAAGGCGGTTAATTTAAGCGAAGGTCTTGAGAAAATAGGAAATGCCGCTTTTGGAGAGTGCGCTTCCTTGGAGGAGGTCAGCTTGCCGGCTTCTCTGGGGCAGCTTGGAGAGGGCGCATTCCTGTCATGCAAAAGCCTGAGAAAAGTCAGCGGAACAGCAGCTGTTGCCGAGATTTCAAATTATACGTTCAGCGGCTGCGAAAGCCTGACTGAGTTTATAATGGCCGAGGGGCTTGAAACGGTAGGAGATTATGCGTTTTATGGCTGCAGGGCATATGCCTTGTCAGCATTGCCTGATACACTGGAGCGCATAGGGGCTCATGCGTTTGATCAGACGGCGTGGGAAGGCGCGCAGCTTCCTGCAGGGCTCAGTGAAATCGGAGATTTTGCGTTTGCGAATATTGCTTCATTAAAGAATGTTTTAATTCCTGACTCGGTGACTGAGATGGGAGAGGGCGTGTTTTATTCATGCACGGGACTTGAAAGCATTACAGTCGGAAACGGAGTGACCAACATTGACGATGAGTGCTTTTATGGCTGTATAAGCCTTGAGAGCGCCGTGATCGGAACCTCTGTGGTAAAGATTGACGACGCAGCCTTTTATAACTGCTGCGATTTGATTTACGTAAATATTCCTGACGGCGTTACGCTGATAAGAGATTACGCGTTTTACGGGTGTAAGTCGCTTACTGAAATTAATACGGGCAAAAACACCAAGAAAATATGCTACGGCGCATTTGCGGAATGTTCATCGTTAAAAAAAGTTATTTTGGGCGAGAAGCTGAGAAGAATTGAAGAACAGGCCTTTTTTAACTGTGACGGACTGACTGAGGTTATGCACGGCGGCAATGTGCCGGAGGGCTGTAATATACATGAATCAAATGCAAAGCTTTTGGAAATTTTGAACGAAGCGTAAAGAAAGCGGCGCAAAACGGAAATCGCAGGCAAACACAGAAAAAACGCATAAAACAATAAAACGCTTATAAAATAAAGGAAATAATTATTGTAATATGCCGGACTATGTGTTAAAAATAAAATAGCTCATTATTTCGGAGGTATTGTTTATGGTAACAGAAATAAAAAACGGGGCCGCTACGGTTTATGGAAAAAACGGAGCATTACACGTAGAAGGAACCTGTCTTGTTAATAAAAACGGCGAGCCGGTACAGCTTAAGGGTGTGAGTACGCACAATGTGAACAGCTTTCCGCAGTATGTGAACGATGACGCCATAGAATTTATGGCTGACAACTGGGGAATGGAGCTTTTTAGGATAGCTATGTACACCGCGCTGGCTGACGGCGATTACGGTTATGCAGACGGAACGGACGAGCACCGTGCCGAGCTTGAAGAAATGATAGTAAGGAGCGTAAAGAAATGTGCTGAGCTTGGAATCTACTGCATGATAGACTGGCATATTCTTTTTGATTATAATCCTAACATGCACAAGGACATGGCTCTTAAATTCTTTGATAAGATCAGCGTGGTTCTTAAGGATTACGGCAATGTTATTTATGAGATTTGCAACGAGCCTAATGAAGACTGCACATGGGAAGAAATAAAGTCCTATGCCGAAGAGGTTATTCCTGTGATAAGAAAGAATGTTCCGGAAAGCGTAATTGTCTGCGGAACGCCTAAGTGGTCGCAGGACGTTGACATTGCGTCAAAGGATCCGCTTAAGTTTAAAAATGTGCTTTATGCGCTCCATTTCTATGCTTCAACACATAAACAGTCATTGCGTGACAAGGCAAGCGAAGCGCTTGCAAACGGAATCGCCGTTTATGTAACAGAGTACGGAATCTGTGATGCGTCCGGAAACGGAGCGATCGATTACGATGAGGTGGACAGGTGGCTTGCCTTCCTGAAAAAGAATTGCATCAGCTACAGCATCTGGAACCTTTCCAACAAGGACGAGACCTCCGCAATGATAGCTCCAAGCTGCAATAAAACAACGGGCTGGAATAAGGAAGATCTTTCGGAGTGCGGAAGATGGTTCACAGAATTAAATAAATAATTTGTAAGCATTATATAAAATGTAAGAGTTTTGTAAAATGTAAGCGTTACGTAAGATGTAAGCATTATGTAAAATGCCGGACTGTACAGTCCGGCATTTTTTATCACTTCAGCAGTGTAAAATATCTGTCGTGAGCTTCCTGATACTCACGGTTGAACTCGCTGTCACGTCCGGAATGAAGGGTTGAAACATAATCATGCACCTGATGGTTAATTTCAGGAGTAACCCTTGCGATCGTCGCAACGCCGATGTTGGAGCAGATATCGGAAATACGTTCAATCTCTGTGAGCAGATTCAGAAACTCCGTGCCTGTAATTATTGAACATTTTCCGGCTCGGAGACGCTCAAGATGATTGTCCTTCAGCGCGTTCGTCATGTCGTCAACAACCTCTTCAAGCGGCTCGATATGTCTTGCCGCTGAAACATTTTTTTCTTTAAAGGCGTCATTGCTGTAGTCAAGTATACGGTCTATGAGATTTCTGATGACTGCAAGCTCCTTTAATGCCGCATCGGAAAATGAGGTTTGGTGATCATGGAGATTGGTCGCAATTTCACCTATATTCATCGCATGGTCGCTCAGCCTTTCAAATTCCGTGGCCGCCGAATAATAGTGGTTCATCATTTCAAGATGGCTTTGGGCGGTTATGTGTGCGGAAATTTGAATGAGGTAGTTGTTTATGCGATCCGCCATGTTGTCTATGTAATCCTCATCTTCAACAATCTGCTGGGCCTTTTTTTCGTCATAGTTTGCTATTATATCGAAGGCACGGTCAACGCTTGTCCTTGCAAGGTCGTACATTACGGAAAGCGCATCGTAGCAGCGTCCGAAAGCGATTGCAGGGGTATTGAAGAACACAGGACTGAGCGCGTCCAGAAGCTCGTCGAATTTTCCTGAAACCTCAGGCTCGTCCTTATCCTTGACGAATTTGTGGCTAAGCTTTTCGTATATGCCGAGTGTAGGGAAAAGCACAATGGCGCACGACAGGTTGAAGACCGTGTTGGTGTTTGCAATGCCGCCGGAATCAATAACGCTGTTCCACATACCGTCAAGAAGCCCCATCTGGTGTATGACGGTGACGACGACAAGAATTGCAACCGATTTGCTTAGGTTGTAGAGAATGTTAAAAATACCTACGCGCTTCGCTTCGGGTCTTGCTCCTATGTTGCACACGATAGCCGTTGTAACGCAGTCGCCGAGATAGACGCCGACCAAGACCGCGTAAATGGCTCCAAAGGTAAGCTGGCCCGATGTAGAAAACGCCTGTAAAATACCGATTGTGGCAGAAGAGCTTTGAAGGACAAAGGCTACTCCCGCGCCCATCAGATAACCGAGGAAGGGATTGTTTCCAAGATTTGTAAAAAGATTTTCGATTATGCCGCTCTCTGTAAGCGTGCTTACCGAGTCCGTCATGTTAAGAAGTCCTGAAAACAGTATGCCGAAACCGATAATAATCTGCCCGACTGTTCCAAGCCCCTTCGATTTCCAGCCCATAATGATTATTATGCCCGCGATAAGGGCAAGCGGAGCCAGAGTCGAAGGCTTAAAGAGCTGCAAAAGCGATGTGCCGGAGGAATCCAAATCGAGGAGACGGATAATCTGACCGGTAACGGTCGTACCGACGTTGGCTCCTACAATGATTCCGACCGACTGGTGCAGGGATATGATGCCTGCGCCTACAAGTCCTGACGTTATTACGATTGTTGCCGTTGAAGATTGGATTACGGCCGTCATGACAAGTCCCAAAAAGAAAGCCTTTATGGGCTTGTTTGTGAGCTTTTCAAGCGCGTTCTTCAATGTTCCGGACGAACCCTCTTTCAGTCCGTCGCCCATTATCCTCATACCGTAGAGGAACATGGCAAGACCGCCCAAAAGCGAAATTATGTTAAAAATATCCATTTTTTCACCCGTAAAAAGTATTTTACTTGTTTTTCATCTGTATTTTACTAAAACTTTACGCATATTTCTACCCTTTTTATAAGCTTTTCATAAATTACTGCATATTTCCCCTTTTTTATAAAATTTTTTTCGGAATTACCGTATGCCGTTCATAAAACCGTAATGTTTAAGGCATATAACGGAAGAAATGCAGCCGTAAGCTTTAACAGTTGCGGTTCTCTGAAATTCGAATTCCAGCAATTTTTAACCCTTCAGCCAAGCTTAGACCGTAGAAAATATAAAACTTGTAATGCCGCCCTGTGTTTATTATAATGGAAACAACAGCAGAAACGGAGGTGTAACCGTGACGACGCAGACGGAAAATTTATGCGGAGACAGAGTCTTTTACCATTTCAGGAGCATATGCAAAATACCTCATGGCAGCGGTAATGAAAAGGCTTTGAGTGATTACATATATAACTGGGCGACGGAAATCGGTCTTGAGGCATGGCAGGATGACGCAGAAAATGTGTTTGTGAAAAAGCCTGCTTCACCGGACAGAAAAAATGCGCCGGCGGTAATGCTGCAAGCTCACATTGACATGGTTTGCGAAAAGGGAGAGGGTGTCCGCCATGATTTTGAAAAGGATCCGATCGATTGGGTTATCGACGGCGACCTTCTTTCAACCGGAGGAAAGACCACGCTTGGAGCAGATGACGGAATCGGAGCAGCTCTTATCATGGCGGTTTTGGAGGATAATACGCTTTCGCACCCTGCCATTGAGGCTCTCTTTACGACTATGGAAGAGGAGGATATGTCAGGTGCAGAGCGTTTTGACGGAAGCTCTTCAAACGCAGCGTACCTGATTAATCTGGATCATACCGTGGAAAGCGAGGTCGTTTGCGGAAGCTGCGGAGGAATGCAGGCGGATTTCAGGCTTAAAGCTGAAATGAAGGAGATCCCTAAGGATTGGGATTTTTATGTATTGTCAGTGTCAGGCTTAAAGGGAGGACATTCGGGAGAGGACATTCATCGCGGAAGAGGCAATGCAAACATTCTTCTTGCCCGTCTTTTGGAGTCTGCGGAAAAACGCTTTTCCTATCTGATTGCCGGCATAAAGGGCGGAAGCTTCAGGCTTGCAATCCCCAGAGAAGCAGAGGCGGTGATCTGCATGAGCGCTGAGGAAGCCGAAGGATTCAGAAAAATTTTGAGCGGACTGGAAACGGATATGAGAGCAGAGCTTGCCGGCACGGGAGAAAATCTAAGGGTTTCTCTGGAAACGCTTAATGCAGGCTTTGAGTGCGAAACTGCAGCCAAGCCGGAGAAAATAGTTTCAGCGCTTTTGCTCATTCCCGACGGCATTTATCAGATGAACGAAGTGCTGACAGGTCTTGTGGATACATCGGATAACCTTGGAGAGGTTTATCTTGACGGAGAAGATTTCCATGCGGTTCTGGAAATCCGTTCTGCGAGGGAAAGCCTGAGAAGCTACATTTATGCAAGGCTTGAGAGGCTTGCCGGACTTCTTGGAGGAAGCTGTGAGTTCAGCAGAACCTATCCGAGCTGGAACTTTCACCCTGTTTCTGAGCTGAGGCAGCTTTGCCGCTTGGCATATAAGGAGGTTTACGGCGGTGAGCTTACCTTTCAGACCGTTCATGCAGGACTTGAAGTGGGCTATCTTCTTGAACGCCGTCCGGAAACGGACGCAATATCGATCGGGCCTAACTGCAAGGATTTTCACTCGCCGACAGAGTCTGTGGAAATCTCGTCCGTAAAAAAATTTCACAAATATTTATGCAAATTACTTGCGTTAATCAGATGATATGGTAATATTTAAGCATGTGCTTTAAGCATATGCTCATTAAGAACAATACTAAGGGGGAATTGAATTACGCATGGAAAATGAAAAGAATCCAAACGTTGATGAGAAACTTAATGCGGCAGAAGAAACAAATGTGAAAGAGAAGCCGAAAAAAACCTTAAAGGCGATTAACCCTATGCTTTTTCTGGTTGTCATTCTTCTTCTGGTAGCTGTTTTGTCCTATGTACTTCCGGCAGGCTCCTACGACCGCGTCTATGACGAAGCCACAGAGCGTGACCTTGTTGACCCTGACAGCTATCACTCGGTTGACAGGAACCCTACGACGGTATTCGGGCTTTTGATGTCGGTAACTCTCGGAATGCAAAATGCGGCTTACATAATATTCTTCCTGCTTATAATCGGCGGCATGTTCGCTATTCTGAACGGAACGGGAGCGATAAATACGGGAATGGCCAACGTCGTCCGGGCGATGAAGGGAAAAGAGCTTTTAATGATACCTGTCTGCATGATAGTGTTCGGCTGCGGTTCTGCATTCTGCGCAAACTTTGAAGAATTCCTTGCATTTGTTCCGCTGGTTCTTGCATGCTGCCTGAGCATGGGCTTTGACTCGCTTACGGCGGTAGGGATTATTTTCTGTGCAGCCGCATCAGGTTATGCGGGAGCAATCACAAATGCCTTTACAACCGGCGTCGCACAAGGCATTGCAGGCCTTCCTCTTTTTTCCGGAACGGGACTGAGAGTGGCTGTTTTTATTGTGCTTCTCACCGTGAGCATATGTTACGTAATGTGGCACGCCCACAAGGTTAAGAAGAATCCTGAATCCAGTTCAACCTATGAGATAGACAGAAAAACGGCTGAAAATGTAGCCCTTGACACAGAAAATGTCCAGAAGCTCACAGGACGGCAGAAGCTTGTACTTGTTGTGTTCATTCTTGGCATCGCCTTCACTGTTTGGGGAATTGTTAAAAAAGGCTTCTACATCGATGAACTTGCAGCCATATTCCTTGCAATAGGAATAATCGGCGGTCTTGTCGGCGGCCTTAAACCAAGCGAAATCTGCGACCACTTTGAAAAGGGCTGCGCAAACATGCTTTTCCCTTGCATAATGATCGGTCTTGCAAACGCGGTCGTGCTTTTGCTTACGGAAGCAAACATTATGGATCCGATTATTCATTTCCTGTCAGGTCTTCTGAACGGCACCTCCTCTACGGTAGCGGCAGGAGGAATGTTTGTTGTACAGGATTTGTTTAACGTTCTTGTGCCTTCGGGCTCAGGGCAGGCGGCAATAACAATGCCGATCATGGCTCCGCTTGCAGATATGCTTGGTCTGACGCGTCAGACTGCGGTTCTTGCCTTTCAAATGGGAGATGCGTTTACAAACGTAATGGCTCCTACGGGCGGTGAAATTCTTGCAGCGCTTGCTATGTGCGGCGGCGTTTCCTTTAAAAAATGGGCTAAGTACCTTCTTCCTCTGTTTGTAATTTGGTGGATAGTAGCCTTTATATTCCTTGCGATTGCGGTGCATATCGGTTACGGACCTTTCTAAGGAAAACAGACAAAACGGCGCAAATCGGACGCTGGAAATTTATGCAATCGGTTTTTATGTATATTCTGTTTTTTTTGTTGTATAAGGCTCTCAGAGCTTCATATAAGGCTGTATGTATTTTTCCCTGCTTGCCCTTGTCAGGGCTTATAATCCCTTGTGAAACCGTATGACACAGGGGGAGCAGGGGAAAAATGCGATGCAGGGCGATTAATATTTACGATTTGTGTTTTAATTATTCCAATTTTGTATAAAATAAGTCCATTTTTGAAAAATTCGGTAATTCGACGTTAAATTATGGTATAAGGTAAGCCGCTATATTTAACGGAGGACGCTTATGTAAAGGTAAATTGGTGCAATTATCTTATGGAAAATCAAAGCTTTAGGAGCCGTTTGCACGACAGATGGTTTGAGGTCAGGGACGGATTGCTTGCGGAAGCCATGAGTGCGATTGAAGAATACGGTAAAAAAGTAAACGGCTCTCAAGGTGAAAACTTTAAGGTGTGGAAGATCTGGGGGATTAAAGCAGGCTTTCAATCAAGACGGAATATGCAGTACGAGTCGTATGAGCTTCAAATACAGTACCTTAAGGATTTCCTGAATATGCGCGCAGAATGGATAGATAAAAATATATAAGACTTTACAGGCTTTAAACAGACGACTAAAACGGATTAGGAAAAACGGAAGGCAGCACGTAATGAAAAGCTGCCTTCCGTTTTTTGCGAATATTTATAGTCGAGGCGTAAAAAAAATGAAAAAAATAAAAGGTAAACTATGTTTTAATAACCGTTAGTGCTTGTAAATGCAATCTCTGTTTATTATAATTATACTGTCGTTATAGGATTTGCCGGCGCTGTTTCAAAAATCGGAGCAGATTATTCCGTTTTTGCTCGGATTATGACAAATTTTGCATAATTTCGCTGCAAAAAGGTAAAAAGTGCTATAACTAAACTGGTGTTATAAGACTTTTTGAAAGGGGAAGCTATGGAAATAGCCTTTACGGATTACGTTCAGGGAATTGCTGACGCAACAATTAACTGTATTTTTTGCTGTGTGCTTCTTAAGCCGAGGCACAGCTACCTGTTTACCGTTTTTGCATGGGTTTTCTTAAACCTTTTTACCTATGGCTTAATGGGATTTTACTCTACCGATACTTCCTTGGCATGGTGGCAGAACAAAGCGCTTGTAATGAATGTTCTGATATTTGCTTTGGTGTTTTTGCTTTTTAAGGACGAGGTAAAAAAGAGGTTCAGGATTTTTCTTTTGCTGATGATAACAATTTATTCTGTTGAGGTTATCGGCGGAGCAATGATACTTTTTTTCACAGGAGATATTTTGGTAAACATGACTGTGGAAAATACTTCCGACTTCAGGCTGATCGCGCCGATTATGCAGTCGGTAACCAGCATAATAGTTCTTATTATCCATAACAGATATGCACACAGAAAGATTCTGCCGATGATAATGATCCAGCTTTTGCTGATGTTTACGGAATGGTCGTTTTTAATCGTTCTTTATTCTCAGCACAGCATATATTTGAAAGAATACAAGCTGTTTATGGTGCTTCTTTTTGTGTTTCCTGCTGTGGCGGTAAATTATCTGGCGGCATGGACAACGACCCACATGGTTTCGATAAGCCGAAAAGAGGCGGAGCTGGAATTTGCACAAAAGCTTGGCTCGCAGGAGTACGAATATTACCGCACGGCATTGGAAAATGAAAACAAAATCAGAGTGCTGTATCACGAGGTTGCCAATCAGATGCAGATCCTTGAAGAGCTGCTTGAACAGGGGAGCGACGAACAGGCAAAGAGCATAGCAGGAGATTTAATAGAAAGGTACACGTCAGTCCACACGATAAGGTTTTGCGATAACAGGATTATAAATCTTATTCTTTCTGTCAAGGAGCAGGAGGCTGAAAAAAGAAAGTGTAAATTTACGGCTCAGGCAGGTTCACTGCCGGATAAGCTTAAAATTAAAGATACGGATATGTCGGTTCTTCTCACAAATCTGATTGACGGTGCGATTGAGAATGCTGAAAAAGCAGATGACGGAGAAAGGGAGATAACCATGAAAATAGGTTATGTTTCGGGAAAGTTTGTTGCAACAGTAGAAAGTCCCTGTGAAGCGCCTGATAAAAGAGTGATGAAAAAGAAAGGTAAATTGAACGACGAATCAGGGCAAAAGCTTGTACTGGTAAAAAAGGTGCTGAAATCCTACGACGGAGAATTGGCGGCATCGGTTCAGGACGGAAGAATAAAAATAACGGCAGCGCTTTAGGAAGGAAATTACAATAATGACGGTTACGCTTGTTGATCATGTTCAAAACATAGGAGAGGCCATTATGTTCGGCGTTTTCTCCTGTTCAATGCTTAAATCCAGAGTCGGTTCTGTCTTGACGGCAGTATTATGGTTCGTTGTCATTGATTTTCTTTTTTGTGCCGTCGGCGCTCTTCCCTTTGCTTCGAATCAGACGTGGCGGATATATAACATTTTTCTTGAAGCCGCCGCAGCTTTTGCTTTGATCCAGCTGCTGTTTTTGGGGAGCTTTAAGGAAAAAACGGTTGTTTGGGCGTACTGTTATTTGTTCGTGTTTGTTTTTGAAATTTTAGGACGAATGATAATAATGATAGCCGCCGGCGAAACATTTTTCTCAATGTCGGTAGAAAAGGTTTCAGACCTCAGGCTTATCGGCACGGTCACTGAATCGGTCTTCTGCATTATTGCATTACTTATGCATAAAAAATTTTCTTCCTTTCAGCTGCTGCCGATGATAGGGATGCAGATCCTGCTTTTGTTTACGGAATGGTCTTTCTTTATTATCCTTTACAAGGGACACGGAGAATTTCTTGCCCAAAATAAACTGCTTCTGACATTTGTTTTCACTTTTCCGTCTTTAATTATTAACTATCTTACGGCATGGACTACGGTACACATGGTGGAGGTTCAATCGAAGGAAGCGCAATTGGAATTTGCGCATAAGCTAAGCTCATATGAGTATCAGTACTATGAGATGGCGCTTGAAAATGAAACAAAAATACGCACGCTGTATCATGAAATTGCAAA
The DNA here is from genome assembly GCA_947628705.1 of uncultured Lachnospiraceae bacterium. GTDB lineage: Bacteria > Bacillota > Clostridia > Lachnospirales > Lachnospiraceae > UBA3775. Next base: position 51,223 of record CANRAZ010000003.1, on the reverse strand, counting down.
CCAGATGCAGCTGCTTCAAAAACTGATTACAGAAGGAAATGAGGATAAAGCCAAGGACGTAGCGCTCGTTCTGCATGAAAAATACTCGCCTCCGCATTTGCGGAAATTATGCGAGAACAGAATCGTAAATGTTATCCTGTCCATAAAGCAGAAGGAGGCCGAAGAAAACGGCTGCGTCTTACAAATTCATGCGGAAGGGCTTGCGGAAAACATGAAAATAAGCGACTTGGATTTGTCCATGCTTTTGACTAATCTGATAGATAATGCCATAGAGGGAAGCAGAGAAAGCGGATGCGAAGCCAAGGAAGAAAAGGTTATCGTGATGAATCTGGACTATACAGAAGGAAGTCTTAAGATCGACACGGAAAACAGTACCGATAAAGCCGATGAGGTGTTGGATGACGTTAAATTGCAGACGACAAAAGAGGAAAAAGAGAATCACGGAATAGGTATTACACTGATAAGAAGGATTGTGAAAAAATATAACGGCGATGTGAAAATGCAGATAAAGGATAAAAAATTTGCAGTTAATATTTCATTATAATACCATAATCCGATAAAGCGATGCGGAGGAAAAATTATATGTTTTCAGTAGCAATATGCGACGATGAAGAAAAAATTTTGGATTGGATCGTCGCAAACGTAAAAGACAGATATAAGGATAAAATATGCTTTACGGTGTTTGAAAGCTGTGAGAAGCTGCTAAACAGTATTGTATATGACGAAGCTTTATATGACGGTATTATAATGGACATACGTTACAGGGACGGCGACGGGATAGAAGCGGTCAAAAAGATATATGAGGTGAACGGAGATGTGTGTATCGTTTACATAAGCGGCTATGTGGGAGAGGCGGAACGGATCTTTGACACAAAGCCCAGTTATTTTCTGAAAAAACCGATAACGGCAGGAAGGCTGAATAAAGCAATTGACAGGATGGTTGAGGAAATGGAAAGAAAAATCCGGCATAAGGTAACGCTTAAGCTGGATTCAAAAAATGAGCTCAGCCTTTCCGTTGACGAAATTATATACATAGAGAGCAGAGCCCACAGTCTTGTTATACATACCCTTAATGATGAGTATTTGATTCGTGAAAAACTGGATAATATCGAGAACAGGCTCGGCAATGCCTTTCTGAGGACACATAAAAGCTATCTGATAAATATGAAGTTCATAAAGGAAAGAGCGGCGAGCGAGTTCGTTTTAACAACGGGAGAGGAGATTCCAATCAGCAAATCAAAGTATAAGGAGGCAAAGGAAAAATACGCCGATTATCTGGGAAGCCGGTTATGGGGATAAACGAACCGGCTTAAATATTTTTTCGGTCCTTGCATCAGAAGGGCGTTTCATGTGGAAAAATAGGATTTGTATTTAAGCTTATTGCTGCTTTCCGGAAACATATGCTCATGAAGCTGAACGAAATAGTCGTCGGTCATGCTTGAAATGAAATCGGCAACGATTTCATCAGGCCGTTCCTTAAGATAAGAAAAATCGGAAACGTCTCCATAGTAGCGGCAGCTGTTTTTTACATGCTCGATATGATGCCTGTAAATCACCGAATCCGTATTTTTATTGATCAAGTCGTCACGCAGCCTGTAATAAAGCTCGGCAAACATCGGTTTTACCGTTGTTTTATAAACGCTGTCAACCTGAGCGTTTGAGTAGATCATCTCACCGTTTTCAGCCTTTGACCTTGAAAGAGCCTCGTAGGCTTCAGGGCTAAGCTTGAGATAGTCCTTCCCATAGCTGTTATTAACAATATCGACAATAAGATTATTTATTATTTCGGCGTTGCTGTTTCCCAGCTTATCATCTGAAAACTTGAAATCCTTGTCCAGAACCTCGGCGGTGACGGCGTCCTGCCGGTCTCTCCCGATGTAGGCAATAATATCGCTTATCCTCACTACGCAGCCTTCAAGAGTTGAAGGAACCAGCTTATCGATGGCAGGCTTGCCCGATACGCAGCATTCCTCTGTTTTTTTATCGAATTCTTCAAAGCCTTCCAGCTTGGTGGGCTTGTATTTTTCAAGCTCAAACTCACCGTTATGGCATGCTATTCCGTCGAGTACCTGAAGACTGATATTCCTGTTATATATTCTGTCAAGCACCCTTACGCTCTGAATGTTATGGAAAAAATGGCGGCCGCATTCGTTGTAAAGCAGCTCGTCCAAAAAACGTTCTCCTGCATGTCCGAAAGGAGTATGTCCGAGATCATGGCCTAAAGCGATTGCTTCAATAAGCTCCTCGTTAAGTCCGAGCAGCCTGCCGATGTTTCTTGCTATTCTGGAAACAAGCTGGACATGCAGACCCCTTCTTGTGATATCGTCGTTGTTCATTAATGAGAAGACTTGGGTTTTATCGCTATACCTGCTGTAAAGCGGAAGGTAGAGTATTTTTTCAATATCGCGACAGAAAGAAGGACGCAGGGTAGTGTTCTTGTCTCTGTTCGGATTCCTTCTGACTGCGTCGGCGTCACTGAACCGATTGGGATTAACTCTGTTTTGGCGGCGGTCGGCAAGAATCCTTTTCTCGATTTCTTCATCAAGCTGTCTGTAGCGAAATTTTGCCGTGTTCATTTTCAACGCTTCTCCTTTGCAGATTGACGCCGGTTCTTCCGACATCACCAACAGTATAATAAATTTCTGCCTTTTAGGCAACAAGTTTAACAAAATCTTAACATGCTCCTGTAGACTTAATTTTTAAAATATGGTAAAATGACCTGTAATTGTCAAAAGGCAGGATTTTGCCGATAAAGCATTAACATTTACACGGTAGGATTTAAAAAAGCTGCCAGTCATATGGAGGATAGGATGACGGAAAACGGTATGGCAGAAAAAACAGAAAGTAAGATTGAAGAAAACAAGATGGGCGTCATGCCCGTAAATAAGCTTCTGATAACAATGTCGCTGCCAATGATGGTTTCGATGCTGGTTCAGGCGATGTACAACATTGTCGACAGTCTTTTTGTCGCAAGGATTGCAAACGGTGAGGATGCCCTTTCGGCGGTTTCGCTGGCATTTCCCATACAAACGCTGACGGTCGCGCTTGCCGGCGGAACGGCAGTGGGAATGGGAACGCTGCTGTCAAGGGCTCTTGGAGAAAAAAACTTTAAGAGAGTAAGCGATATTGCCAATAACGGCGTTTTTCTTATTTCAATAATATATTGCATCTTTCTGGCAATAGGTCTTTTTGTCGTAAAGCCGTTTTATCACAGCCAGACTGATGACGCCGAGATAATTGCCTACGGAGTTCAGTATCTGACAATAGTGTGTACCTGTTCGCTGGGCATATGCTGTCAGATGACCTTTGAAAGGCTTCTCCAGTCGACCGGAAAAACGGTATGCACAATGGTAACGCAGGGGCTTGGAGCAATAATAAATATCATTCTTGACCCCATACTTATCTTCGGCCTGTTCGGAATGCCCAAAATGGGCGTGGCAGGCGCGGCTGTCGCAACGGTGACTGGTCAGACTATTGCAGCCGCGGCGGCGATTTATCTGAATATCACAAGGAATAGAGAGGTCAAGCTGAGCCTGAGAGGTTTCAGACCGTCTTCTAACGTAATAGGACAGATTTACGTAATAGGACTTCCTTCAATCATAATGCAGTCAATCGGTTCGGTAATGGTTTACGGCATGAATCAGATTCTGATGGCATTTACATCGACCGCCACGGCCGTATTCGGAGTATATTTCAAGCTGCAAAGCTTTATTTTCATGCCGATATTCGGTCTTAACAACGGGCTGGTTCCGATAATAGCCTACAATCACGGCGCAAGAAGAAAGGACCGTGTGATCAAAGCCGTTAAGCTTGGCATGGTTTATGCAATGTCTCTTATGGTACTGGGACTTGCGGTCTTCCAGCTCTTGCCGGGACTGCTTCTTGATATGTTTAACGCCTCTGCGCAGATGAAGGAAATCGGAATCGCTGCGCTCCGTATTATAAGCCTTCATTTCATTTTTGCCGGCTATGACATAATCGGAGGTTCAGCCTGTCAGGCGCTTGGGAACGCTGTTTACAGCATGATTACATCTATATGCCGTCAGCTTGTCGTGCTCCTTCCTGCCGCATATATGCTTTCAAAATTAAATGACGTAAACATGGTTTGGTGGGCCTTCCCGATTGCAGAGGTCTCGGCAGTAATCATAACGACGCTGTTTATGATAAAAACCTATAACAAAATTTTAAAACCTATGCCGGACGTCGCGCAGGAATAAGCAAGCGCAGAAGGAATACAGACTGGCTTAAGCGGAAAATTGAAGGCCTTGGCAGAATCTGAGCTGCTGCGGCCGGTATAGGGGGCATATCTTTTCTGGAGATAATATGGAAAAAACAAATGTAATGAGAACGCTTGATGCTAAAAAGGTCAGTTACACTCCCTACGATTACTCGGAAACGGGCTGCACCGTGGGAACGGAGGTCGCCGCGCTGCTGGGTCAAAACCCCGAGCAGGTTTTTAAAACGCTTGTAACAGTGGGAAAAAGCGGAAAAAATTATGTTTTTGTTATTCCGGTGTGCAGGGAGCTGGATTTGAAAAAAGCGGCAAAGGCAGCAGGAGAAAAGTCTGTTGAGATGATAAAACAGAAGGATCTCCTTCCGCTTACGGGCTATGTTCACGGAGGCTGCTCCCCGATAGGCATGAAAAAATTTTTCACTACTGTTTTTGATGAAAGCGTGAACCGATTTGAAACGGTTATATTTTCTGCCGGGAAGATAGGATATCAGGTTGAAGTTCCCGTGTCGGATTTAAAAAAAGTAATTCGCTTTACAACAGACATTATTGTTTAAGGAGGAAAGCGCATGTACGGTGATGATAGAAACAAAGGAAGAAGACCTGCTGACGGATCTGATGCAGGTCGGAGAAGGCCTGCAAACGGAAGCGGTTCAAGCTCAGGTCAGAGAAGGACGGCTTCGGGAAGCGGTTCGAATCAAAGGAGACCGTCTGACAGTCCGTCTTCGGAACAGATAAGACGTTCGGCGAGCGGCGGTTTGAGCCAGAGAAGACCGGCTTCCGGAAACGTTTCAGATAGATCTGAAGCAAGAAGAAGCTCCGTAAGGAACGGCTCCGCTTCAGGCAAATCAGCAAGCAGAACCGGTGCAGGTGCAGGTTCGGGCTCAAGAAGACCGGCAGACAGGAACGGCTCGGGCTCAAAAAGACCGGCAAACAAGTCAGGCGCAGGCACAGGTACAAAAAGACGTTCACAGATGACAATGGAAGAACGTAAGTGGGACGAATATAACAAGCTTAAGGCGAGAAACAGAAAACGTCAGCAGGTTGTGATGACAGTCTGCATATGTCTCATAGCCTTACTTGTTTTTGCGGGCATTCTCTGGAGCATTGCCAAGGGGATAAAATCACCGGCAAACGGCGATAAATCCGCAAACGGAAGCACTCCTTCGTCACAGCTGACCGTTACCAAAGGAGCAGGAGAGGAGCAGGGAGGACAGCCTTCGGCGACGTCTGCCCCAAGCCCGACGCCGACGCCGGAGGTCAAGGAAATTTCTTTAGTTGCCGTCGGTGATGATTTGGTTCACACCGGAGTTTATCAGGCAGGACGGCAGAGCGACGGAACCTTTGATTATTCGTGCCTGTTTGCAAACATAAAGCCGTATCTCGAAGGCATAGACATTAAAGTCATTAATCAGGAGACGATTTTCGGCGGCGACGACAAGGGACTCAGCTCATATCCAAGCTTTAATTCTCCTACAGCAATAGGCGACGAGGTCGTGGCAGCAGGCTTCAATGTCGTCCTTCATGCGTCAAACCATGCTCTTGACATGGGGCTTGACGGACTTCTTAACTGCGTCAGCTTTTGGAAAACCAAGCATCCTGAGACCCTTATGCTCGGAATCTACGAAAATGCAGAGGAACAGTCGGAAATTCCGATAATGGAGGTAAAGGGCGTTAAGTTTGCAATGCTTAATTATACCTACAACCACAACTGGGAAACTCTCAGCAAAAATGCGGACGGTCATCTTAATATGCTTTGCGCATGGGATCCTGACAGCCGTGTGATTGACTTGAATACCATTAATCCAAGAGTGCTTGAGGATATCAAAAAGGCTGAGGAGCTTGCTGATTTTACAATTGTATTTCCGCACTGGGGAACAGAGTACGTAATGGATTACACCAAACAGCAGAGCAGCTTTGCACAGCAGATGACTGAGGCAGGAGCGGATCTTATTATCGGTACCCACCCTCATGTTATTGAGCCTGTGGAATGGGTGACGGCGGATAACGGAAACAAGGCGCTGTGCTATTATTCGCTTGGAAACTTTACCTCGACGCAGGATCAGCTTGAGAGGGTTCTTGGCGGAATGGCAAAGCTTACTATCGTTTCTGACGAGACCGGAGTGCATATTGATGAGGAAAGCATAAAAGCGATTCCTCTTGTGACTCACTATATATATCCCGGCTGGTCGGGTTCGACAGTGGTTGAAACCACCTATGCTTTGAAGGACTATACGGCGGATCTTGCAAAGAAGCACGGGCTTCTGAACCGTAAAGGAATAACCGTAACCGTGGATAAGCTCACGGCTCTTGCACAGGAGACCTTTGGGGAGTATTACAGCCTTGATTAATGATAATTCATTTTTAAATCAGTATGCGGTAATGGACGATGAAAAAGAACGTTTTACGGAAGCGGTCAGGCTTGCGCTTGACCGCTTTAATAAATATCGCGAAAAATCGGGAGGCATAGGCACTCTTGCAGAAAAAACCATACACGCGGCGTTAAAAAACTATTTCGCCGACGAACAGTACCAAGAGGTAAGAGTCAACGGTTTTGTGGCTGACGCAATGACGCCGGACGGTATTTTTGAAGTTCAGACAAGGAATTTTTACACGCAGAGAAGAAAACTGGAAGCATTGCTTCCGGAGCATAAGGTCTGTATGGTATATCCGGTACGTTACAGGCGTACTATAAGCTGGATTGACCCTGCGACAGGGGAAATAAGTAAAGGCAGAAAATCTCCCAAGACAGACAGAGGCTACGGTATTTTCCGTGAACTGTACGGAGTTAAAGATTATATACTGCACAAAAATCTTAATTTCTGCATAATGTATTTTGTTTCGGACGAGTATAAATATTTAGACGGCTTTGGAGAACATAAAAAAATAAGGGCGACAAGAGCTGACGGGATACCGACGGAGCTTATCGCCGAGGTGAATTTGTGCGTTCCTGAGGATTATTTGCTCTTTATCCCCGATGAATTTAAGAAAATGGGGCGCGAATTTAATTCCCTGAGCTTTTCAAGGCTTGCTAGGATTGACAGAGAAACGGCGCAGACAGCGCTTCTTATCCTGACTTATTTAGGCGTCACCGAACAGACCGGAAAGCTTAGAACGGGAATAGTCTATAAATTAAAAGATGAGTTTGTGCGGTAGTTCATTTGCCCAGATAGGTGAATATGTCGCTTAAGTAGATTTTGTGTTCGTGAAACGTTTTTAGCGTGTAATGATAATCGGTATCCTTGATGTTTTCTATCCTGTCGATTTCCTGTTCGCTAAGCTGTTCGTTGTTGTTAAGCTTCTTAAGCATATTCCTGTAGACCCTGCTTCTTTTTTCAAGGTCAATTATTACCTGCGTGTAATAATCATAAGCTCTGTAGTATGTAAGTAAATTCTGGGATGTTATATACCGGAGAAAACATTTTCTTTCAATGAAAATGTTATATTCCAAAATACAGGCGAGGGATTTTATAAATCTGTGTATGGCGGCCGATCCTGAGATAAAGGAGAGACAGAGGCAGGAAACCTGCAGGAATGCGTTCCTCGGGTAGATTGCTTCATGCAAAAAAGCGGAAAAAAGCACGCACAATGCGACACAGGTCGCAATATTACCTGTGATATTGTTCCATTTAATCTTTTTCTGGTTGTCAAGCCCGATTCTCTTGGAATCCATAATATGGATTTCATAATCCCAGCGTTCAATAATGTTTTTCAAGGTTAGTTTGGTGCCGAAAGCGCTGACATCCTGCAATCCCATAAAATCACCCTGATAACTCATAACTGCATTTTAACTCCTGATTTAACGATTGTTTTTCCGGTTCGTTCACGTTTTTTTAACTAACTTTACCCGGCCGCCCCAAGAACATTCTAACATATTTTCACTGTTTTACAAGTTAATAAATACGTCTTTGCCTGACGCCGCCTGCAAAATTTCCGGAAGCATTTGCAAAACCGCAGCAAAACCTTTGTTTAAACAAACCGCAATCCTGCCAAACTTTAACCTGTCGCCGCAAACAAAAAGGTTTACTGTTTTTTCAAAGTATGCTACAATTAGCTGGCCGGTCTGTTATGATCGGTTGTTTGGCGTGGAGGAAAACTTTACTATGATAGAGGTCAGGGATATTGACAGAAGCACAGCGGCAAGGTATCTTGGAATCAAGGACGGAGAGATGAATGACGTCATGTCTAATCTTATAGACGAGGCTGAAGGGCTTCTTAAGAAGGACAGTAAGGTCGGATATGTCTGCGGAATTTATGATATAGTAAAAAAGCCTGAGGGAATAGGCTTTGACGAATGCAGCCTTATCCTAAAAGGAAATGACATTGCAAGGCATCTTGACGGCTGTGAAAAGGCGGTTCTTATGTGTGCGACCCTTTCAGGCTACATCGACACAAGAATAAGGGCGCTTCAAATAACAAATATGCCTTTGGCTTTGGTTTATGACGCCTGTGCAGGCGTTGCGATAGACCAGGTCTGCGACGATGTCCAGCGTTATGTCAGGGAAAAGCTTCCTGACTACGTTCAGACATGGAGATTTTCTCCGGGCTACGGAGATTTGCCTCTTGAGATTCAGGGAGAGCTTCTGAATGTTTTAGAGGCAGGAAAAAGGTGCGGAGTAAGCCTTACAGAGGGGGGAATGCTTGCACCGATAAAAACAGTTACGGCAGTTTTCGGACTTAAACCGCTTGCGTCCTATAAGGATCTGGCTTCTCTTTCAAACGGAGAATTTCAGACGTTTATATCCGAAAAGGGAGGCTGCGGAGATGAAAAGATATGCAGCAGATGCAAGGCGTACGGTAAATGCGGCATGGCTGCGGGGAAACGAAAGACAGGTGAATCGGGTGAGTGAAAATAAAACGGCAGGCTCCAAAGGAAAAAACACCAAGGCAGGAGCTATGAAAACCGAGAAATTTTTGAAAAGACTTAAGAAAGACATACTTGTGATGGACGGAGGAATGGGAACCCAGCTTCAGGCTCTTGGAATGGAAGCAGGCGGTATTCCCGAGCTGCTCAATCTCACGAATCCCGAGCTTATTACAAGAATACATGCAGGCTATGTCGCCGCAGGCGCAGATATCGTTTACGCCAACACCTTTGGAGCGAACCGTAAAAAAATGGCAAGGACGGGCGAAACTCCGGAAACTCTCATTAAAGCAGCGATTACCAATGCGAAGAAGAGCGGCGCCGAGTATGTGGCTCTTGACATAGGACCAATCGGGGCGCTTCTTGAGCCTTTAGGCGACTTGTCTTTTGAAGAAGCCTACGATATTTTTGCAGAAGAGGTAAGAGCAGGTTCGGCGGCGGATATAATCGTGATAGAAACCATGACTGACCTGTATGAGACAAAGGCTGCGGTGCTGGCGGCAAAGGAAAATTCCGATAAGCCGGTTATCGTTACCATGTCGTTTGAGGAAAACGGAAGAACCTTTACAGGAACTTCTGCGGAAAGCATGGCGGTGACTCTTGCAGGACTTGGCGCAAACGCTATCGGTCTGAACTGTTCCTTGGGGCCTAAGGCGCTTACGCCTATTATTAAAAGGCTGTCGGAAGCATGTACCCTTCCGCTTGTTTTTAAACCGAATGCAGGTCTGCCTGACCCGCTCACAGGAAAATATGACGTTCTGCCTGATGAATTCGGAGATGCAATTAAAGAAGTGCTCCCTTACGGGGTAAGGCTGGTCGGGGGCTGCTGCGGAACGACGCCAGAGTACATCATGAAGGTGGCTCTTGCCGTTTCGGATTTCAGAAAAAAGCTTGAGAAAAAGGGTGAGGCTTCGGTATATATTCAGAGAAAGGAGCCTGAAACCGCTGTTTGCTCCGCAAGTAAAACGGTTTATCTGGATATGCCGAGGGTAATAGGCGAGCGTATAAATCCAACCGGAAAGAAACGCTTTCAGGAGGCTTTAAAAAACGGTGAAATCGATTACATCCTGAATCAGGCGATTTCTCAGGTCGAGGCCGGAGCGGAAATTCTTGATGTAAACGTGGGAGTTCCCGGCATAGATGAAAAAGCCGTAATGGTAAAGGTGATAAAAGCAATTCAAAGCGTTGTTGATGTACCGCTTCAGATTGATTCGTCTGATCCGGAGGTCATCGCAGCTGCGCTCCGCATATATAACGGAAAACCGATCGTCAATTCGGTAAACGGTGATGAAAGCTCTATGAATGGGGTGCTTCCGCTTGTTGCAAAGTACGGAGCGGCTGTTGTCGGTCTCACTCTTGATAAAACCGGCATACGTAAGACGGCAAACGCAAGATACGCCATTGCCGAAAGAATTTTCAGGAGAGCCGTAAAAGCAGGGATAAACCCGAAGGATATATTTATTGACTGTCTCACGATGACCGTAAGCACGGAGCAGGAAGCCGCAATGGCAACTCTTGAAGCCATGCAGAGGGTGAGGCTTGAGCTGGGCGCTAAAACAGTGCTTGGGGTTTCAAACATATCATTCGGGCTTCCTTTCAGGGAGCAGGTGACGACCGCTTTCCTCACAATGGCGCTGTGTTACGGATTGACGCTCCCGATTGTTAATCCGAACGTTGAGTCAATAATGGGAGCGGTAAGGAGCTTCAGGGTTTTAACAAATAAGGATAAGAATTCGGTTGAGTATATTAACGCCTATGCCGACTACATTCCCGAAAGCAAACGGGCGCGGGCGGCGTGTGATTCCGGCGCCTTGGCGTCTAAGGCTGCTTCAGCGGACGGAGGGAGCCGGACATCTGCATCGGCGTCTGCAAAGAGCGGCGGTTCAATAGACGAAGAAAAATTTGTGAGTAAGGCCCGTGAGGCTTTCGGTGAAGACGGCGCCGCGCTTTTTCATGCCGTTGCAAAGGGGATTAAAGATGAAGGCGTCTCGCTGACTAAAAGCTGCCTGAAAAAGGGAGAGGCGCTTGACATTGTAAATTCAGTGCTGATTCCTGCGCTTGATTTCATAGGAAGCAGGTTTGAGGCAGGTACTCTGTTTCTTCCGCAGCTTATTCTTTCCGCTTCCGTCGTGCAGGGTGCAAGCGAATGTATAAAAGAATCGCTTGCAAAGGAAAACAAATCAGCCGCATCCTTAGGCAAGGTCGTGCTTGCGACCGTAAAAGGGGACATACACGATATTGGAAAAAACATTGTAAAGGTGCTTTTGGAGAATTATGGCTTTACCGTAATCGACCTTGGAAAAGATGTTCCGCCTGAGACGGTTGTAAAGGCTGCCTCTGAAAACGGAGTAAGGCTTGTCGGGCTTAGCGCGCTTATGACCACAACGCTGGCAAGCATGAAGGAAACCGTTGAAAAGCTCAGGGAAGCAGGCTTAAATTGCAAGGTAGTGGTAGGCGGAGCGGTGCTTACTCCTGAATATGCGAGGGAAATCGGCGCAGACTTTTATTCAAAGGATGCTCTTGAAACCTGCAGCATCGCAAGAAAGGTATATGAGGTTTGACGGATGAAACTAATAGCAGGCTTGGGAAATCCGGGTGACAGATATCAAAAGACCAGACATAATGCCGGCTTCGAGGTTCTTGATGAGCTTGCCGATAAATTCAGCATAAGCATAAAAAATAAGGAGCATAAAGGACTTACAGGGAAAGGAATAATCATGGGAGAAAGGGTTATTCTTTTAAAACCTCAGACCTTTATGAACAACAGCGGAGAAAGCGTTGCTCCGCTGGCCAAGTATTACGGCATAAAGCCGGAAGACATAATTATCGTATACGACGACATATATCTTGAACCGGGACATATCCGGATACGAAAAAAGGGCAGCGCAGGCGGACATAACGGAATGAAAAGCGTAATTGCGATGCTCGGCAGCGAAGAGTTTGCCAGAGTCCGGGTGGGCGTCGGCGCAAAACCGGAGCATTATGACCTTGCAGACTGGGTTCTCAGCCGTTTTGATAAAGAAACGGCTGCGGAAGCAGAAAAAGGGATATCCGAAGCGGCGAGAGCCGTCGCAGTTATTTTAAGCGAGGGCGAGGATGCCGCAATGAATCTTTTTAACGGAAACTGACGTTTATCGGTTGCAATAATTGGAGCAAAGAATGTTAAAAACCTTTACTGAACCTTTAACTGAATACAGAGAGTACGAAGAAATCCGTGATGCGCTTAAGAAAAACAAAACTCCTGTGCAGATTACGGGCTGCATCGACGTGCAGAAGTGTCATTTTATGCAGGCTGTCTCCGAGGATTTTAAATACAGGGTTATTGTTACCTATAACGACCTCCACGGAAGACAGCTTTATGAGCAGTACAGGATTTTTGATCCTAACGTCTGCTTTTATCCTGCAAAGGATTTTATTTTCTTTCAGGCAGATATTCAGGGGAACCGGCTTGTAAAGGAAAGACTGGCTGTCATTGAAAGGCTTGTTAAAGGAGAGCCGGCTACCGTAATTGTCAGCATAGACGGCGGCATGGACAGAAGGCTTCCGCTTGAGGTGTTTAAAAATTCGGTTATCAGGATTGCCGAAGGGGAGATGCTCGACCTTAAGCAGACGGAAAAGAAGCTTCTTGAGCTCGGTTACGAGAAGCAGGTTAAAACAGAGGAACCGGGCAGCTTTTCCGTACACGGCGGAATTATTGACATCTATCCTCTTTCGGCTCCTGCGCCGTACAGAGTTGAACTGTGGGGCGATGAGGTGGACACGGTGAGAGTGTTTGACGCCGCCAGCCAGCGTTCTATTGAGAGAGTTGAGGAAATAAGCGTATTTCCCGCGGTTGAAAACATTTTTACTGATGAAGAGATAGATCAGGGACTGAAAAAAATAGAAAAAGAGGCGGAAAGCCTTGCGGAAAAGCTGAAAAAGGAATTTAAGACAGAGGAGGCCGCAAGGCTTGTAAGAACCGTTAAGGAGCTTCGTGAAAACATTGAGCTTATGTTTTATGCGGTCAGCCTTGACAGCTATGTTCTTTCCTTTGCCAAGAAAACGGTAAGCTTTTTTGACTACTTTCCACAGAATGAAACCGTTTTTTTTGTGGAAGAGCCTGCAAGGGTTTTTGAGCGGGGAGAGGCAGTCGAGACAGAGTACCGGGAAAGCATGTCGGGGCGTCTTGAAAAGGGCTATATTGTTCCAAGTCAGGTAGACGCTGTAATGTCGCATAAGGAGACCTATGCTTCTCTGGACGGAAAAAGACTGGCAACCGTTTCCACGCTTGCGGCAAAAAACAGGTTTACGCCTGTGAGCAGATACGATATTACTGCAAAATCGGTGAGCTCCTATCAGTCGGACTTTCCTTCTCTTGTAAAGGACATAATCTCATACAAAAAGAGAGGCTACCGCATACTTCTTATTTCGCCTTCAAAAACAAGGGCGGCAAGGCTTGCCGAAAATCTGAAGGAGTACGAGCTGAACGCCTTTTATACCGAAAACGAAGAGCGTGTCGTGATGCCGGGAGAGATAATGGTGATCAGCGGACAGCTTAAAAGCGGCTTTGAATATCCTTTGATCAAGCTGGTGCTAATTACGGAATCCGACATTTTCGGGACTTTGCAGGAAAAGAAAAAAAAGTCGGCAAAGCCAAGCGGAAAGAAGATGCTGGATTTCAATCAGCTGGAAGCAGGAGATTACGTGATTCACGAAAATCACGGACTGGGCATATACCGCGGCATATTTAAAATAGAAACGGACCACATCGTTAAGGATTATATTAAGCTGGAATATGCCGCAGGCGGCATACTTTACGTGCCTGTTACAGCGCTTGACATGATGCAGAAATACGCCGGCGCCGACAGCAGGAAGCCCAAGCTTAACAAGCTCAATTCGGCGGAGTGGAAAAGTACGAAATCAAGGGTCAAGGCTTCCGTAAACGAGGTTGCGGAGGAGCTTGTTGAGCTTTATGCAAAAAGACAGGCAGTCAAGGGCTTTGCTTTTTCGGAGGACACTCTCTGGCAGAAGGAGTTTGAGGAGCTTTTTCCTTATGAGGAGACGGCGGATCAGCTTAAAGCAATAGAAGAAACCAAGGCCGATATGCAGAGCGAAAAGATAATGGACCGTTTAATATGCGGAGACGTAGGCTACGGAAAGACTGAAATCGCTCTGAGGGCGGCTTTTAAAGCGGTTCAGGATTCAAAGCAGGTTGCGGTTCTGGTTCCTACAACGATCCTTGCACAGCAGCATTATAATACCTTTGTGCAAAGGCTCAAGGACTTTCCGGTAAAGGTGGAGATGCTTAGCCGTTTCAGAAGCAAATCGGAGCAGAAGGCAGTGCTTGAAAAGCTTGCTAAGGGAGAGCTTGACATTGTAATCGGAACTCACAGGCTGCTTTCCAAGGACGTCAAATTTAAGAGTCTCGGACTTCTGGTGGTTGATGAGGAACAGCGCTTCGGAGTTACCCATAAGGAGAAAATCAAACAGATGAAAAACTCCGTGGATGTGCTTACCCTTTCTGCAACGCCTATTCCGAGAACAATGCACATGTCATTGGTCGGAATAAGGGATATGAGCGTTCTCGACGAGCCTCCTATCGACAGGCTTCCGATACAGACCTATATAATGGAGCACAATGACGAGCTTATCAGAGAGGCAATTATCAGGGAACTTGCCAGAGGCGGGCAGGTTTACTATGTTTCCAACAGGGTTGTCGGAATTGAGGACGCCGCGGCAAGGGTCACGGCTCTTGTGCCGGATGCGAGGGTTGCTTTCGCGCACGGGCAGATGAACGAAAGACAGCTTGAGAAGATAATGTTCAGCTTTATCAATCAGGAAATAGATGTTCTTGTTTCCACGACAATTATTGAAACAGGTATGGACATTTCCAATGTAAACACTATAATAATAGACGATGCGGACCGCTTCGGGCTTGCGCAGCTTTATCAGCTTAGAGGAAGGGTAGGACGCAGCAACCGGACGGCATATGCCTTTCTTATGTACAGAAAGGACAAAATACTCAGTGAAGAGGCGGAAAAGCGGCTGTCGGCAATAAAAGAGTTTACAGAGCTTGGCGCAGGCTATAAAATTGCAATGAAAGACCTTGAGATAAGAGGAGCCGGAAACCTTCTCGGAGAGCGGCAGAGCGGACACATGAGCGCTGTCGGCTACGATTTGTACTGTAAGATGCTGAACGAAGCGGTAAGAAAGCTTAAAGGAGATCTACCGGAGGAAGAGGAATTTGAAACCGGAGTAGACCTTGAGGTCAACGCCTACATTCCTTCATCTTACATTAAAAACGAGGTCCTGAAGCTGGATATGTACAAGAAAATTTCGGGCATAGAGAGCAGGGAGGATCTTGAGGACATTCAGGAGGAGCTTACCGACCGCTTTGGAGACATGCCTGCTCCGGTAGAAACCCTGCTTGAGGTTTCTTACATCAGAAGTCTTGCTTCCAAGGCTTACGTTACCGACCTTAAGCAGAAGGGCGACAGGCTTGAACTGTTTATGTACCCTAAGGCTAAAATCAGTGTCGCGGGACTTCCCGGATATATTTCCGGCTTCAACGGAAGATGCAGGCTGACTAACGGAAAGGTACCGGTTTTTACTTATAAGCTGCAATCAGGTAAAATAAATGCCGGAGCGCTGCTTTCGGAAATTTCTGAAATTCTGTCAGGGCTTGCAGCTCTTGCAGAGGAAGAAAAAAAGGGAGAAAAAAAGACATAGCATGAAAAAAAATTTTGCGGCAATAATAATTGCCCTCATCGCCGTACTGGGAGTTTTTCTTGGAATATTTATATATGACAAGACGAACATAAGACAGTATGTTGAAAACAGAAGAAACAAAAAGCTGGAAAATGACGTGGTAGCTTCAGTCGCCGGGAAAAACATTACCGAAACTGAGGCAAGGGTCTATCTTGCCGCCATGAGGAGCAAGGTGGAGGGAATCTATGGCGGAGAGATCTGGGATTATACTGTTGACGATGAGGGAACCAAGTATTCAGAGCTTATGAAAAAAAGCGTGCTGGACAAACTGATATACGTTAAGCTTGTGTGTGCGAATGCCAAGGAGTACGGCGTTGAGCTTGACGCTGACGACAGAATTGACATTCAGGGCTATACGGATAATTTCTTTGCGGGAATTTCACAGGAAACTGCGGAGGAGTACATGCTTACCGAGGAAATCGTAAAGAAAATTTTTGAGGAAAACGTGCTTGCTGCTAAAGTTTATGACAAAATAACCCTTAACTACGATGTTGATGCAAATGAAGATAATTGCAGGCAGGCAAGATTTGTCATTGCAAAGATTGATAAATTTACTGTTGACTCAGACGGAAATAAGACATATTATTCAGAAGAAGAACTGACGGCTGTAAAAAACACTGCGCTAGGCGTAAGGCAGTCCATGCGGACGGGTAACGCTTATCAGGCTGCAAAGGCGTCCGGAAGCCTTGAAGAGCCGAGGGTTACCTGCGGAACGGAAGATCTGCCTGAAGATGTGAGGGAGGCGGCGTTTGCGCTTACTGACGGAGCTCTTAGCGAGGTTTTAGAGTCTAAGGATGCTTTCTATATCTTCTACTGTGAAGAGGATAACGATGCGGATGCCACGGCAAATGCAATTCAGGATAAGATAACAAAGGACAGAAATTCCTATTTTAATACGCTTTACGCTCTTTGGAGCGAGAGCGCAAGCATAGAAATTGACGAAGATAAATGGGATGAGATAGACTGACGGAGGCAAGGGATATTGATATCGTTTAAAAAGTACTGCGGAAAGGTGAAAAACGGTTTTGGCAGACTGTTTTCATGGCTAGGTAAATTCCAGATAGTCCATTGGCAGATTGCACAGGTGTATTTCCTTGCGTTTGCAACCGCTTTTGTAATGGAATGTCTTTCAAAGCGTTCGCCCCTTAAGGCGCTGGTGTGGACATTTACCGATATGCCTGTCTTTTTGGTTAATATAATGATAGTTGCCGTGCTGTACGGCATTGCACTGTGCTTCAGACACAAGTACTTCGGCTTTGCTTTGGCTGCGTTTGTCTGGCTCTTTTTGGGGGTGGCGGACTGTATCGTAATAAGCTGCCGTCACACTCCTCTTACCGCAGGCGACATCAGAACAATATTTTCGGTAATACAGGTGTTTCCTAAGTATATTTCCCCGTTTGGGTTTGTGCTTATCGGCGCGGGAATAATTGCGGCTGTGCTGCTTCTTATTCTTGCTTACAGAAAGCTGCCGGTAATAAAGGGAAAATTCAGCAGACTTAAGGGATTTCTCGGCACGGCGGCAGTCGCTGCTGCCGGTGTCATAATGACTGTAGTCGCCGTTCATATTGAAATAATGACGCATGATTTTTCAAATCTCAGGAAAACCTATCAGGAGTACGGACTTGCTTTTTGCTTTGTTCAAAGCGTGATGGATTCAAAAATCAGCAAGCCGAACGATTATTCCAAGGAAAAAATAGATGAGATACTTGACGAAATAGCTACCGGAGGAACTGCAGGAGAAGGCAAAAATCCGGAGGTGGCAGTTTCTCCAAACGTTATTTTTGTTCAGCTGGAATCGTTTTTTAACGTAAACAGGCTTGAGGGAGTTCAGTTTACGGAAAATCCTATTCCGACTATGACAGCTCTTTACGAAAAGTACAGCACGGGACTTTTGCATGTGCCTTCAATAAGCGCCGGAACGGCGAATACGGAGTTTGAAGTTCTGACAGGCATGAACATGGAAGACTTTGGATTGGGAGAATATCCGTTCAGTACGATTCTGAACGGTGAGAAAACTGCTGAAAGCATCGCTTATAATTTAAAGGAATGCGGATATGCAACTCACGGAATCCACAATAACATCGCAAGCTTTTATAACAGAAAAAAAGTATATCCGAATCTCGGAATAGACACCTTTACTCCGATAGAATATATGGTTGGCACGGAGAAGAACCAACTGGGCTGGGCTAAGGACAGCATACTTACAAAGTATATAGGAGAAGCGCTTGATTCCACAGACGGAGCCGATTTCGTTTTTACGGTATCTGTTCAGGGACACGGAAATTATCCGGACGAGGATATACTGAATGATGAATCTCTTCTGGTTTCGCTTGACGGAATTGACGGAGATGTCGGGGAATTCAATTTTGCGTATTATCTTGAACAGATAAAAGAGATGGACGCCTTTGTCAAGGAGCTTATCAATTACCTTGAAAACAGAGAAGAGGAGACAGTGCTGGTACTCTACGGCGACCATCTTCCGGGCTTTGATTTTACGGAAGAGGATTTGAGCACGGGTACCTTGTACGATACCGAATATGTGATATGGTCCAACTTTGATATGGGCGAAAGACAGGTAAAGGACATGGAGGCGTTTGAACTGAATTCATACGTGCTTGAAATGCTTGGCTGCGACAATGGGCTTATCAATAAGGTCCATCAGGGCAGGGAGGATTTTTCGGAGGAAAAATATCTGGGAATCCTTCAGGCGCTTGAATACGATATGCTTTACGGCGATATGAACTGCTGGAACGGAGTCTGCCCATACAGAGCGAATGTCTTGAAATACGGTTATGATGAAATTTCTATAACTGACATTAAAACCGCGGCGGACCCTGATAGCCCGGAAAGCTTTTACCTTTTTGTCGAGGGAAATTACTTTACGGAATACAGCACGGTATTTATAAACGGCGTGCCGGCAGATGAAACGGTCTATTGGGATGAGCATTGGCTGCTTGTGCCGAGGGCAAAAATTAAAAGCGGAGACAGTATCGTCGTGTCGCAGTCAAAAGATTCGCTTACCGAGCTGTCGGCTTCCGCCCCGTATTACTGTACGAATGAAAAATTTGACAGAGCAGGCTGAATTGCGATCGGTCCGGCGGCTGTTTTGAGAAAGTAGGTTTCGGGTCGGATTTTCAGGTGAAGGGAAATCGGTGATTTTTGGAGGAAAAATGAGTAAAGAAAAACGCAGGATAATTTATATCACAGTGTGGGCGGCGGCTCTTGTTGCAATCCTTATTTCTGCTCTTGCAGGCTTCGGCTATGAGGATCCGGACGATATTACTCTCGCAATAATGTTCCTTGTAATCCCTGTTTTGGTTATGATAGGAGACATGGCGCATTTCTTCCGGTATGAGAAGTATTATACGGCGTTTAAATTTATCGCTGTGAATTTCCTTATAGTGCTTGGCATTTCTTTTGTGCTTGAATCCGCTGCCATACTGATTTCATTCGGGATTTTAAGACCGCAGGTAAAGCTGTTTATCTTTGCCGCTGCGTTTTCGGTTATGGCGGCAGTTTTAAATCTGCTCCAATCCTGTTTTTTGGTTCTCGTTATGAGAGAAAAAGCGAAAAAACAGTGAACTTAAAAAAAAATACTTTAAATTTGGCTCTTCTAGTGATAAACTAGCAGGGTACAGTTTAAATGAACATCGGAGGACGTAATGAGTATTGAAAACAGGCTGGCCGCTAAGAAGAGAGCAAAGCAGGCCCAATCAAAAAGAAAAAGAAGAAAATTTTTTAAGATAGCAGCTATTTGCATGATTCCGGTTGTGATTTGCGTAATCGGTTGGTTTATTTTCCTTTCCGTACTTGAAAAAAAGGCGGACAACTCATCATTTTTAAATGCTAACGGCACGATTAAGGCAAGAACGGCAGGCAGCTATGTAGAGCTTTGCGATTACAAAAATATTTCCGTGAAGCGTGAAGATTACCTTCCTACCGAGTCGGAACTGCAAGCGGCGATAGACGACGTGCTTAATTCAAATGTTGAAACGGTTACAGCCTCCGGAACAGCGCTTGAGGAGGATTCAAAGGTCAACCTTACTTTCAAGGTAAAGGTTGACGGCAAAGAGCTTACGGATTTGGCTTACGATGACAGGACGTATACTCTCGGAAGCAACACTATGACAGAGGCGTTTGACAAAGCCGTTGCGAAGCTTAAGGTCGGAGACGACTTCAGCGTTTCAGTGAATTTTCCTGCGGATTATTCCAATACCGAGCTTGCGGCCAAAAGTGCGGTGATTGAAGGAAAGGTAGTCAGCGTTCAGGTTGTTCCTGAGCTTACCGATTCGTTTGTTGCAGAAAAGCTTAAGGAACAGATGGAGGGAAGTGAATTTCCTCTTACTGCGGAGGGCTTTAAGAATTACTGCGCCGATAATCTTTACAACAGCGCTCTTGAACAGTATGTTACAGAGTATCTTAAGGAGAAGACTAACGTTAAATCCTATCCGTATTTCTACCTTAAAACCCAGTATTATCTGACGGATAAGGGATATCAGAACTACGTGAATTACTATAATCAGGCGCTTGGCAGTCAGGTTTATGCGTCCCCTGTAGAATTGCTTGGGCTTAAGTCAAAGAGTGAATATAAAAAGACGCTCAGATCGGACGCAAAGGATATTGTAAAGGATGCGCTTGTTTATCAGGCAATCCATGAGGACGCCGGTCTCGCCGAGGTGAACGAAGAGGCAGTCAGGGCATATATTTCAGAGCATGAGAGCTCGACCTATGAAGAGCTTGTTGAAGCCTACGGATATAATTATCTTGCACAGCGTACGCTGATGCACGACACATTTGAGTATGTTATGAGTCTTGTAAAGGCTGACGGAGACGCAAGCAAGATGTGGAAGGCGGATCCTGCGACGGGAGCCGATGCGGATTCTGAGCAGTAAATTCAAATTACAGACTGCGGGTTAGACTCTGTGTTTATAAAAGAGTTCGGTAAGATGTCAGAAACATGATATACGGCTGCAAATGATAAAAGCACAGCGAACGTGCCGTCCCAAACGGTTTGGGGCGGCATTTCTGAATAAAGGAGGAAAATATGCCATCGACCTATGCACATAAAAAATTTGGCGCGTCAGTTTATAAGAAGCTTTCGGGAGACCTTAAGGAAACGGTTGCAGAGAATAAGGAATGTTTTCTGGCAGGGCTTCACGGCCCCGACGTTCTATTCTTTCACAAGCCGGGGACGGACAGCATAGTTGCAAAAACAGGAAGACTTATGCACAAAGCTTCATTTGAGGAAATGTATGATTACGCTTCCGAAATCCTTGATGAAAATTCAGACGCGGAAATTGCGTATTTTGCAGGCTGTATATGTCATTTTATGCTTGACAGCGCATGTCATCCTATTGTAAATGCGGGGACAGACGAAACAGGAATGACTCACGGTAAGATTGAAATGGAATTTGACAGATATCTTCTGCTTGCCGATAAGAAAACGCCGATGAAATATCCGCATTGGGCGCATATCCCCGTCAGCGCCGAGGTAGCTGAAACCGCATCAAGGTTTTATAAGGGTGTAAGCGCAAGAGATTTCTTCCTGTCTCTTGCCTCCATGAAAACGGTTCTTATGGCATGCGGAAACAACAGCGATATTGCAAGAACAATTGTCTGTACCGTTATGGAAAAAACAGGGAATGAAGGTAAGATTGCTTCCCTTGTGATGAGCAGACAGAAAAGCCGCATGATATCAGAGTACCTAAAGAAGATGAATGAAAAGCTGAACGAGACAGTAGATGAGACAGTCAGTGAGCTTGAACGCTTCTACAAAAATATCGGCAAGGGCTATGCTGCTCCTGAAAGGTTCCTTTGTAATTTTAACGGAATCAGAGAAAAGTAACGCTTCAAAGAGAATATGAAACGGCGGCTGGCCGATTGGAGTATCGGAAAAGACAAATTGAAGCACTGCTTACTGACGGTTGAACGGTTATGATTCTTATTTCGTATCAAAATCAGCTCCTTCAAATCTATCAGGCTGATGCGTCTTCTAAAAAGTGCATCTCCTGTATGCGCTGTGTGAAACAGTGTCCGCAAAACGCAAGGAAGGTCAACGGTATGATGGTTTCCGTAGCTGCGCTGGCAATCAAAAAAGCCTGCTCTGTCCGGAAAGAAAACGAGTTGTTCCTGTAAGTAAGAAAGGGTGTAAAGGTGGTGCGCTATGAAAACAGGTATTATAGACGTGGGAGGCGGATTCCGGGGAGTTTATGCCTGCGGAGTGCTGGACTACTGTTTGGATCACAATATTCAATTCGACCTTGGGATCGGCGTATCGGCGGGGAGTGCGAATCTTGCCTCCTTTATCGCCGGTCAAAGGGGACGGAACTTTACCTTTTATACGGAATACGGTCTCAGAAGGCAGTACGCCGGTTTGGGGAATTTCATCCGGAAACGATCCTTTATTGACATGGACTATGTCTATGGCACGCTCTGCAGGCATGACGGTGAAAATCCTCTTGATTACGCCGCTTTGCGTGATAATCCGATGGAATTCATCGTGGTGGCGGCAAATGCCGAAACCGGCGAGGCAAAGTATTTTGATAAGCGGGATATTCGGCAGGACGATTACAATGTGTTTAAAGCGTCCTCGTCCATCCCATTTATCTGCAAGCCTTATTTCATTCAGGATACGCCCTATTACGATGGGGCGCTGGGGGATCCCGTTCCGATAGAAAAGGCGTTTGCTTCCGGGTGCGACCGTGTGGTCTTATTGCTGACCAAGCCGGAAAATGTCATTCGAACCTCCGAGCAGGATGAGAAACTGGCGGCCCGCATTCAAAAAAAGTATCCCAATGCGGCGGAAAAGCTTCGGCAGAGGGCAAATCGGTACAACGAAGGCGTTGCGCTTGCACAGGAATATGCAAGACAAGGGAAAGTTCTGATCGTCGCGCCGGACGATACCTGCGGCGTCAGCACGCTGTCCCGCGACCCGGCAGATATGAAACGGCTTTATGAAAAAGGCTATGCCGATGGAGAAAAAATCAAGTCTTTTATGTGAACCTTGCCGGAAGAATTCTTCCTGATGTTCAAGAGTTCTGACCTGTAATTTCTATCGGCTGTGTTTAACGGGAAAGAGCCGAATATAAAGATTGTAAATTATCCATATGCTTAAGATGCAGAGCCGATGATTTTGTGAGCTACTTCACGGATTATAGCCGCAGAATATTAATTCAAACGGACGCTTGGCGCAAATTTATTTATTTTTATGCTTGACATATGCAGCCTGGTGTGATAAAGTGACAGAGCATGAGAAATGCACAAAGAAGAGTTTCCGCTCTCACCTTCAGCTTGCGGAGTGCAACGCAAAAAGGTTTATTTAATGAAATTACAGCCCTGAGGGCGTATTTTGTGAGCGGAATTTTCCGCTCTTTTTTTGTTCAAAGAGACAGGAGGCCTGACCGGACTTCCTGCGCAGTATCTTCTTTAGTTTGGAGGTGTTAAATATCAGCGAAGTATTGATGAACGAAAAAATCCGTAATTCGGAGATTCGTGTAGTAGGAGAAAACGGAGAGCAGCTTGGAATAATGTCAAGCGCAGAGGCTCTTAGCAAAGCAAGGGAAATGGAGCTCGACCTTATCATGATTGCTCCTAATGCAAAACCGCCTGTGTGTAAAATCGTGGACTACGGCAAGTACCGCTATGAGCAGATCCGCAGGGAAAAGGATGCAAAGAAGAAGCAGAAGGTTACAGAGGTTAAGGAAATCCGTTTGTCGCCGAACATTGACGTCAATGATTTGAACACAAAATCAAATCAGGCAAGAAAGTTCATCACTAAAGGAGATAAGGTGAAAGTCACTCTAAGGTTCAGGGGACGCGAGATGGCTCATGTGAACACCGGCAGAGAAATAATTGACGGCTTTGTTGAAAAGCTTTCTGACTGTGCCGTTGTTGACAAGCCGCCTAAGATGGAGGGCAGAAGCCTTGTGGTTATCCTGACTAAGAAGAGAGACAGCTAAAAGGGTTAATGTTTATTATAAGGAGGAAAATATTATGCCTAAAATGAAGACAAGCAGAGCTGCTGCAAAAAGATTTTCTAAGACCGGAACAGGTAAGATTAAGAGAATGAAAGCAGGAAAGCAGCACATTTTAACAAAGAAAACAACAAAGCTTAAGAGAAATCTCAGAAAAGCCACCTTGGCAGACAAGACGAACGAAAAGAACATCAAGAAGATTTTACCATATCTGTAATCACGTTTTAACGTAAATTACCATTAAGGAGTTTGTGACTGTGCTGTATTCACAGGCTTCAAATAAAATCAGCAGCACGGAAAGAGGTTAATTATGGCAAGAATTAAAGGTGGCTTAAATGCCAAGAAAAAGCATAATAGAGTTTTAAAAATGGCTAAAGGATACAGGGGAGCCAGAAGCAAGCAGTATAGAATTGCAAAGCAGTCCGTAATGCGCGCCCTTGCATCGTCATTTGCAGGACGTAAGGAAAGAAAGAGACAGATGAGAAGCCTTTGGATTGCGCGTATAAATGCAGCCGCAAGACTTAACGGGCTTTCTTATTCAAAGTTCATGTACGGCTTAAAGCTTGCAGAAGTAACAATCAACAGAAAGGTGCTTGCAGACCTTGCGGTAAACGATGCGGAAGGCTTTGCAAAGCTTGTTGACGTTGCAAAGGCAAAGCTTGCTTAAATAGTAAAGCCCGTTGTGGTTCAGCTGTCAAAATTAGACGTGAAAATGAAAACGCTGTGCAAATGGACAACCTTTTGTACAGCGTTTTTTTAGATAAAACCTGCTATGTCAAACTTATCAAAACAATAATAGATAAATGATATTTTGAAAATGAGAATGACAGTAAGCCTAATGATGATTCTGATATGTATTCTGAAACAAGAAAATTGATTTTAGAACGATATAAAAACTAGGTCGCAGCCCCTTTGATTTTGTTCCAGTTACAAAACTTTTGTAGGAGGAAGAATTCTCATAATGGATAAAGAAATTTGTTGTTCCTAAAATCGAACATTATGTCGTTGAAATAGAAAAGCAAGTTTGCCGTATGAAAAAATTATTATGTTTGTTGATTATAAAATCAAATCATTATCGCAATGTAATAATACATTCCATGTGAAGATTGTTGGTCTTGCTTGTACATATGTAATGGATTTATTTTCTACTGCGCTTTCAGTATACGGCTTTTGCTTGGTATCGAGAGTTTGTATCCTATGCGAGATTACATGATTCTAAAAAAATTGCCTATGTAATATTTTTTATTGTTGAGATTTTGAAATAAACTAGAAAACGTATGATTTGTATTATGTTTATTAAAGCGAAGTGATTGATTCTATATCTGAGATAAATAATATAAATTAAGTTAAAGATGCAATTTATCATTTGGCAAAAAGAATTATATATCGATGAAACATATTTATTTAGGATACTTTTAAATATGTTGCAAAACCCTTTTGTCGTCTATATCCATTAAATCTTGTAGTATTGAGTTAATAAATGAAAATACAGCTTTAAATGAGCCTATAGGGCAATATCTTATGAACTATAAAGGGATTGACAATACAAGCAAGTAGATATATAATATGCTAAACTAAAAGGTTTTTAGTTTAACAATAGCGGTGTAAAGCAGTTTAAATAAAGTGATATTCTTTCTCAGATGCTATTAGATGTTTCGAACTCATTTTTTAAGATGAATTTTATGACACCAAATGTGTTTTAATGGGTGGTATTATAACACGTGGATATTGATATAAATGGCTATAATGCATGAAAGAGACACTTTATGTAGTAAAGCTTATTAGTTGTATAAAACTAATACCGCTAGCAAAATTATGGAGGTCTTGTTATGAAAAAAATTGTTGTTGCATTGTGTATCTCATTTCTATTAGGCGTTTTTTCGCCAGCTCTTGCGGTAGGAAGTCATAAAACTATGACAGGAAAAGAGTTGAACTTAAAGTATAAGGAAACCGTGGGTAATGACTCCTTTGAAGAAAAACGTGAAATGACAGTTAATATATACGGAACAGAGCATGCATGTACTGTTACATGTTTTTATGATGATGGTCTTTACTACAACTATGACAGAGTGCAAATTCAAAATTGTGATGTTGCATATGGAATGAAAGCTGCTGCGCTGGTAAAAAACAGTGATGGTGAGAGCTCTGGAATTACATCTTGGGCTTTGCCTAGGGAAAATTCATCGAAGAAATCGGTAATTCATTATGCCTATGCGACAACTTGGACGATGTATATTTTTGAGCAATGATATTGTACTTTTGCATATATTTCTGGTAAAGGCGATAAAACGGTAGTTTATAAAGGAGTCTGCCATGTATGACCAGCTTGACAGTTTAATACCCGATTATGAGGAATGGGAAGAAAACAATAAAAAGAAAAAAGATAAGAACGGAAAAAGAAGCAAAAGGGTAGTGTGGTTAATTTTAGGCTCGGCTGTTTTACTTTACCTTATTTTTGTTGCTGCCTACCGTACGGTCAGGTGGAAGCCTCTGCTTGATGCGGTTGACGGAGAATCGATAAAAGTCGGAGATTATACTGTGGGAGCATATCGCCAGGATTTTCCGAGCCTTGGGGGCAATATGTATGTAAACCATTCAATTTCAGACAAACCTATGGATGCTTACTGTGATGCGGACATATACCCCAAGCTTTTTAAAAATGAATTTGAAATATACGTAAACTATCCGTATGAACTCAAAAGCGGCAAGTCAGAGATGCGTTCCTGCATGATGAAGCTTGATAAAAAAATGAATTATGTCAGCGGAGATTCTGAAAGCGAGCGGATTTACGAGGAATATTTTGATGAAATCAAAGAGGTTTACCGGGTAATCAAAGACGTTTGGGGAATAGCCGATGTAAGGGAATCGCTGTAGCAGGGAAATTACTGCCCGATACCGCAAAAGGCGTGAGGAACGCAGGACGTGACTGCGGTGCGGCAGCTTGTATGAGGAGCGCTGTAGATTTGCGCGCTGGGCGCCGTGCAGGCGGAAAGGAGTGTTTTGAGAACTGCAAAATATATCTGTTTTTGTATCTTTCTTATAATAATTTTTCTGCTTGCAGGGGAGTGCTACCAAATATACACCGGACATTCCGAGATCGGCTGTCAGATTGTTTTGGAAAATCCCGATAATCAGGAATTACAAGAGCTGCTGAGCTACAATAAATGCGAGGATATTCATCTGTTTATAAAAAAGAAGGAAAAGGGCGACGTCAGCATTTACTGTGATAAAGCAATGAAAAAAATCCTTATTGACGATTACCAGATTGTTGAAGGGACTACGTCCAGCTTGTTTATGGGAAGCACCACTTATGTTTTCCGTGACCTGTCTGAATATATTGCTCCTGAGGACGGCGGGTATGTGTATGTAAATGTATATACTGAAAATCAAAGCTCGCCTAACCTTAAGGAAATAGATGAAAAATACGGCATTGACGGTGAGGAAACCTATACTTATCTTGGAGAAAGCGGTTATATGCCTGTCTTTGCGGCGGTTCTTGCAGCAATTATACTTATGCTGCTTACTTACTATGAATGTCTGACGGAAAGCAGGCAGAATTTTGTAATGGTGACGACGGGACACAGGCTGGGTCATCTGATACTTAAAGAAATTGTAATTGATTTGCTTCTTTATCTGGCTGTTCTGGCGGCTACTGCCTTTATAATGAGCCGCATAACCTATATTTTCTTTGCAAAAAAAGCGCTTGCGGCTGTATTTGCGGTCTTTCTTGCGGCAGATTCATGTCTGCATCTGTCCATGCTGGGATTGAGCGTAAGAAAGGTACTCGGAAGCTCTTTCGCAAGCGTGAAAATACTTAAGATTAACAGGGTGATATTTGTAATAGTGACCGTCGCGGCAGTAATAGTGCTTGGAATTGCTGCCGGCAGCATAAGAGAAATTTCGGAAACAAAAGACAAGTATGATTTCTTTGAAAATAAAAAGGATTATTGCCGTGTCCTGATAAACGGCTCTAAAAGTGATTTTGCCGACGAATATATATTGCAGTATGATGCCGTTTTGTATTCAGAGCTGTATCAAAGCTGTGATGTCATACAGATGGATAACGGCGGAAGCTTTTCCGGTTCAAGTGATGACAGAGAAATAAAGATAAATGATAAAGCTGTAAAGTACCTTAAGGAATTTTTCCCTGAGCTTTCGGAGACTGATTTTGACGAAGAATTTTATATTATAATGCCCGATCATGAAGAAATCAGTGAAGAAAAGATGGATGAATGGAAAAGAGAGCTGTACAGCGGGACCGGCAAAACGGGAGAGCCTGAGATAATTAAATATTCAGGTGAAAGGAAATTTCCGGCAATTGACGGAGAGCATATTGCCGACATGGTTTACCAGCCCGTGATACTGCTGTCGAGAAATATAATGCAGTTTGACGACGTGACTCAGGCGCCTGAAGTTTATAACAGTCTTCAGGGATGTCTGGTAAATGCAAGTGAAAAGCAGCTTGAGGAGCTTGCTGAGAAATATGATTTGCAGCTTCAGGCAGAAAGTCCTTGGAACAGTTTAAAGGAAGATGCGGAAAGGACAAAGCTTATTTTAAAGATATGCGTCTTTGCGTCGGCAATTTTTCTGCTTACCATCGTTATTATTCTTGGGACGATAATAAGGCTTGTTTATATCGTTGAGGGAAAAGAGCTGTGCGTTAAACGTATTTTGGGTTACAGCAATTCAGAGCTGATGCGGCCTTTTTATAAAATGATTGTGGAGAACTGCATTGCTGCTTTTATAATTCTTATGGGACTAAAGCATAATTCGTTGTCTGAGATAGCGATATCTGTATTCTGCTCTCTGTTTGTACTTGCTTTTTCTCTTTGTGAGGCGGCGGTTATGGGCAGAATACAGGAGCGCAGAAGCATTGTTAAGATTCTGAAGGGAGGAGCCTTGTGATTAAGATAGAAGGTCTTACAAAAAAGTTTGGAGATTTTACTCTTTTTGAAAATATGAACATGGAAATTCCTGATGGGGCTTTTGTCGTCGTTACAGGCAGAAGCGGGTGCGGCAAAACCACCTTGCTTAACATAATAGGCGGGCTTGAGCGCGTAACGGCAGGAAGCGTGATAGTAGACGGGCTGAAAATAGAATATAACAGCGGCAATACGGACTATTACAGAGAAAAAATCGGGTTTTTGTTTCAAAATTTCGCTTTGGTTGAAAGAAAAACCGTCAGGCAGAATCTCGAACTGGTGCATAAAAGCGCAAGAAGCGGAGTAGGCATTGAGCAGGCGCTTGAAATGACGGATCTTGCCGACAGGATTGATGAAAAGGTGTACCGCTTATCGGGAGGCGAACAGCAAAGAGTCGCCCTTGCACGGCTGATCGTCAAGAAATGTTCAGTCATACTCGCCGACGAACCGACAGGCTCTTTGGACAGAGAAAATGCAGACAAGGTAATGGATATACTGCAAAAGCTGAATAAGAGCGGAAAAACGGTTATACTCGTTACGCATAATGAAGACTATAAGCGGCTTGGAAGCATAAACCTTGAGATGTGAACCGATTCGCAGTAAAGAATTTTAAAAGAATGCAAACACGACTGCAAGGGATATCGCGTTTCCGAGGATATGCGAAATCGTGCTGATAACGCAGTTGCCTGATTTACGGTAAACCACAGAGAAAATCAGGCTGTCGATGAATACAAAGGCAACATCATAAAGCACGACTCCTATGTTTCCGGCGGCAATGTGTCCGGCGGCAAAAACTACAGATGACGCTGCTGCGCAGAGCCAGAATGGAAGCATCTTCATGCTCTTTCCGAGGAAGAATCCCCGATATGCGATTTCCTCGCCGAACGCCGCAATGATAACCTGAACTATCAGCAGCGCGGTTTTATCAAAAGACAGTCCCACGGAACCCGTCCTTTCTGTTAGATGTAAAATGTTCTCTCCGCCGAAAATCAGATTTCCGACAACAAGAGATACAATACCGCTCACGCTTGGCAGCAGCGCCCAAAGAATTACGCCCGGCTTTTTAATATCTTCTGCAACGGTATTAAAACGCAATCCCGATTCAGGGCCTTTTGCTTTGCTGACAGCTTCCGTGATGAAGAAAAACGCAATCCCCACAAATACGGAATACCCTGCTGCTTTCGAGGACGGTACGACTTTTGTCGCCGTTAATAATATCATTATTGCCACGCCTATAACCGTGAGTACAACGCTTTTTTTGTTATTTTCCGTAGCTTGTTGATTTTTCATTTCATTTCCTCCTGTACCGCCAATAATGCGCCTCTGTATGCCCGCTCCAAATGATATTTTATAAGCTCCTCGTCGTATTCCAATGAATTGTTGGCGATGATGCTCGCATATCCGTGAGCAAATAAAAAAATTGTTATAAAGATTTTTTTGACTTTTTCTATACTGCCTCCGACTGCTCCCTGCATTGCTGAAAGAACAGGAGCAAGCTCTTCGGCATCTATCATTTCCAACAGGGTCGTTCCGGTAAAAAAGTTTGATTGAAAAAGGAAACGGAACAAATGCGGTTCTTCAATCGCGAAGCGGATATAATTTAACCCGATTCCGAGCATAATGCCTCCCTGTGGGTTTCCGATATTCATCAGGTATTCGGAATGATAGAAGTCGGTCTTTGCATAGGCGGCCTTTTTCAGCTCCTCAATCGTTGCAAAGTGGTACATGACAGGCTGCGTAGAACATTTCAATTTTTTTGCGACTGTCCTTGCGTTAATATTTTCCGCGCCCGTTTCACGGGCAATCTCAAAGGCAGCGTCAATGACCATATCTTTTGTGATTTTAGGTTTTGGAGGCATGGTTTCCCTCCCTTTTAATAATTTTTGTTATATAACAATAGTTATATTATAAATTGAAATTTTGATTTTGTCAATCACTGCGAATGAACTATCAACCGATTTTCATCTTTTTAAAAAATGGCATGGCATTATCGGAAATATTTTGACCGGCTGTAAGAACGATACGGCAGTATTCAAGCAAAGAAGGGAGCGGAAACCGTTAAGCAGTCTGGCAAAATTACTGCCCTCTGCCGCCGTTTGCTGTGTGATAATTAATTACAGGAGGACGGCGGCAGCATTGTAAATAAAATAGTTGAATATTAAGCCGCATTTTGTTAAAATATAACGTGGCATAGGTTTGCCTGAAAATGGCATGACCCTGACTTAATGTTAAATCCGCAGTAAATGCAGAAAGGACGGCGCTACCGTGAAGGAAAAGATTGAGCAGCTTTCAAGAGGCATAATGACCTACGAGCTACCTCAGATAAAATTAAGCGAAGAAAAATTAAGCTTTACGGTAGAAACGGGTTCGAAGTTTACCGGAAGCATAACGGTAAGCAACGAGGCTGACGTCCACATGAAGGGCTTGGTCTATTCCACCAGTCCAAAGCTTACAGCCGTGCAGAGTCAGTTTGTCGGAAGCGAGAGCATTGTTGAATACACCGTCAATGCGGAATTTTCCGCTGTAGATGAACATATTACAGGCGAATTATGCTTTATAACTAATTGCGGAGAGATAACCCTTCCTTACAACATTACGGTCGTTCCACCTGCGCTTAAGACAATATACGGAGACATCCGCAACATGCATCAGTTTGCCGCTCTTGCAAGGGAAAACTGGAGCGAGGCAAGGAGGCTGTTTACAACTTCCGAGTTTGAGGCGTTTCTGAAATTTTACGAAGAAAAGAGTCATTTCCTTTGGGAAAGGCTGCTTAAAAGCCCGTCCGTTGACAATGCTATGGAGGAGTTTTTTGTGGCTACCCACAAGAAGATGGGAGTCACTATTGACGCTTCAAAGAAGGAGCTTCATTACGATGTCGGAGCGAGCAGCTTTTCAGATGGGTTCAAGATAAAAAAGAACAACTGGGGCTACGTTAATCTTTCTGTTGCCAGTGACGTGAATTTTCTTGAACCTGAACAGGAGACGGTTCGTTATGAGGATTTTAACGGCTCTGAATTTGAGCTGAAATATATTGTTTATCCAGAAAGAATGCAGCCCGGCTTTAACACCGGCAACATCATTATAAGCGGCTGCGGCCTTCAAATTGTGGTGCCGGTTACCTGTCATCTTCCGTCAAGGGACAAGGAAACCGCTGCAATGATTGCAGCCTACAACAGACTTATCGTAAAGTCGGTTGAAAACTATATTTCATTCGCAATGAACCGTATACCGGCAGGAAGGTATGTTTCCGAAGCGATGTCTATGATGGACAGATACGAGGCGACGCCCGGAGCGGACATGCTTTTGGCAAAGCTGTACCGTTCCAATCTTTTAAAGATTGCAGGGAAGGAAAGTCCGTCCGCTTCTCTTCTTAACAGCGTGACGGAGGAGGAGCTCTTTTCAGCTGCGGTATATACTAAAGCGCTTTACTATTATCTTAATGCCGAAAGAACCACTACGACAAAAGCGGAGTATTTGGAAAAGCTTTACGAGCTCTGCTCCAGTTATCCGAATGAGCTTACCGTTCAGCTTTTTGTGTTAAGGGCTGACGATAGATACAAGAAAAACGCTAAGCTGAGACTGGACGAGCTCAGAAGCATTTATGAAAAAGGGTGCCGTTCGCCTCTTATGCTTTTGGAGGCGGCGTCTGTCTACAACATGGATCCGCGCTACGTAAAGGAGCTTGGGGAATTTGAAACTGCCGTAATCATGTATTCGCTTAAGACAGGCTACTGCAGCCGCGAGCTTGCGCTTCAGTTTACGGAGCTTGTGCTGCGTGCAAAGACTTATGTTAAGCTTTACTACAACGCGCTGGTGCTTGCCTATGACAGATTTCAGCACAAGGACACTCTCATTGCGATATGCCAGACCTTAATAAGAGGCTACAAGAGAGACAGCCGTTATTTTAAATGGTATCAGAAGGGCGTTGAAGAAAACATAAGGATCAGCGACCTCTACGAATATTATATGTACTCGATGAATGCGGACGTTGAGGAAAATCTGGATCAGTCGGTTCTCATGTACTATGTTTATAACAGCAAATTAAATGACAGGAGGCTTGCATATCTCTATGCAAACATTGTTCTGCACAAGGATTCAAACCCTATCGTCTATGAAAACTATAAAGAAAAGCTGAGAATATTTGCGATTCAGCAGATGAGAGCGGGCAAAAATGACAAGATGCTCTCAATACTTTACAATGACAGCTTAAGCGATGAAAATTATGAAAAACAGTTCAGCGAGCATTTAAGCAAGGTGCTTTACCGGTGCGAGGTGACCTGCACTAATCCGCTTATGAGGTATGTGTGCGTGTCCCACAAGGAGCTTGAGGAAGAAGTGACGGTTCCGCTCATAAACGGCGAAGCGCAGATAGACGTGTTTACGGACGGCGCGCAGGTATTTATGCTTGATGCTTCCAACAACCGTTATGTGCTTACCGACGAGGTGAAGATAGAAAGTCTTCTCGCTTCGGACGATTTGAGCATTATCGCATACCGCTGTGACAGGGACAACGAAAAGCTTATCCTTAACATGGCGGAAAAAGCGCAGAAAATGCGCAGGTACGATCAGGCAAGCATTGAGCTTCGGAAGCAGGCGGTTCTGCTGCCGGGACTTAGTGAAAAAGGCAGGGAAAACTATCTGAGCGAGCTGGTATTCTACTTCTATGACCATTCGCAGGAGGAGCTTACTGAGGACGACCTCAAAAAGCTTAACTATAAAATGCTCAGTCCTTCAAGAAGGGGAAAGTTTATCGGGCTTTTAATATTGCGCGAACAGCATACTCAGGCATTTAAGCTGATTGAGGAATGCGGTTTCATGGAGGTTGACATCAGGCTGCTTGAAAAGTTTGCCGTTTCGCTTCCTCCGGCGGTTCTTAACCGCTACAGCAAGACCCTGTGCGATTTGATGTATTATCTTTTCCTTAACGGACGCAGAAATGAGAAAATCTTAATATATTTGGTAAACTACTATAACGGCCTCACGTCCGATATGTTCGATGTGTGGCAGGAGGCATGCGCGAACCAGTGTGCGACCTCGGATTTTGATGAAAGAATACTCGGTCAGATTTTGTTTACCGAAAGCTACCTTCCTTATGGGGAGCAGATATATGCGCACTATCACAGGAGGTCGAAAAACAGGGCTCTTACGAAGGCTTATTTTAACTATCTTGCGTTTAAATACCTCGTTTCGGATGTTCCGATATCGGCGATTTCGATGGAGATGCTCAAAAGGGATTCTTACTTTGAAAGCAACGACATGGTAGTGCTTGCCTGCCTTAAGCAGCTTGCCCTTTCGTCGGAACTTACTGCGGACGAACAGGAATTTGCAAGAAATTGGCTGGAGGTCATGGACAGTAAGGGGAAGATTCTTCCTTGCTTTACGTCGTTTTCCAGATATTTCAGACTCCCTGAAAACATGGAGGACAAGGTCTATATCGAGTACAGGACCAACCCTGAACACAGAGTCACGATTCACATTGCTTCAATTCAGGACGGAAAGCGTATCGTTCGGGAAGAACCGATGAGAAATGTCTGCTACGGCATTTTTGTAAAGGAAATAGTCCTTTTTGCTCAGGAAACCGTGGAATATATTATCAGTGACGAAGACGGCTCAAACGTAAATAAAACAGAAAAGAACATTCTCACGGGGCCTGTTGCAGGGAGCTCTAAGAACAAGAGCAGATTTGCTTCCATAAACGCCATAATCGGAGCAAGAAACCAGAAGGATAAGAGCAAATCAATTGAACTTCTTAATGAATATGTTAAAAACGAATTTGCAATCTCGCAGCTGTTCCACGAAATAGAATAATAGTGCCGGGATTGTTTGAGAGTACTTGGCAGCATTACGCTTAATATATACTGCCTTGATTTTGTCAGGCGGCAGGCGCGCAGGACGGAAAGGAAAAACATGGAGACCTCTAAAAATCCAAAATCTCTTATAATCGGACTTGATTTAGGCGTGGACACGACACAGATTTCCGTGAGCGCCGACGGCGGCGAGCCGGAGTCTGTCAGCATTTCGCCGAACAAGAGCATGTTCCTTATTCCGACGGTTCTTTGCGTCCGTTACGATACAAGAGACTGGATAGTCGGGGACGATGCAATAAGATGCAGGAACCGTGAAGCAGGTTTTTTCGTAAACGGAATACTTGAGAAGGTTGAAAACGGAGACAAGGTCAACATTCTGGGAACGGACTATACGGGCAACCAGCTTCTTGAGAGGTTTATACGTAAAATATTTACCGCATTAAGGCAGCGTTATCTTAGGGACAACATAGAAAAGATAGCGGTTACCGTCAGGAATAAAACATCGGTGCTTCAGGCGGCTGTTGAATCGGCTTTGGCAGCCGTGGGATTTGACGGAGACAAGGTCAGCATTTTAAATTACATGGAAAGCTTCATGTATTACTCTGTAAGCCAGAAGCGCGAG
Source organism: uncultured Lachnospiraceae bacterium (assembly GCA_947628705.1). Classification (GTDB taxonomy): domain Bacteria; phylum Bacillota; class Clostridia; order Lachnospirales; family Lachnospiraceae; genus UBA3775. The sequence continues at coordinate 16,057 of CANRAZ010000003.1, read as the reverse complement.
CTTTGGACGAACGATGTTTCCCTGTTTGATTTTGACGAGGAAGGCCTTAAGTACTACCAGCTTTCCACAAGCAAGAAGCAGCTCCCGATAACGGTGACTGCAACGGGACACGATTTCAGCGATGAGCTTAATTTTACCATGCTTGCAGGAATGGTTGAAACAAGGCTTGCAGGCATATTCAAGAACCTTACGGACAAGCTTCTGTACAGACAGATTCTTTCTACCATATATTTTACCGGAGTCGGCTTTGACGGCGACTGGGCGGACGATGTAATAAAGTCCCTCTGTCCGGGCAGAAGAGTATTTAAAGGTCAGAATCTTTATGCAAAGGGAGCGGCCTATTCGGGACTTATAAAGGGTAATGAGGAGTACAAGGATTTTCTTTTCTTAACCGACGAGCAGGTGCGCTATTCGGTTTCGATAAGAATGTTTAAGGACAACAGAATCGGTGAGTACACCTTGGTTGCGGCAGGCACGAACTGGCAGCATGTAAATGCAAAAACAGTCGGGATCCTGGATAACACGGACGAAATATTCTTTACCGTTTATCACACTGTAAAGAAGGAAACCAAGCACATTGTTATGAATCTCCGCAACATAGAGCAGAGAGAAAACAAAACTACCCGAGTCTCGGTGGGCGTAAAATTTCTTGACAGGGACACTGCGGTAATCACAATAAAGGACTTGGGCTTCGGTGAGTTTTTCGGAAACAGCTACAGGATATGGGAAAAGGTCATACAGTATCAGTAGCAGAAAGGAAGCATAAGTGGGAAAATTTATTTTTTGCATAGGGAATAAGGCAAAATCTCCTTACACGTTCCAGACCACCGGCGTCAGCGTGTACACCATGGAAGAGCTTTGTTATTATCTCTATCACAACATAGATACGCTGGAAGAAGATTTATCCAATATTGCCCTTGTGACGTGGATACGAAACGAGCTGGGAATTACGGACCGTGCGGATTTCTTGGAGCAGCTTATGCAGAGGGGAGCCGGACTTAAGGATGTGGTCGTCTCGATTTTCTGCAGCACTGATTACTATACGGAAGACGAGATAAACCATCTCATTAAAGAGATAGACGCGCTCTACGATATGCTTCCGATTGAGCGTAAGAAACGTCATGCGGATATGCTGATGAAATTCAGAAAGCACAACGAGGCGGGATTTGAGTACAGAAGCATTATTGACGACAGAGAGTTTTCGCAGCTGAGTCCTGTGAATCAGGGGAACGTTTATCACAATCTTGCGGTTCTCATGGCAAGAAGCGGAAGGTTTCAGGCGGCTTCTAAGTATTTTGATGCGGCTTATCAGAAAAATCACAATAAGGAAAGCCTCTGCCAGTACCTTTATGCTCTGAGGCTTGACGGAGACGACGAGGCCTTTGAACGTGAAATCGCAGGATATTCTGACGATGAGGAACTGATACGGAGGATTGAGAACCAGTTCTACTATGTTGAGGATAACCGTGAGTATAACGCGGACTACATGAGCGTTTTGAAGCTTATGGAGGTTAGCGGAAAGGAATCCGACGAGGATTTCTGGTGGCTCTTCGATGAGACGCTTAATAAGATCAAAAAAATATACAGAGAAAACTAAGACGGCAGAAATAAAAATTTCTTCCGCTGAAAGACGAGGCATATGTTAAATGAAAGAACTTGCTAAAAATTACGACCCTAAGGATATAGAGGACAGGCTGTACAAAAAATGGGAGACGAAAAAATTCTTCCATGCAAAAGTAAACCCGGACAAGAAGCCGTTTACGATCGTTATTCCTCCTCCAAACATTACGGGACAGCTCCACATGGGACATGCGCTTGACAATACTCTTCAGGACATTCTTATCCGTTATAAGAGAATGGCGGGCTATGAGGCTCTTTGGCTTCCCGGCACGGATCATGCTTCAATTGCCACAGAGGCAAAAATCGTTGAGGCAATGAAGGCGGAAGGCCTTACAAAAGAAGATCTCGGACGCGAAAAATTCCTTGAAAGAGCGTGGGACTGGAAGAAGCAGTACGGAGGCAGGATCGTCAAGCAGTTAAGAAAGCTTGGCTCCTCATGTGACTGGGACAGAGAACGTTTTACAATGGACGAGGGCTGCAATAAGGCCGTAAAGGAGGTCTTTTGCAACCTTTATAAAAAAGGATTGATTTACAGAGGGGAAAGAATAATAAACTGGTGTCCTCACTGCCTTACCTCGATTTCGGACGCAGAGGTAAACTATGAGGATCAGGCAGGCCATTTCTGGCACCTGAGGTATCCTTATAAGGACGGCAGCGGCTACATTGAAATGGCTACTACCAGACCTGAAACCATGCTTGGAGATACTGCGGTCGCAGTCAATCCTAACGATGAGAGATACAAGGACTGTGTGGGCAAGACGGTGGTGCTTCCTCTTGTCGGACGTGAAATTCCGGTTATTGCGGACGAATACGTTGAAATGGAATTCGGTACGGGCGTTGTTAAGATTACGCCTGCGCATGACCCTAACGACTTTGAGGTAGGTCTCAGGCACGATCTGCCGGTAATTAACGTGCTTACAGAGGATGCAAGAATTGTAGACGATTATCCTAAGTATGCGGGCATGGACCGCTACGAAGCGAGAGAAGCAATTGTCAGGGACTTGCAGGAGTGCGGAGCTCTTACGGAAATAGAGGATTACAGCCATAATGTAGGAACCTGCTACCGTTGCGGCACTACTGTGGAGCCAAGAGTTTCGATGCAGTGGTTTGTAAAAATGGAGCCGCTTGCAGGGCCTGCCATTGAAGCGGTTAAAAGGGGCGATACAAAATTTGTTCCTGAACATTTTGATAAAACCTACTATCACTGGCTTGAAAATATCCGTGACTGGTGCATAAGCCGCCAGCTTTGGTGGGGGCACAGAATACCTGCTTTTTACTGCGACTGCTGCAACGAGATGACCGTAACAAAGGAGGACAGTGCGGTCTGTCCTAAGTGCGGAAAGCCGATGAGACAGGATCCGGATACGCTTGATACATGGTTCAGCTCTGCTCTGTGGCCTTTTTCTACTCTTGGTTGGCCTGATAAAACTGAAGATTTTGATTATTTTTATCCGACCAGTACTCTGGTTACAGGCTATGATATTATTTTCTTCTGGGTCATCAGAATGATGTTTTCAGGCATCGAGCATACCGGAAGGGTTCCGTTTGATACTGTCCTTATCCACGGACTTGTCAGGGATTCACAGGGACGTAAGATGAGTAAATCCCTCGGAAACGGCATTGACCCTCTTGAGGTAATAGACAAGTACGGCGCAGATGCCCTGCGTTTTACGCTTATTACGGGAAATGCACCCGGAAATGACATGAGATTTTACTGGGAGCGTATCGAGGCAAGCCGTAATTTTGCCAACAAGGTTTGGAATGCGAGCCGTTTCATAATGATGAACATGGAGCAGCTTGGAGAAGACGGCAGAGTAGAAGCGGTTCCCGAATCCGCTCTTACCGATGCGGATAAGTGGATTCTGGCTTCATGTAACGACGTTGTTAAAGCGGTGACTGAGAATCTTGATAAATACGAGCTGGGCGTTGCCGCACAGAAGGTTTATGATTTTATCTGGGAGGAGCTCTGCGACTGGTATATCGAGATGGTTAAGCCGCGTCTTTACGGAGATGAGCTTGAAACCAAGAAGGCGGCCATATGGACGCTGAGAAGCGTTCTTTCCGACGCCCTCAAGCTTCTTCATCCTTATATGCCTTTTGTAACAGACGAAATTTACTGCACGCTCAAGGAAGCGGAGGGCAAGTATACCGAAGATACGTCAATAATGGTTTCGGATTGGCCGGTATACAGTGAAAGCAGGGCTTATCCTGTTGAAAAAGAGGCTATCGGACTGGTAAAGGAAGCGGTTAAATCGATCCGTGCGGTGAGGACCGGAATGAATGTTCCGCCTTCAAGAAAAGCGAAGGTTTACGTTGTTACGGCACAGGAGCATGTGAAGGGAATCTTTGAAGGCAGCAGGGTATTCTTTGCAGCCTTGGGCTATGCTTCTGAGATTATCATACAGCACGATAAGACGGGAATTGAAGCAGATGCGGTGTCGGCAGTTATCCCGGGGGCTACCCTTTACATTCCTTTTGCGGAGCTTGTCGACATTGAAAAGGAAACGGAGCGTCTTGAAAAGGAAAAGAGCAGGCTGGAAGGCGAGATAAAACGTTCAAACGGAATGCTTTCCAATGAAAAGTTTATCAGCAAGGCGCCGCAGGCAAAGGTAGACGAGGAAAGGGCGAAGCTTGAAAAATACACCGCAATGCTCGCACAGGTCTGCGAACGTCTTGAACATTTGAAAAAATAACTATAGGGCTTGCGTAAATACTGCATTACGGGCAGAGAGGAAAGAGTCTGAAACGGCGGATTTCTGTTAAAAAAGACCGGTTTTGCTCGGCTTTGGCGGATTTATGTAAATTTCGGACAGCTGTTAAAAGGCAATTGAGGAAAGTCCGTCTTGATTTTTAGCTTTTCCCTATTTATGATATTAACGGGAGGATAAAAGGCGGACAGCCCCTTGATTTCTGACGGAGGAAAACATGCTTAATTTTGAAGAAGAGGTGGCAAAATTTTCACCTAGCACAGAGATTGATAGAGCGACAGAAAATTTGTACGACAGTATAAGTCCCGATGTTGCGGATATTCTGGAGGAGCTTTTGTCAAAATCAGATAAGAGGAAAAACCCACAGGGTAACAGGCATTAGACTTTATACTACGAAGAAGAAATGAGGAAGCTGTAATGATTTGTCCTAAATGCGGTGCCGCATTGACAAGTAAAATGACTGTCTGCGAAAAATGCGGTTATGATGCTGAAATTATCATAAAAGCGCATAAGGCGGCGTGCTATTTCTATAACAAGGGACTGGAGCGGGCAAAAATAAAAGACATAAGCGGAGCAATCGGATTTCTTAAGCGTGCCGTACAGCTGGACAAGGACTATATCGACGCAAGAAATCTGCTCGGGCTTTGTTACCTTGCGGTAGGAGAAGCCGGAGATGCGATAGCGCAGTGGGTCTATTCAAAGTCAGTGAGCGAGCATAATCCGCTTGCAGACCGTTATCTCGGAATGCTGGAAAATAACCCGGTAAAGCTCAATCACTATAAAACCGCAATCAGAAAGTATAATGCGGCTCTCGAACAGATTAAGCAGGGAGCGGACGATTTTGCTCTTGTTCAGCTTAAAAGAGCTGTTTCGCACAATCCGGATTATGTGAAGGCATGGCAGATGATGGCTCTCATCTATATCCATAACGGCGATTACGACAGAGCAAGGAAAAGCCTTAAGAGAAGCCTTAAGACCGATATAGCCAACGCCGTATCGTTAAGATACGTAAAGCTGATAAGGGATATAAAGTTTAAAAACCTTGTGATGGATGTCAGCATCTCTGACGGAGAAACGGATCAGGATGTTAAGGATATTCTGGAGGGAAAGACGAGACAGAGGCTTACTCCGAAATTTTCCTACAGTGAAGAAGGTCCGGATTACAGGGTCTTTATAAGTCTGGTTTCGGGTATTCTTATCGGAATAATGGTGGTTTATTTTCTGGTGGTTCCCGGCGTAAAGCAGGCGATGAACTACGATATGGTAAACAAGGAAAAGCAGTACGGGGAGGAAATTTCAGGATATTTATCCGACATGGATTCTCTGGAAAAGGAAAACGAATCCTTACAGTCTAAAATAGACCTCCAGCAGATGGAGACGGACGGTTATCTTGAGCAGATCGATTCGCTTACCAATAAGAAGTTTTACGGAAATGTTTTGGAGGCGGTCAATTATTATTATAAAATGAATGCTGACGGCGAGGGAACCAAGCTGGAACAGTACCTGCTCAGACATAAAATTGAAGCGATTACCGAAGACGAGCTGAAAGCGGGGGCGGCTAAGGAGCTCTACGATATGATGCTTAAAGCATACCCTGATGTTTTGAAAGCAGAGGCAACAGGCACAGAGCTTTTTAATGCCGGAAAAGAACTCTATGAAAAGGAAAACTGGCAGGAAGCAAACGAGCTGTTCTTGCTGTCCTATCAGGAGTCGCCTGACAACGAAGAGAATCTTTATCTTCTTGGAAGAACCTATGAGCTGCTTTCTGACGGTGCGAATGCAAAAACCTACTATCAGGAATACCTCAACAAATTCCCTGGCGGAAAATACGTTGCTACCGTCCAAAAGTGGATGGATGCGGCGGAATAAACTTATGCAGCGCAGTCGAAGGTACATGCTCGGATAAAAGGACAGGCCGGCAGGGAATGTGCAGCGGAGCCTGAAAACGGTACAAACAGAATAAGGGTTTTACAAAGGCTGAACGGAAAATTCCGTTTGGCCTTTTTACTTGTGTAAACGCGTTAGGAATACGTCAGAGACACGAAAAAGATAAAAAGCTTAGTAGGAGCGACCCAAAAGGCTATTTGACATGGAAAACGGTAGGAAGGGGAGAAATTAAGATGACAGGGAACAGGCATCCTGCCCAGTATGCGGTTAAGAATCATACTCTTTATATTAAACCGTCAGGGGATTTGGATCATCACAATGTTGAACAAATACGGACAAGAGCGGACAACCTTATGGTTGAATGTGAAATTAACAGTCTGGTGTTTGATTTTGAGGCGGTTGATTTTATGGATAGTGCCGGAATCGGACTGATAATGGGACGGTACAGAAAAATAATGGGCAGCGGCGGAAAAATGAAGGCTGTGAGCGTAAAGCCCGTAGTTATGAGGATACTTAAGTATTCAGGGCTTTACCAGATAATGGACATTAATGGAGCAGACGGAGGCATGAGCATATAAATGGAAAATCTGGATAATGTGATTTACGACAACGAAGTGTATGTGGAATTTATGAGCGATTCGGTAAACGAGGGACTGGCCAGAATGGTAGTTTCAGCATTTGCGCTTCCTCTTAATCCAAGTCTCGAAGAAATGGCAGATTTAAAAACCGCTGTCTCTGAAGCGGTAACTAATGCGATAATTCATGCCTATATGGAAAAGGAAGGCATTATAAAAATGCGCCTCGGACGGAAAAACAGCGACATATTCATAGACGTTATTGACGAGGGCTGCGGAATAAAAGACATAAAAAAAGCAATGGAACCTCTTTTTACCACCAGAGATGACATTGACAGGTCGGGAATGGGCTTTGCTTTTATGGAAGCCTTTACAGACAGGCTTGATGTTGAATCAGAAGTCGGGAAGGGAACAGTGATACATATGCAGAAGGCTATTTCCGATAAGGAATAGCTGCTTTGGCAGGAGCAGTTATCGTCTCGGTAAAGGCAGAAAAATGACTGCATACGAAGCAAACAGTGTATATGCAGAAAATGTGTTAAGGAGGAGTTGCGTTTGGATACCGTTTCTTTGCTTAAGCGGTCTCAGGAGGGTGACTGTGAGGCGCGCAATGAACTGGTACTAAAGAATGCAGGTCTTGTATGGAGCATAGTTAAGCGTTTTGTGGGAAGAGGCTGTGAAGCAGAGGATTTGTTTCAAATAGGCAACATTGGACTTATCAAAGCAATAGATAAATTTGATTTGTCGCTGGGTCTTCAGTTTTCAACATATGCCGTTCCGCTTATTCAGGGCGAGATAAAAAGATTTTTAAGAGATGACGGCCTGATCAAGGTAAGCAGAATAATAAAAGACAATGCAAGAAACCTTTACAGAAGCAAAGACGCTATTGAAAAAGAAAAAGGACGTGAAGCCACGCTTGAGGAAATGGCAGAGGCGGCCGGACTTGATATATACGACGCCGCAATGGCGGTGGCGGCGTGTTCTGAGGTTGAGTCGTTGTATAAAACCATCTATGACAGCGACGGCTCAGACGTGTACCTGATTGATAAAACAGGAGACAATGAGGAGTTTTCGGAAGAAATATTAAATCACATGGCGCTGGGCGAGGTCGTGGCTTCGTTAGGAGAGAGAGACAGGTTTATTATCGGAAAAAGATATTACGAAAATAAAACGCAGTCTGAGGTCGCGGAAATGCTGGATATATCTCAGGTTCAGGTATCGAGACTTGAAAAGAAGATATTGGCGTGTCTTAAGGAGAGACTTACAGTTTGACAAAAGGGATAAATAAGACTAGAATAATGAGGATAAATTAATTCTGTTTCGGAGGATTAATGGCAGCAGCAGGAAGAAACCGTATTAAAATAAAAATAAATTGCTGTGCAGCGCTTGTGCTTGTTCTGATTATCGTTTTGCAGAAAGCGGCGCTCTGCACATATGCAGAGGCCGCATCAGGAGAAAACGGTACGTTGGAGGACATATCGGTGCCTGACCCTGAGGGAAAATACCGCACTCACCGTGACGGTACATGCGGAGTGGAAATTGGAATTTCATCTGAAAATAAAATATCCTTGGACAGCGAAACACTGGTTTTTGATTTTACGGAAGCCGCAGCGCCGCTTGGAGATGAGGTAAATGCAAGCGTAAGGGCTTCTTATGTGCTGACTAATGCTTCTACGAAGGAGGAAAACGTCTCAATTGCCGTGCCTGAACTTTTGCGTCTTGAAAAGGTAACGGTTAAAAGAGAAGAGGCACAGGACTTTGAGAGCGGAAGAAGCATAATTATCGACGGCAAATCCGTAAACGGAATGATATATGCAAACTCTAAAGCGGACAAGCTGCTTTCGGATTCGGTTTATGACAGCATGAACGAAACCCTTGCGTCCGTTGACTACAATGTTTTTTTTGAAGAGGGCTTTTCAATGTATTCATATGCGGCGTCGCTGGAGGAAAATGAGAATAATCAGCCTGAAAACGATACCGCAGATTATTACAGGGAAAGCGAAGAAGGAGAGCTGTATCTTTGCAGCGTCATCTATAATCTCAACTTTGAACCCGGTTCGAGCCACAGTCTGGAGATTGAAAGCGATATACTTGGGGAAATGAACAGAGCGACGAAATATACCGACATGGGAACCTCATATACCTACTTGTATATAGGCGAAAATATCAACAGCTTTTACCGCGTAGGGGACATAACCGTTACGTTTAAGCTGCCGGAAAGCGGTATACTCCCGATGATTGAATGCGATGCTGCCAGATATCTTGACGACGGCGTCTGGACCGTAAGGTACAAGGGCAGAGGAGATAATTTTTCCTTTACTCTTGGAGAAAAGCTGACTGACGAGGAGATAACAGACGTCTACACCGCTTTTGGAAAGGGGAAGCTTATAATAAACGCAGTTGAGGTAGTGAGCGCGACGTTAGTGCTTGTTTCGGCGGTTTATATAGGATATACCGTAAAGAAGAGGAAGGAAAGCGGAATATCAAATAAAAATTTTGAATAATTCTCCGAAATAAGGTTACTCTAAATTCAGATTGAATTTTGTAACGGTTTTGGAGGTAAAATGAAGCAGGAGGTCAATGCGGCAAAGGTTCTGGGTGAACAGAACAGTTTAAAGCAGAAAAAGCTTTACGGAGAGTACGTTAAACAGAAGACGCCAAAGTGCAGCTGGCTGCTCAATATGATAAACGCATTTTGGGTGGGAGGACTGATTTGCGTTCTCGGACAGATAAGCACAAATATATGGATCGGCTTAAACATAAGCGAAGAGGATGCGAAGCTATGCACCGTAGTTGTGCTTGTGCTCCTGTCCGTGATTCTTACCGGTCTTGGCTGGTATTCGACAATAGCAAAATTTGCAGGAGCGGGAACGGTAGTACCAATCACAGGCTTTGCAAATTCAGTTTCGTCTTCTGCAATTGAGTATAAAAAAGAGGGGCAGGTTTTCGGCATCGGCTGTCAGATTTTTAAGGTTGCCGGCCCGGTCATTCTTTACGGAATATTCAGCTCATGGGTTTTAGGACTTATTTACTGGATTTTAAAGACGGTTGGATTTATCGGATAGCCGAATATTTCATTTATATATGTCAGATATTTATTATATGCTGAATGCGCCCGTAACGGGCGCATTTTTTGTTCTTTAATTTCATAATTCGGAATAGAATATCAAAAACGTTCATTCGGTTTTGATGTATGGATGAGAGCAGGAAAATTGAAGAAAATTACAATAGAAAAAACGTTGCAAAAGCAAACGGCTTTAACGATAACGGAGCGGAAAAAAGCGGCAGAAATTTCAGAGCCTGCATTGTTGTGCTTTTTATTCTTTTTGCTTTAGTCTGTATTGTTACGGAGCATAACGAAAGGAAAACCGACTCCACGTTTGCGGAGGGAGTCGTTACAATTTACGAAAACGGAGAAAAGACGGATACCTATACGACCAATATAGGAACGATTGTAATAGATGCCGGACACGGAGGGGAGGATCCGGGAAAGGTAAGCAGAAACGGAACAGAGGAAAAGAATATAAACCTTTCGATTGCGCTTAAGCTTAAACCTCTTTTGGAGGCCGAAGGCTACAATGTGGTTTTGACAAGGGATTCCGACGTTTCGATCTGTACCGGCGATTATGGGAAAATTGAGGATTTGGCGAACAGGGTGGACATAATAAGCGACAGCGAGGCGGCTCTTGTTATTTCCATACATCAAAACAGTTATTCGGACAGCAGCGTGCATGGGGCACAGGTCTTTTACAGCAAGGGCTCTGAGGCAGGGAAAAAGCTGGCTGAATTTGTACAGGAAAGTCTTTTGGAGGTGGAGCCGGATAACAAGAGAAAACCGAAAGCGGACGCAAGCTATTATCTGTTTGTACACACTGAATGTCCTGTAGTAATTGCGGAATGCGGTTTTTTGAGCAACCCTGAGGACGAAAGCCGTCTGCTTGATGAAAATTATCAGCAAAGCATGGCGGAAGCTATCAGAAACGGCGTCCGCCTCTATCAAAAAAGTTTCCAAAAATGAAATTTAATGTTGATTTTTTTTATGGGATAATGTACTCTATTAATAAGGAGAAAATGGGTGCGAGAAGGTATTGGAGGATTCAGATGAACATTGGGCTTATTGCAGACGATGCTCGCAAAATGCTTATGCAGAATCTCTGTATAGCATATAAAGGAATATTGGGGAAACAGCAGTTGTACTCGACCGGTGCGACTGGGCGCGTAATTGAAGAAGCTACTAACCTGCATGTACACAAGTTCCTGTCCGGAACCTTGGGCGGCGAACAGCAGATCGCAATTATGATAGAACAGAATCAATTAGATATGGTAATATTCCTCAGGGATGTAACAAAGGTTTCCAATTATGAAAACCTTTTCAACAAAGTAATTCCTTTATGCGATACCTACAGCATCCCGCTGGCTACAAATATTGCTACGGCAGAAATGCTGATTAAGGGGCTTAGCCATGGAGACCTTGAATGGAGGTCTTTATACCATTCGGAAGAGTAACGGTAGAAGAAAGCTGGGCCGCATAATTCACATTTTTATTTATGACAGACGAGGACGTTGCCATTTGCAACGTCTTTTTGTTTATAACCAGACGAAAGGAGAGTCAAGTATGGCAAAAACAATGATGGATCTTGAACCGGATATGGAGGAATCGTTCAGTTCGCTTCTTAATGAGTGCATGAAATCCGGCGCGATAGACCAGAATCTGTATCTTGAGTATGATGTTAAGAGGGGACTCCGTGACAGCAGCGGCGCAGGAGTTCTGACGGGCCTTACAGAGATTTCCGATGTGTGCGGATATGACACCGTCAACGGCGTGAAAGTGCCTTCGGACGGACGTCTTTATTATCAGGGCTACGATGTGACCAAACTGATAAAAGGGCTTCAAGGAAGAAGGTTTGCTTTTGAAGAGACAGCGTATCTTCTGCTTTTCGGAGCGCTGCCGAATGAAAGGCAGCTTAAGGATTTTATGACAATACTTCATGCGCAGATGGATTTGTCCAGAAAGTTTTCCAGAGACGTAATAATGAAGGCGCCGAGCAGCAACATAATGAACGCTTTGCAGAGAAGCATACTTACTCTGTATTCATATGACGCAAACCCGGAGGACATCTCGGTCGGCAACGTGCTTTTACAGTCCATAAACCTTATTGCAAAAACCCCTGTTATTTCGGTATATGCTTATTGGGCGGATCAGCATATAAACAAACACAGTTCACTGATGCTGAGGAACCCTGATCCGGAGAAGTCAGTCGCAGAAAATATACTTGCAATGCTCAGACCGAGCGGAGAATATACGGAGCTTGAGGCGAAGCTGCTTGACGTTGCGCTTGTCATACATGCAGAACACGGCGGCGGCAACAACTCAACATTTACGACTCACGTTGTAACCTCCTCAGGAACCGATACATATTCGACAATCGCAGCCGCAATATGTTCTCTTAAGGGCTTCAGGCACGGCGGAGCGAACCTTAAGGCAAGAGGAATGTTCATTGAGCTGATGAAGGAAGTAAAGGACTGGACCAGCGAAGACCAGATTGAAGCTTATCTCAGGAGGGTCCTCAACAGGCAGGCGTTTGACCATAACGGACTGATTTACGGCATAGGGCATGCGGTTTACACGGTTTCCGACCCAAGACAGGTGATTTTAAAGGAATACGCAAAGAGACTGGCAGAGGAAAAGGGCCGCATGGACGAATTTAATCTTTACGACAAGGTAGAAGCCATTGCAAAGCGTTTAATCGTGGAAAACAGGAGAACCTTCAAGCCTGTTTGCGCAAATGTGGATTTTTACAGCGGATTTGTTTACGATATGCTTGAGATTCCAATTGAAATGTACACTCCGATTTTTGCGATTTCAAGGATTGCAGGCTGGAGCGCGCACCGCCTTGAGGAAATTATCAATGACGGAAAAATCATACGTCCTGCCTATAAGTATGTCGGTCATCACGTTGATTATGTTTCGATGTGCGACAGAAAATAAAGGGTAAACATTAAACATTGGATTAACAGAACAAAGGATAAATGCTGCCTTAACAAAACAAAGGGCAAACATTGGTGCAACGGAAAATAAAGGGCTGCCCTTTACGAAACAGAAAATAAAGGGTAAACCCGTATCTGACAGAAAGTTAACGGTAAGCCTGCCTCGTGGGGCAGGCTTATGTTTCAGCAGAAAATGGACAAAACGTATGAAACTAAGCTGCTTCGCGTGGACAGAAAAGGGTTTTCTGATTCGGTTTTGAATGAAGCCTGCGAGCTGCTGAAAAAAGGAGAGCTTGTTGCATTTCCGACGGAAACCGTTTATGGGCTGGGCGGAAATGCGCTGGATAAGACTGCGGCGTCAAGAATATATGCTGCAAAGGGACGCCCTTCCGATAATCCTCTTATAGTGCATGTTGCGGAAAAGGAAGCTCTTTTTTCCGTGGGGCGCGAGGTGCCGGAAGGTGCGGTCAGGCTTACGGAGCGTTTCTGGCCGGGGCCGCTTACGGTGATTGTAAAAAAATCGGAAATTGTTCCGAAAACGACTACCGGAGGGCTTGATACGGTGGCGGTAAGGATGCCGTCAGACGAAATTGCAATGAGCCTTATAAAGCAGTCGGGACTTTATATTGCCGCGCCGAGCGCTAACGCTTCCGGAAGACCAAGCACGACTCGCGCAGAGCATTGCATGGAGGATCTTAAAGGGAAAATCCCGCTTATAATCGACGGCGGTCCGGTGCCGATAGGACTTGAGTCTACAATTGTAGACTTGTCGTCGGAACGGCCTTTGATACTGCGGCCGGGATTCATAACTCTTGAGCAGATAAGAGAGATAATTCCTGAAATTGAATATGATCCTGCCGTCATTGCAAGGGAAGCGGACAAAAATGCGGTTGCGAAGGCTCCGGGAATGAAATACAGGCATTATGCTCCAAGGGGAGAGCTTACGGTATTTGAGGGCAGTCCCGAAAAGGTTATCAAAAGAATTAATTCTGAAATCGCAGAAAAACGCAGGCATGGCTTTAAAACAGCGGTTCTTGCAACTGAGGAAAGCATTGCGTATTACAATGCCGATATTGCGGAAAGCTTAGGAAGAAGGACAGATGAAGGTGAAATTGCTTCTCACCTTTTTGAAATGTTAAGAAAATTTGACGATGAGGAAGCAGATTTTATATACGCAGAGAGCTTTTTTTCGCCCGGAGTGGGGAGGGCGATAATGAATAGGTTGCTAAAAGCCGCAGGTTATAATATAATAACCGTAAGCGATTAGTAATTTTTGTCGGCAAGTGGGGGAGGTCGATAAGCTATGAAGTATAGAAGGGTGTTATTTATCAGCCGTGATGATTCGGCAATGGGGCCGCTTGCAGCTTCCGTTTTTCGGAGCATATGCAGCGACAAGCAGGCGGAAATAATTTCGAGAGGGCTTGTGGTGCTTTTTGAAAGCCCGATTAATCCGAAGGTTTCAGTTGTGCTTGGAAGCCATGAGCTTGAAGCAGTGTCTCCGACCAGCACAGCGCTTTCGGAACAGGATTTTGACAGAGACACGCTGGTTCTCACGATGAGCGAAGAACAGAGGGCTTCATTCTATTCTGCATATCCGCTTATAGATGTGGCGGTGCTTTGGGATTACGTAGAGGAACAGGAAATTGCCGATCCTTACGGCGGAACGTTAATGGACTACGAAAAGTGCTATGAACAGCTTGCTATTGTTTTAAAAAAGCTGGATCTTAAACTGGCGGATTAGAACGGAAACGGGGAAGAGCAGCCCGAAAGAGCTTGGGACGGCATAGCGGAAAATAAACCTTGCGACTGGAAAGGAAAGAATATGATTTCACTTGGATGCGACCACGGCGGTTACGCACTGATGCAGACGGTAAAAAAACACCTCGAAGAAAGAGGATTGGAGTACAGAGATTTTGGAACCTACGATACATCTTCATGCGACTATCCTGTTTTTGCAAAAAAGGCTGCGGAGGCTGTACTTGACGGAAGCTGTGAAAAGGGAATTTTGATTTGTACGACAGGCATCGGAATTTCAATTGCGGCAAACAAATATCCGGGCATACGCTGCGGGCTCTGTCACGATACGATGACTGCAAGGCTCACAAGAGAGCATAATAACGCAAATATGCTGGCGATGGGCGCAAAGTGCGTTGAGCCTGAGCTGGCGCTTAAAATAGTCGATACTTTCCTTGATACGGAGTTTTCAAATGAAGAAAAGCACATCAGGCGAGTGAAAATGCTTGAATTGCAGAGCAATCGGAGCCGGAATCGTGAATGATTCCGGCTCCGTATTTTATGAAACTATTGACGCAATTATAAAAAGATAAACTCAAAACGGTTTGGAGCAGGTGATTTTATGAAAAAAGCGGTGGCGGTTTTTGTCCTCCTGCTTATTATAGGGGCGCTCGTCGGATTGTCGGTCGGCATCTATAAAAATAATCAGCGTGAGGAAGCATCGGAAAAGGAAGATTGGCAGCAGGGTGAATATGAAGCCTATTTCATACGTGAAAAAATGCCTGCGGACATTATATGGTTTGGGCAGTGGGACGGATTTGAATTTGAAATTCCGATAAGATTTGAAACAGAGATAACTAAAGAAGCATTAAAAATACGCGACGGCTATTCAAAGGCTTACATAGTCATAAACGATTTGGAAGGTGATCTTGATTTTTCCGATGAAGAATGGGATATTCTTTTTAAATATCTTTTAAATGATTCAAGATATAACTTTGCGTATATAGGCACAGATAAGCTGGCTTATGTGGTGGAAAAGGGAGGTTACGATCCGGACCGGATTTCCGAGGACGACATGTCTGCGGTTTACCTTAGAGACAATGACAGCCTTAAGCTTATCTATGGCTGTTACGTGAAATCAGATAAGGAAATAGAAATGGACGTGTGCGTGAGTGTGCTTCTTACATATCAAACCCATTTTGATAAAGGATAAACAGTCATTAGCTTATGCCGAGGTAATCAGCTACAATAAGAAGAACCTTGAGAGGGAGCTTCAGAACGAGAGCCGACAGCATAACAGGCAACAGAGCAGGACTAAGCGGAGGGAGGAAGAAATTTAATGAAAATTTGATAGAAATATGGGGGTGATTGTGGTATTCTGTTAAAGGTACAAATCGGGTTTTTTTGGTTGATATTGGGAGACTATAATTTGTTAGTAAGATTGCTTTGACAACGAAAGGATTGAAAGTATGAAGGGTATATGGAAAGCGATTGCTTATTTTGTTCTGTATTTTGGATTGACAATGATTTTACAAGTGCTGTTAT
>CANRAZ010000002.1 GCA_947628705.1 uncultured Lachnospiraceae bacterium | reverse complement strand
CATCTTTGTAGAGGGCGCGGGCTATAGCGATTTTCTGGGACTCGCCGCCCGAAATTACTATGCCGTCCTCGTCAAAATCTTTGCCGAGCCATGTCTCTAAGCCGTCGGGGAGCTCTTTGAGCCTGTCGCCGAAGCCTGCGTCCTCAAGGCATTTTATCGCGCGTGGCTCGTCGACATCGCAGGAACCCGCGACATTCTGGCCGAGCTTGTGGGACATCAGCCAGAAGTCCTGAAACACAACCGAGAATATTGCGATATATTCGTCATAGCGGTATTTTTTGATGTTCACGCCGTTGAGGAGTATCTCGCCCTCCTGTGGGTCGTAGAGGCGGCAGAGAAGCTTTATAAACGTTGATTTTCCCGAGCCGTTCTCGCCGACGACCGCAAGCTTTGTGCCGACTTCAAACTTCACCGAGACATGCCGAAGAGCCCATCGCTCGGAGTTTGGGTATTTAAAGCTGACGTCTTTGAACTCGACGTTGTATTTTCTGTCGCGGCGCTTTTCGGTCGTGAGGCTGCCCTGATACATCTTGTTGGGAATATCCAAAAGCTCAAAGATGTCATTTAAAAACTTCGCGTTGACGCGGAGTATGTTCATCGCGGAAAACATGCCCGTGGCGCTGTTCACGAAGGTCGTCATCGCGCCGACGTATTGGGTGACTTCGCCGAGGCCGAATGCCCCGCCGAGCGCCTTTAAACAGACAAAGAAGTAAACGACAAACATCAGAAGATTTGAGCCGAACGCCCGACCTATTGAGATAAGGCCGCCCAAGCCCTTGTCATATTTTGCCTTCTCTCCGCCTACATACCAAAGGTTGTACTTCCACCAGTATTTTTTCACAAAGCCGTCGTTCTGGCGATAGAGCCTGTAATCTATCATTTTTTCCGGGCTTGTGTCGAGATAGCCGAAGTGCGAGAACAGCCTGTTTACGAAGGTCGCGCTTTTGCTCAGGCTTGCATAATGCTCGGTGTATATCGCGTCAAGCTTCGGAGTTATCATCGAGCAGAGGATCGCCGACAGAATAAAACCTATCATGACAAACGGGTTATTCAGAATCGCGAAGGGGCTGCCCTCGGGGACTTTATGGATAAGCAGGCCTATCGACATCGCGAGCGAGCCGATGAGGTTGAAAACGTGTGAGACAAGCTCCTGAAAGGACCACTGTATTCTTGAGAAACCCCAGCCCGTCCAGTTTCGGTTCTGCCAGATCTGGTCTTTGAGGTCGCGGACGCGCTGGTCTTCGACATCGCTGTAATCCATCGACATGAACTTTTCGTCCTCGATTCGGTTCATGTTGTTCCAGAAGTTTGTCGCTTTTACCTCGTAGGCATGGTACATCACGCCGTTTATCACTGCAAAGAGCGCAGTCGAGACTATGCCGAATACCGCCCAAAAGACAAGCTTTTCAATTCTGCGCTCGCCCGAAAGCTCGCCGATTAGCCGAGCTATCACAAAAAGCGAGGTCAGCGAAGCCGCCGTCGAAAGAAGCTGCTTCACAATTATATAAGGGAACATCAGCCTGTTTTTGGAATTCAGAAGCTTTATCGCGCGGGCGTTGAGCCTGTAGGACTCGCGCCACGACATTTTTTCGGTTTTGTTGGTCATTTAAAACGCCTCCTGTCCTTTCACATAGTCCTCCTGATAGTATCTTGCCTGAACCTTGAAGAGATGGGCATAGTCCTTTCCGAGCGCGAGCAGGCTCTCGTGAGAGCCCTCTTCGGCGATTTTGCCGTCTTTGAGGTATAATACCCTGTCGCAGAAGCCCGTCGACGCGAGGCGGTGAGATATAAACAGCGAGGTCTTGCCATCGGCCATTGAGTTATACTTCTGATACATGTCGCGCTCGGCCAAGGGGTCGAGAGCGGCGGTGGGCTCGTCAAGAACAAGCACCGAGCCGTTTTTATAGAGAGCTCGCGCAAGCATCAGCCTTTGGGTCTGGCCGCCCGAGAGCACCACGCCGTCAAGATATACCTCCCTGCCGAGGTGGGTGTTGATGCCGTCGGGAAGCTCTGAAACAGCCTTTGTGAGCCCCGCCTTTTCGAGGCAGTCGCTGACGCGGGCTTCGTCGATGCTATCGGCAGACTGGGCGACCGTCTCGGCGACGGTGAGATCAAAGAGGTTGAAGTGCTGGAAAACCGCCGAGAACAGCTTATAATACTCGCTGCGGTTGAATTTTCTGATATCGACCCCGTTGAGGAGTATCCTGCCCTCGTCGGGGTCAAGAAGCCCCGTGATGAGCTTTATAAGCGTGGTCTTGCCCGCACCGTTGAGGCCGACAATCGCGACCTTTTCGCCCCGCTTTATTTTAAGGCTGAGGTTGTCGATGATCTTTTTGTCGGATTCGGGGTAAGTATAGCTTACGTTTTCGAGGGTGAATTCGTAGGTGTAGTCCTCGGGGATAGGCTCGCCCTCGCCGAAATTATAGGGCTCGGGGTAGTTGAGAAGCTCGAGCATACAGGAAAAATCGAGGCACTTGTTTTTCAAATCGAGAAAATTATTTAAAATCCCGCTGAATTGGCTGTTGAACGAGTTCACCGCCGAGAAGTAGAGCATGAATTCCGCGGCGCTCATGCCGTCTTTAATGCACATGTTCAGAAGAATGAACACGGCGGTGCCGCTTCTGAGAAATTCAAGTATCATGCTTGAAAACGTGCCGATGAGATAGAAGGCGTGCTCTTTTTTTGCGTATGCCTCTTTGGCGGCGAATGCCTTGTCGGTGAGGCGGTTTATCCAGCTTGAAAGGCCGAAGAGTCGGATATCCTTTGCGACGGAAAGCTGGCTCGGCAGCCCCTGCAAATACCGCGCCTGCCTATCGATGTGTGAAAGCTCCTCGCGGTGGCGATAGTTGTATTTGTAGACATAGGCCGAGACCGCGAAGTCGGCGACGCTCAAAACGACAGTCACCGCAAATACAAGTGGGTGGATATAGGTGAGCATCGCGGTGAAGAATACGAACATCACAAGATTGACGCCGAAATTCTGCAGGGTATGCCATATGCCCTCGGCGGCCGCGCGGTTGTTGCCGCAAGCCTCGGCCGCGCGCTCGTTCGCCCTTAAATACTTGTTGTCAAGGCAGTGGCAGTATGAAGTATTGGCGATTCTGTCTGTAATCTCCTCCATGATCTTGCTGCGAAGCTCGACCTGATAGGCACTCTTGATTCCGTCTGAGCCAATGCCGTTGCCGATATAGCGCACGGCGGCCTCGGAAAGAAAGCACCCGCCGATAAAGATCAGCATTGTAAGAATGAGCTCGCCTAAACTGCTTTGGCGCTCAAGGCAGGAGAGTATCATCGGCGAAACGTAAAAGCCGAAGATCGCGCTTGTTGAATTGAAGAGTATCTGGAAAAACAGAAGCAGCAGTGTTTCGGGGCGGTATTTAAGCGCTCGGCCGAAGAAAAATCTCAGGCACTTCGTCATGCCGTACTGCGGCTTTTCTTTTTTCTTGTCCGACATTTTTATCAGCTCCTTTTTTGTCGTGAGCTAAGCATATCACAAAAAATCCCCGAATGTGATATTTCGGGGACGAATTGTCATGATTGGGGGATAAAATGCACTCAGAGGTCGGGAATCAGAGGCTCAGATTGTCAGAATTATTCTTTCGCGAGGGGCAGCAATACCTCTGTTGTAAATGCGCCCTCCTCGGAGTTGCGGGAGATGTAGCCGCCGAGGCGCTTTACAACGTCGTCTATTCTTCCGAGGCCGAAGCCGTGCTCGCCGCCCTTGGTGCTTTTGAATATGTTGCCGACCTTTTGGAGCTTTCCGCCCGAAGTGAAGTTCAGGAAAGAAATATAAAGCTGAGTGCCCTTGACGTCCATATAGACGCGGATAACTCGCTGTTCCTCGGGAAGCTCGGAGCAGGCCTCAATGGCGTTGTCAAAGAGATTGCCGATTACGGTGCACAAATCGACCGCAGAGACCGAGAGCAGCACGGGAATGTGGGCGTCGGCCTCGACCTTAATATTTCTGTCGTTTGCGAGGGCGATTTTTGAGTTCAGGATCGCGTCGGTCATCGGGTCGCCCGTTTTTATCACTGTGTCGACGGTGTAGAGGTCGGCCTCGAGATCGTCTAAATACTTTGATATCGCCTCAAGGTCGCCCCTGTCGGCGTAGGATTTCAAAACCTGAATGTGGTTGCGGTAGTCATGGCGCCAGCCGCGCATCTTGCGGTACATGTTGTCGACCTCTAAAAAATGCGTCTTCAAAAGCTCGCGCTGATATGCCTCGATACGCCTGTTTGCCTTTTTTCCGAGCATGGGGTTCACCTACTTTTTCATGGATATTATCGCGCGGTTGACCTTTTCATAGCCGCCGCGGGGAAGCGGGACCGACTCGCCGCCTTTGAGATATACCTCGGTTTTTGTCACCCTTGTTATGAAGCCGAGGTTCACGATATATGACCTCCCGACGCGGATAAACCGTTCATCCAGCTCGGCCTCTATCTCTTTGAGCGGCTTTTTCAGGGTGTAGTCGCGGGATGCGTGAACGGTGACGTAGTTTTTTATCACCTCGATGTGGCTGATCTCATAAATCGGAAGAAGAACGGTTTCATCGGGGGTCTCAAGAAGAAGCTTTCGGCCGTCGTCGGCAATTTTTTCGACCGCGCGGTCAAGAACAGAGAACAGCTTTGCGCTGTCGACAGGCTTTAAAAGATAGTGAAGCGCCGCGACATCATAGCCCTCGACAATATAATCGGAATAGGCGGTTATGAAGATTATCTGCATCAGCTTGTTATCGAGGCGAAGCTTTTTCGCGAGCTCGACACCGCTCATTCCAGACATTTCGATGTCAAGAAGAAGTATGTCCGGCAAGTTGTCTTCGTATTCAAATAAAAGCGCCTCGGCCGAGGGGCACTCTCGCACGGAGATTTCAGCCCCTGAGCGCTTTGACCACTCAAAGACAAGGGCTTTTATGTATTCGCGCTCGGCGGCGCTGTCGTCGCAAAGTGTAAAGTTAAGCATGGCGGACTCCTTGGGGGTGATAAAATGATTGTAGCATATTCAGACGTGGAAATCAAATGAGATGGGATTCGGAATAAAAGAAATGTTGTAGCTTTGTCAGCGTAACGAATGAGGGATAGACAAAACCTCATGTCTTGTGTTATACTAGCCATACGAAGATACCTTCTTTCTGAGTTGGATTTTGTTAAGCGATGAAAGTATAACACAGAAGAGGTATCTTCGTCTTTTAATTATTCGGTTGTAACAGATGTATTGTAATCCTACAAATTGCACTGTAAAAAAGAAATAGGTGATATTTCTTCTTTTTTTATGTTATAATAAAACTCAGGTTTTATTTGAAAATGCAGCCTTTAAGGAGGAAAGATGCTGAAAGAGTTCAGTGGCTATGACGAATCCAGGTACGACCTTGAACAGAAGGCGAAGAAGGAAGCAAGAAAAGCATTTATCATAAAGGTTCTTTTCTGGCTTCTCTCCATATTAGTTTCTGTCTTGCTGGCATTTTGCATCGTACATTTCGGAATAGATAAAACATCGGTGGTGAATTCTTCAATGGAGCCGACCCTTTCAAAAGGGGATTCGATAGTTATAAATAAGGCGTCCTACATATTTGGAGAACCGAAACGTTTTGACGTTGCGGTTGTTCAGATAGGAGATGACGAACATTCCCTGTACGATGTCAAGCGGATTTACGGGCTTCCGGGAGAAAAGATTCAGATAATCAGCGGCGTAATATACATAAACGGCGAAAAGCTTAATGATGAGGTTAAGGTTGAGGAAATGGAGCTTTCAGGCGTTGCTTCTGAGGAAATAACACTAGGGGAGGACGAGTATTTTGTACTGGCTGACGACAGGAACAATTCGGAGGACAGCCGATACACTAATTACGGACTTATACATAAAAATGAAATTATCGGAAAGGCATGGATCAGAACAAACAAGTTTGGAATCGTAAACATGCTTAACAAAAAGAACGACTGATTCAAGAGTCAGCTTGGCTGTGGAAGGCGAGGGTTAAATGCAGCACCGGTGATTGATTACGGTTTAGAGACGGAAGCGATTATTTACAATCACTTGCTTTTTGGTCATACTTTTGCCTGTGATTATGCAAAAACTATTGATTGTTGTAAAATGTATTTAATAACGAATGGAAGCTAATTATTTTGAAGCACTTGACTTTATAAATCGTAATAAACGTGATATAATATCTCCGACTAAAAACGCAGAAAGATAAACGCAGTTTAAATATAAAAATACAGAAAAGGATGTTTTTTTATGGAGAAAAAAGATAAGGAAAAAAGTTTTCAATCAGTCGGAATCAACTGGTATCCCGGTCATATGTCAAAGGCAAAAAGGCAGATGCAGGATGACTTAAAACTTATAGATGTTATTATTGAGCTTGTCGATGCGAGAATACCGTTTTCAAGCAAAAATCCGGACATTGATAAAATGGCAGGAAATAAGCCAAGGGTTCTTTTGCTGAACAAGGCGGATATGGCAGATCCCACGGTGACTGACAGATGGTGCGCCTATTACGACGGCAAGGGGTATTATACAGTTAAGATTAATTCCAGAAACGGAAACGGAGTGAACAAAGTTAAGGATGCCGTTCTCAGCGCGTGCAGTAAAAAAATCGAGCGTGACAGAAGCAGAGGCATATTAAACAGGCCGCTTCGCGCCATGGTATGCGGAATCCCGAATGTCGGCAAGTCCACTTTCATTAACAGTCTGGCAGGAAAAGCGTGTACGAAAACCGGAAACAAGCCGGGCGTTACAAAGGGAAAGCAATGGATAAAGCTGGCTAAAAACATTGAGCTTATGGACACTCCCGGAATACTCTGGCCTAAATTTGAGGATGAGAGCATAGGGAAAAAAATTGCCTATATAGGCTCAATTAACGATAATATTCTTGTTACGACGGAGATGGCGTCCGACCTGCTTGAGTTCCTGACAAAAAATTATGAAAAAGAAACAAGCGAATACTACGGAATCAGTCTCACGGGAGATAAATACGAGGATTTAAAGGCGATTGCTTTTAAGCGCGGGTGCCTGAAAAAAGGCGGAGAGCCTGATTTTGAAAGAGCCGCAAGGCTGATTACTGACGATTTCAGGAATGTCAGAATCGGGAAGATTTCCCTTGAGAAGCCGGAAGAATTTGGGCTGTAAGTCAAATGCTGAAGCTAAAATCCGTGTTTTGAATTAGTGCAGCCTGACATTAAGTGCAGCCTGACATTTTGAGCAGCATGACATTTTGAGCGGATTAACGGTAAATTTGCGAAGGAGAAGGAGGAAGTATGCTTTCAGTTAAGGAAATAAAAGAAGAACTTGCGTCGATTCCTATAGAATCAGAGGAGACGGTCAGGGACTTTATAAAAAAATACTCAGACGACGGCCGGAGCGGAGTGCAAAGCGTATTGGAGTCTGCGGAAAAGCAGCTTCAAAGGCTTAAAGCGGAAAGAGCAAGAAGTCACGCTCTCTATGAATACGAAAGAAAATATAACGTAAAATACATAGCCGGTATCGATGAGGTCGGCAGAGGACCGTTAGCAGGCCCCGTGGTTACCTGCTGTCTCATATTGCCGTCAGACAGAGAGCTGCTTTGGCTTAATGATTCCAAAAAGCTTTCGCCTTCAAAACGTGATGAGCTTTATGAAATGCTTAAGCGTGAAGCGGTCTGTTATTCTATCGGAATGGCTGATAATGTCGTAATTGATAAAATTAATATTCTACAGGCGACGCTGACGGCGATGAGGGACGCGGTAAACGGAATGCAGGTAACGCCTGAGCAGCTTTTATGCGACGCAGTTACGATACCTGAAATTACTGTTCCCCAGCTGAAGATTATAAAGGGTGACGCTAAAAGCGCTTCAATTGGAGCTGCGTCAATAGTTGCAAAGGTAACAAGAGACAGAATGATGGAGGAATATGATAAGCTGTATCCCGGCTACGGCTTTGCGGCTAATAAGGGCTATGGGACGGAGGAGCATATAAAAGCGTTAAAAAAGCTTGGGCCTTGTCCTATACACAGAAAAAGCTTCATCAGGTCTTTTGTAGAAGCGTAAAGCTTTAGTATTTGGCAGAAACGGTGCGGTTTCAAACCTGAAGACGCTCAGGCTTGTGCAGCATGAGGGCGAAAATTGAGATTTGTGCTGCTCTAAGGCACAAATTTAGACTTGTGCAGCTTGAGGGAACGAAATTTAGACATATGCTGTTTGAAGTTGCAAATTTAGGCATGCAGGCATAAAAGGCTTCGGCAGGCACGTTGTTAGCAAAAGGAAGGTTATGGTTAATAAGAGAGCCATTGGCAGTGAGATGGAGAAGGTTGCCGTCAGGTTTCTTCTTGGAAAGGGCTTCCGCATAATTGAGAGAAATTATTACATAAGAGGCGGCGAAGCAGACATAATTGCGACTGACGGGAGCACGCTCTGCTTTATCGAGGTTAAATACCGTGCCACTGATGAATTTGGCACTGCGGAGGAAGCAGTAACGCCTGTTAAACAGAGAAGACTCATTAAGCTTGCGAGAGTTTTTATTATGAAAAATCCGATGTATGCGGATTTTGATGTAAGGTTTGATGTTATTGCAATTAACGGAAACGAAATCAATCTTATTAAAGGAGCGTTTGACGCCGTATGATACAGAAATACAACGCAGAATCATCACTGGTTACGGAGCATGTGACTCCCTTTATTTCATTTTCCGCATTTGAAAATTTTGACTGTATCAGGGCAGGCTTTTCAACCAGACTCGGAGGCGTGAGCATAGATCATCTGAAAAGCCTGAATCTTGGGTTTCAGCTTGAGGAAAGCAGAGATAATGTTCTGGAAAATTACAGAAGAATCTGTGATGCAATAGGAATAAGCCCAAGGCAGCTCGTGCTTACCCGGCAGACGCATGAAACGGTTGTCCTTCAGGTCGGCAAAAAAGATTGCGGAAAAGGAATTTTCAGAGAAAGTGACTATGCTTCAGCCGACAGCCTGATAACAAATGAACAGGGGGTCGCTCTTACCGTGTTCGGAGCGGACTGCGTGCCGATAATTTTTTTTGACCCTGTTAAAAGGGTGATTGCAACGGCTCACGCAGGCTGGAGAGGAACAGCAGGGAATATAGCAGGAAAAGCGGTTGAAAGCTTTGTGACAAATTATGGGAGCAATGCTTCCGACATCATTGCCGTTATCGGGCCTTCAATATGTCCCGACTGCTATGAGGTAAGTGAAGATGTTGCCGAAAAGATCATTGAGCTTTTCCCTGACGCTCTCACAAAGGAATACGGTGCAGGAAAAAATTATAAAAGCTCCTCAATTCTTTTAAAGGACAGAGACAAGGGTAAATTCCAGCTTAATCTGTGGCTTGCAAACCGCATAAATATGATTAATTCGGGAATGCTTGAAGAAAACATTCATCTTTGCGGACTGTGCACGATGTGCAGACAGGATCTTTTTTACAGCCACAGAGGCTCAAACGGTAAGAGAGGCGTTACGGGTGGCTTCATAATGCTTAAGGAAGACGGAGAAAACGTTTATGGAAGGTAGAGAAAAAATAAAAGGGCATTTGATTGTCGGCGTTACGGCTGACAGCCCTTCTGACAATGCAGGCGTACTAAAGGGAGACAGGCTCGTCGGCATAAATAAAAATCCGATTGAAGACATTCTTGATTTCCGCTTTTTTGAGGCCGAAGAAGAACTTACCCTTACTGTTCAAAGAGAGGGAAGGCTTATAGACCTTAAAATATGCAAGGACGAGGACGACGAGCTTGGGCTGTGCTTTGAAAACTCGCTTATGGACGAATATAAATCCTGCCGCAACAAATGTATTTTCTGCTTCATAGACCAAAATCCTCACAATATGAGGGACACGGTTTACTTCAAGGATGACGATTCGAGGCTTTCTTTTTTACAGGGAAATTATGTAACTCTTACAAACCTTAACGACAACGATATTGACAGGATATGCCGCTACCGCCTGTCGCCTGTCAACATAAGCGTGCACACGACTAATCCTGAGCTGCGCTGCAAAATGCTGAACAACAGGTTTGCAGGGGAAAGCTTAAGACATCTTAAGACTCTTAAAAATGCAGGAATCGCAATGAACGGCCAGATAGTTCTGTGTAAGGGATATAATGACGGAGAAGAGCTTGAAAGGACGATTCATGACCTTACGGAGTATATTCCGTGCATGGAAAGCCTGTCGGTCGTTCCGGTCGGGCTTACAAAGCACAGAGACGGTCTTGCAGCGCTTGAGCCTTTTTCTGCCGATGACGCCGAAAGGGTGCTTGAGACAGTCCGTAAATGGCAGAAAATATGCATGGAGCATTTTGGGACAAGGTTTGTTTTCGCAAGCGACGAATGGTATATCACTGCGGGACTTGAGCTCCCTGAGGGCGATGAGTACGAGGATTTTGCGCAGCTTGAAAACGGAGTAGGCATGATGAGGTGCCTTGTTGACGAGGTTCATGATGAATTGAAGCACAGAGACGGTGATGACAGAGAGAGGCATGTAAGCATTGCGACAGGAGTACTTGCCGCGCCGTATATAAAAGAGCTGTGCGGCGAGGTGACGAAGCTCTATCCAAATGTCAGGGCGGATGTACACACGGTAAGAAACGATTTTTTCGGTGAAAGGATTACGGTTGCAGGACTGCTTACGGGAAGCGATATTATCGGACAGCTTAAGGATGTTCCGCTCGGAAGCCATTTGCTGCTTCCTTCAAATCTGCTCAGGGCAGGCGAGGATGTCCTTTTGGACGACGTCACTGTCGGCGATATTGAAAATGCTTTACAAACCCCCGTCCGTATTGTACAATTAAACGGATGGTCTTTCGTTGAAATGATTATAGATTAAACAATGAGAGGTATTTATGAAAAAACCTATTGTTGCAATAGTTGGCAGACCCAATGTCGGTAAATCCACTCTCTTTAATTCATTGGCAGGAGAGAGAATAAGCATAGTTAAGGACACCCCCGGCGTTACCAGAGACAGAATTTATGCGGACGTCACATGGCTTAATTACAGCTTTACGATTGTGGACACGGGCGGAATCGAGCCTGACAGCAAGGATATGATGCTGAAATTTATGAGAGAGCAGGCGGAGATCGCAATTGCCACGGCAGACGTGATTATTTTTATCACGGACGTCAGGCAGGGAATGGCGGACGCAGACGGAAAAGTGGCGGATATGCTCAGAAGGTCCGGAAAACCGATTGTTCTTACTGTAAATAAAGTTGACAGCTTTGAAAAATACATGAGCGATGTTTACGAGTTTTATAATCTCGGTCTCGGCGACCCGTTTCCGGTTTCTGCCGCGAACAGGCTGGGCTTCGGCGAACTGTTGGACGAGGTGGTTTCTCACTTTAAAAAAAGTGAAGGTGATGAGGAAGAGGACGAAAGGCCACGGATTGCAATAGTCGGAAAGCCTAATGTGGGAAAATCCTCCATTATTAACAAACTGCTTGGCGAAAACAGGGTGATTGTTTCCGATGTTGCAGGCACGACGAGGGACGCAGTCGATACCGCCCTTACCTATAACGGTAAGGAATATGTCTTTATTGACACGGCGGGACTCAGACGGAAGTCCAAGATAAAGGAAGAAATTGAAAGATATTCAATAATCAGAACCGTAAGCGCCGTTGAGCGCGCTGACATTGCTGTCGTTGTAATCGACGCCTCCGAGGGCGTTACGGAGCAGGATGCAAAAATTGCAGGGATAGCCCATGACAACGGAAAGGGAGTAATAATAGCCGTAAACAAGTGGGACGCCATTGAAAAGACCGACAAATCGGTTTATGAGCACGAAAGAAAAATCCGTGAAGTGCTTTCCTTTATGCCTTATGCAGAGGTGATTTTTATATCAGCCCTTACGGGACAGAGAATGGGACGGCTTTTCGATTGCATTGAGACGGTGATCCAGAACCAGAACCTCAGGATCAAGACGGGAGTCCTTAATGAAATACTTACGGAAGCAGTGGCGCTTCAGCAGCCTCCTTCTGACAAGGGAAGGCGTCTTAAGATATACTACATGACCCAGGTTTCGGTCAGGCCGCCGACGTTTGTCATTTTTGTGAATGACAAGGAGCTGATGCACTTCTCTTACACGAGATACCTTGAAAATAAAATAAGAGAGGCTTTCGGATTTAAGGGAACGGGCATTAAGTTTATAATACGCGAACGAAACGATAAACAGTGACGGGTGAAAAGCTATGCAGGGACTAATTATTAAAATTGCGATATGCCTTGTTGTAGGCTATCTTTTCGGAAACATATCCACTGCCTGGATATGCGGAAAGCTTAAAAATGTGGATTTAAGAGAACACGGAAGCGGAAATCTCGGAACGACAAATGTAATGCGTGTTCTTGGTAAAAAATACGGTTTTATAACCTTCTTCGGCGATTTCTTTAAAGTGGCGCTTCCGGTCATAGCGGTACAGTACATTATTTTTTCAGGAAAGGATTATGCGGCTCTTTTGGGACTGTACACGGGCTTTGGAGCCGTAATGGGGCACTGCCATCCGTTCTGGCTGCATTTTAAGGGCGGTAAGGGAATTGCTTCGATGAGCGCCGTTATGGCGGCATTCGACCCTTGGATAATTCCGGTGGGGCTTCCCCTGTTCTTCATCGTAGTGTTTACGACCCGTTACGTGTCTGTCGGTTCGCTGACCGTTGCCGTGCTTTTTCCGCTGTGGGTCACCTTCAGATCGTATTTTCTTGACCCCAATCCGTATTTTATACATATGCTCATCGTGAGTCTTCTCTACACGGCTTCTGCCTTTTACATGCACAAAAGCAACATCAGAAGGCTTGCCGACGGAACCGAAAACAAAGTCGGAAAAAAGAAAAACGCATAGGAATATAATATTTCCCCCTGTCATATATTTTTTATACAGACAGGGGGTGTTTTTAATGAATTCATATTCTATCTATGACGATATAGCCAAACGTACAAATGGTGAAATTTACATGGCCGTGGTAGGGCCTGTGAGAACAGGAAAGAGCACGTTTATCAGAAGATTTATGGAGATGTTTGTGCTTCCTAAGGTCGAGGAAAACCAGACGGCCGAAATTACAGACCAGCTTCCTGTTTCGGGTTCCGGCACTACGATTACTACCGTTGAGCCGAAGTTTATTCCGAAGGAGGCGATTGAGCTTTCGGTTTCGGAGGAAGACCCGACAAAGACCATGAAGCTGAAGCTTATCGACTGCGTGGGTTACATGGTGGAGGGAGCCAACGGACATATTGTCGACGGAAGCGTCAGAATGGTTAAAACGCCTTGGTCTGATGAGGAGATCCCTTTTACTGAGGCCGCCGACATCGGAACCAAGAAGGTAATATTTGACCATTCGTCAGTTGCCGTTGTCGTCACTACCGACGGAAGCATTTCGGACATTCCAAGAGAAAATTATGTTTCGCCTGAGGAACAGACTGTAAAGGAACTCAAATCACTGGGGAAGCCCTTCATTATAGTTCTCAACTGTACCAAGCCGTACAGCACGGAAACTAAAAAACTGTCAGACGAGCTGGAGAACAAGTACAAGGTTCCGGTAATTCCGATTAATCTGGAGCAGTTAAAGGAAGACGATATACTTAAAATATTTGAAAAGCTGATTTCCATGTTCCCTGTGAGCGAGGTGATTTTTGAGGTTCCTGAATATGTATACCTTCTCGATGAAAACTCGCCTGAAAGGCAGGAGCTTTTTGATAAGATAAGGCAGATTTGCGAGAAATTCAGCTATATGAAGGACGTGAACGGCAGCATTGCACAAATGGCGGAGGGGATTACTGAGGAAATAAGCCTTGTTAAAGCCTCTCTTAAGGATGGAAGGGTAAACGTAAGGATTAAGCTGAATGACAGCTGCTTCTACAACTTTATAAGCGAGCTGCTTGGTTTTGAGGTTTCGGACGAGGCGGAATATTATGAATCCATAAAGAAGCTTTCAGTGCAGGCAGCAGAGCTGATGAGGCTGAAAAGCGCATGGGAACAGTCCTATTCGTCGGGCTACGGAGTTGTGCTTCCTCAGAAGGAGGAGGTCGTTTTGCAGGAGCCTGAAATTATTAAACAGGGAAACAAGTTTGGAGTTAAAATACATGCCAATGCTCCTTGTACGCATTTTATCAGGACGGAGATTGACACTGAACTTGCTCCGATAGTAGGCTCGCAGAGTCAGGCGGAGGATCTGTTTGAGTTTATCAAGAGCGGCGGCTCATCGGAGGGGCTGTGGAACACAAACATATTCGGAAAATCCATGGGTCAGATGGTTGAGGAAGGAATAGCTTCAAAAATTTCGTCTCTCTCAGACGAAAGCAGACAAAAATTGCAGGAATCAATGAATAAAATCGTCAACGAAAGCTGCGGATTGGTATGTTTTATCATCTGACGGGAAAAGTTTTATTGCAGACTTATTAAAAACGCGTTATTATTAGATAAAAGCCGCACGGCGTTGAATAACGTGAGAAGGGAGCCAAAGACAAATGAAGAAGATACTCGTGTTTGAAGCGGTAATAATCATAGCGCTTGTCGTATTGATTATAAAGATTCCCGCACACGGAAGCCTTAAAGAACTTAAAGCTGACTCCCTTATGCAGGAGCATGCAGGACATAAAACGGGTGATGACCAGAGCGGCGTGCAGGGAGACCAGACAGTGGTTCCCGGTACAGGCGCGGACCAAGGTCAGAACAGCGGGGCAACCGAGAGCATGATGGTTGCCTTAAGCCGCCCGAAGGGAGGGTACTCGGCATATAAAAACGGAACCTTCGTTGAGCCCGGTCCTCTGCCGAATGAGGGAAATGACGGCGGCGCAGGTACTGTAGATGACGGTGACGGAGCCGACACCGATAGCGGCGATAATTCGTCTGACGGGAACGGCGGAGACGGCTCTTCGGACTCTGAATGGGAAATAAAGGATATTGATGATGTGACCGACACAGGCAAAAGAGGGGTGACTACAGGTTCGATCAATATGAGAAGAACCCCTACGACCCAGAGTGACGACAACCTTATCACCACACTGGATGAGGGCGTTGAGGTGATCGTCACAGATGAAAACGTAAAGGGCATTGACCCTAACGTGGCAAAATGGGTCGAGGTTGTTTATGACGGCAAGGTCGGTTATGTTTCTGCGAAATTTGTCGAGATAAAATAACCTGAAAACAGTCTTAAGGCTCAGTTGATGTCGGACAGACCGCTTAAATAGACTTGTGTACGATTGGAGAATTAAATGGAATACGTTATTGCTGCGGTTCTGATAGCTGCTGCTCTTATTATTATCATTATCAGAAACCGCAGGATTGAAAAACGGAAGCTTATAGATTTCCTGAAAGAAAGCTATGCGCATGCTAAGACAGAGGGCATCAGCCGTAATCATTTTGAACAGCTTGAGCAGCTGCTTGAGGGCAGGGAGGACATAATCCCGGAGAGCGTATGGCTGGATCTTAATATGGACAAAATCTTTGAATTTGCCGACAGAAGCATATCGGCAATAGGGGAAGAGTATCTTTACCTTACGCTTCACAGCCTTCAAACCGACAGCGGACTGCTTGACAAAAGAGAAAAGCTTTCGGAGGAGCTGAAAGGAGCGGAAAGCTTTATTCCGGTCAAGCTTTCTCTTTTGCAAATAAAAAAGCATGAATATGTGACGGTGCAGGGTTGTATAAAAAAGCTCTCCGAAACAAGGCTGACAGGTACATGGCTGTATTTTGCCTGTCTGATTTTGTTTCTGGGTTCTTTTGTTTATGCATTTATTAACCCTGCTTTTGTGATTTATCCGTTTATAGTTGCCGCAGTGAACAGCGTAATATATCTCAGCAGAAAGTCTTCTATTGCCGGCTACGATGATGCGGTCGATTCTCTTGTGAAATGGCTTAGCGCGGTTGACGGAATAATAAAGATCGATGCAAAGGACAGTCCGGAATTAAAGGAACTGATAAGAAGCATGGACAGGCTGTCAAATGAATTCAGCTCTTTCAGAAGGTTTGCGTGGCTGCTCGCTCCTAAAAGCGCGGTCGGCTCGCTTGCGGATTTGATTCTCGATTATGTAAAATTCATCACGCATATAGATCTTATCAAGTTTAATCTGTCAGTCAGGCTTTTAAAATCCAAGCAAAAGGAGTTGTACGCTCTTTACGGGCTTACAGGCGAGCTTGAGCTTGGATTCATAACGGCAAGCATTAAGGACGGAGAAAGACAAACCTGCGTTCCGGTTTTTCGGAATTCCGAAAACGCCTCTTTGCTTTTTGAGGCAAAAAGCATGACGCATCCGCTTCTTGCCGAGCCGGTTCCTAATGACTGCGGAATGAAGGGCAATATTCTTCTTACCGGTTCAAATGCGTCGGGAAAATCCACCTATCTTAAAATGACGGGAGTGAACCTGATTCTGGCTCAGACCCTGAAGCTGGCCTTTGCCCAAAGCCTGTCAATGACGTTTCTTGACATCAGGACTTCCATTAACATTTCAGATGATATTACAGCCGGAGACAGCTTTTATATCGCTGAAATAAAAAGGCTTAAATCAATTATTGAAGCGGCTGACAGAGGGCTTCCGCTGTTTATATGCATCGATGAGATCCTCAAGGGAACAAACACATCGGAGCGTATTGCCGCGTCGGCGGAAATACTGCGTTATCTGTCAAAAAGCAATGTGCTTGTGCTGGCGGCTACGCATGATTTTGAGCTGACCGGAATTTTAAACGGCGTATATGAAAATTACTATTTTACGGAGAATGTAAATAATACCAACATTTTTGATTATAAGCTCAGAAAGGGAGTCGTTTACACAAGCAACGCAATAAAGCTTCTGGAGCGCTACGGTTTTCCGGAAAGCATTATAAAAAACAGTTACGCTTTTATTCAATCGAAAAAGGCGTGACATCGGGCGGCAATGCAAATTATTGAGGAGGAAAGATGCACGTTGACATATATACCGACGGCTCTGCCAGAGGCAATCCTGACGGGCCCGGCGGATACGGGGCAATTATAAAATACATTGACAATGCCGGGAAGCTCCACGAAAGGGAGTATTCTGCCGGCTATGTTAAGACGACAAACAACAGGATGGAGCTTTTGGGGGCGATTACAGCCCTTGAAAACCTCACAAAGCCTTGCGACGTTACGCTTTATTCGGACAGTCAGTATCTTACCAATGCTTTCAACAAAGGCTGGATCGAAGCATGGAAGAAAAAAGGGTGGAAAAGAAGCGGCGGAAAGCTGCTTAACATTGACCTGTGGAAAAGACTTGATGAACTTACGACGGTCCATAAATGCAAATTTGTGTGGATTAAGGGACACGCGGGCCACCCTGAAAACGAAAGGTGCGATAAGCTGGCGACAGACGCCGCAGACGGTACGGAGCTTCTTGTTGACGAGGGCATTTAAGCCCGATTAAGGCCGGCATATTTTAAACGTGCGTAAGGCCGTAAAGCACAGACATTCATATTTAAACGGATTAAAACGGTATTACCGGAGGAACATATGGCTGAAATATCACCAATGATGCAACATTATCTTGAAACAAAAAAGAGTCTGCCGGACTGTATTCTTTTTTACAGGCTTGGTGACTTTTACGAGATGTTTTTTGAGGATGCGATCGAGGTATCAAAGGAGCTTGAGCTTACGCTTACGGGGAAAAACTGCGGCATGGAGGAGAGAGCACCGATGTGCGGCGTTCCGTTCCATGCTGCGGACACATATATTTCAAAGCTTGTTGCAAACGGACATAAGGTTGCCATTTGCGAGCAGGTAGAGGATCCCAAGCTTGCCAAGGGCATTGTAAAGCGTGAGGTAGTCCGCATCGTTACTCCGGGAACGAATACCTCCACGGTAAATCTTGACGAGACCAAGAACAATTATCTGATGTGCATAATATGGGATCAGGAGTATTACGGCATTTCTACTATTGACGTTACTACTGGCGATTTTTACGTTACGCAGGTTGAGACTGCAAGGGAGCTTACCGATGAGGTTAATAAGTTCGCTCCGTCGGAAATTATATGCAGCCAGTCTCTTTTGATCAGCGATTTCAATTTAGAAGACTTAAAAAACAGGCTTGGGATAGCTGTTACTGCGCTTGAAAACCGTATGCTTGATTCAGAGAATGCCAAAAGAATCCTTTGCTCCCATTTTAACATTAAATCCGTAGACGGTCTTGGACTTACCGATATGTACACGGGCGCAGACGCTGCGGGAGCATTGCTTGAGTATCTTGAGGAAACGCTTAAAACGGATTTGCTTCACGTTACTGAGTTGAATGTGTACCGTACCGGAAAATATATGGTAATTGACAGCGCGACCAGACGCAATCTTGAGCTTACCGAGACTATGCGTGAAAAAGCTAAAAGGGGTTCGCTTCTCTGGGTGCTTGATAAGACTAAAACGGCAATGGGCGCCAGACTTTTAAGACTTTTTATTGAACAGCCCTTGGTAGATGTAGATGAAATCAAGAGACGTCAGGATTTTATAAAGGCGATAAACGGCAGCATAATTACGAGAGATGAGATTAGGGAGTACATGGAGTCCGTATATGATTTAGAGAGGCTTACGGGCAGAGTTACATATCAGACGGCGGGTCCGAGAGACTTAATCGCATTTATGTCGTCCGCCGCAATGCTTCCGCATATTAAAAATCAGCTTAAGGAATATGATTGCAGCCTGCTTGATGAGATCCTTGACGATTTTGACACGCTTAACGACCTGCATGACCTTATCGAAAAGGCCATTGACCCTGAACCTCCGCTTGCGGTTAAGGACGGAGGAATAATAAGAACGGGCTATAATGAGGAGGTCGACAGGCTCAGAAAGGCTAAGACGGAGGGCAAGCAGTGGCTGCTTGAGCTTGAGGAAAAACAGAGGGAAGCGACAGGCATAAAAAACCTGAGAATAAAGTTCAACAGGGTTTTCGGCTATTACTTTGAGGTTACCAATTCCTACGCTGAGCTTGTGCCGGAAAACTGGAGCAGAAAGCAGACCCTAACGAATGCGGAACGCTATACGATGCCTGAGCTTAAGGAGCTTGAGGACACGATACTGAACGCGGAGGACAAGCTTAACAGTCTGGAATACGCATTGTTTTCTGAGGTCAGAAGCGCTATAGCCGCCGAGGCGGACAGAATAAGAAAAACTTCAAAGGCTGTTGCTGCAATAGACGCCTTCGCCTCTTTGGCTTATGTTGCCGAGCGGAATAAGTATATATGTCCTCAGGTAAACGAAAACGGGATAATAAATATAAAAAACGGCCGTCACCCTGTAATTGAAAAGATGAACGACACTATGTTCATTGCAAACGATACGCTTCTGGATATGAAGAATAACCGCATCGCTATTATTACAGGTCCTAATATGGCAGGAAAGTCAACCTACATGCGCCAGTCAGCCCTGATAACCCTTATGGCTCAGATAGGCTCGTTTGTGCCTGCCGACAAGGCGGTTATCGGAGTGTGCGACAGGATTTTCACAAGAGTGGGAGCTTCAGACGATTTGGCAAGCGGACAGTCTACCTTTATGGTTGAAATGACGGAGGTGGCAAATATACTTAAAAACGCAACTCCGAAGAGCCTGTTGATTTTAGATGAAATCGGAAGAGGAACCTCTACATACGACGGACTTTCGATTGCATGGTCGGTTATTGAATTTATTGCAAAAAATAAAAGGCTCGGCTCTAAAACTCTGTTTGCGACGCATTATCATGAGCTGACGGAGCTTGAGGGAAGACTTGACGGCGTCGTCAATTACTGTATTGCGGTAAAAGAGCAGGGAGAGGATATTGTTTTCCTGAGAAAAATTTTAAGAGGCGGAGCAGACAAAAGCTACGGAATACAGGTCGCAAGGCTTGCAGGACTTCCGGAAGAGGTTCTGGCGCGTGCGAGGGAAATCTGCGATGAGCTCCAGCAGGCTTCCGTAACCACGGGCGTTGAATCAGGCAGTATAAACGCTTCTAAAAGGCAGGACGGTTCCTCCAAGGAAAAAACAAATGGTTTTGCTCAGATGAGCCTTTTTGACAACGATTTTCTTGGAACCGCCTACAAGGTTATAACCGATAAGATTTCCCTTCTTGATATAAGCGCGATTACTCCGATGGAAGCGATTAACGTATTATACAGGCTGCAGCAGGAAATCAGGGAAAAGGAACTGTGATTTGCCATTTATTACCTGTATACACGGAAAGTAATTTGTGCTATTATAAGGCCGTACAAAAGAATGTCTCCGAAAACCAGTTATTTTGTGTGACACCAAGGATAAACTACATAAATACCAATGAGCCCCGGCGTGCAATATGCCGGGGTTTTCTCTTTTGCCTTGTAAAAGCTTAAAAAAGCCGGATAAAATTCGCAATATAAAAGTATGACTGAATTTTTTTTTGGAATAATAAAAAATAAAACGATATTCAGAGGTAGTTAAATGATAAAAAAAGTCTTTATTGCAATTCTGGTGCTTACCGCGCTTTTATTTACGGCATGCGGCGAGAATACAGAGGTAAAGGATAATTACGGAATTCTTGTTGACAGTGAGTATTAAGGAAAACAGAAATAAAAGCTGACCGATGACGTAAAGAAAATATACGGAAAAAAATAATATTTCCGTTGAAAGACGGTGCGCTATCAAGTATAATTGGTACAAATGTATATTTATGGAGGTACGTATGAAATTCAGTAATGGCTGCTGGCTGTTTAAACAGGGAACGTCCTGCTTTTCGCCGGCTGAGGTTTACTTTACAAAAATTGAAAACAACAAGGTTGTGCTTTGTGCGCCTACTCAGCACATAACCTCAAGAGGAGACACCTTGGGAGGCATAAACCTTACTGTTACGGTAACCGCTCCTATGCCTGATGTGTTAAGAATTCAGACAGAGCATTACAGAGGCGTGCTTAAAAAGGCTCCTTCCTTTGATCTTAACATTGACGGTAATGCGCCAATAGATGCAAAGGAGGATGAAGATTCCATAACCGTTACAAGCGGAAGCCTTAAGCTGGTCGTCGACAAAAAAACTGCCTCAATGACCTATTACAGAGGCGATGAAAAAATAACGTCCAGCACGGGACGCGACATGGGCTACGTCAAGACTGACTGGCAGGGTCTTCCTTATGACGACGGCAGCATCAAGGACACCTATATGCGTCAGATGCTTTCCATTGGGGTGGACGAGCATATTTACGGTACGGGCGAAAGATTTACTCCGTTTGTAAAGAACGGACAAAGCATTTCGATCTGGAACGAAGACGGCGGAACTTCAACGGAACAGTCCTACAAAAACATTCCTTTCTATATTTCCGATAGGGGCTACGGCGTTTTTGTAAATCACCCTGAAAAGGTTGAGTTTGAAATCGGGACGGAGATGATTACAAGGGTTGAATTTTCGGTTCCGGGAGAAAAGCTTGATTATTTTGTGATCAACGGGCCTACAATGAAAGAGGTGCTTACAAGATACACAGACATTACCGGCAAGCCGGGTCTTCCGGCGCCGTGGACGTTCGGACTCTGGCTTTCCACTTCATTTACGACAAACTATGATGAGGAAACGGTCAACAAATTTGTAGACGGCATGTTTGAGCATGACATTCCGCTTCAGGTATTCCACTTTGACTGCTTCTGGATGAAGGATTTTTCATGGTGTGATTTCACATGGGATTCAAGGGTATTCCCTGACCCGGTCGGAATGCTTAAGAGGCTCAAGGCAAAGGGTCTTAAGATCTGCGTATGGATTAACTCCTACATCGGACAGGAATCCGTTCTTTTTGACGAAGGAATGGAAAAGGGCTATTTCGTTAAACGTAAGAACGGAGACGTTTGGCAGTGGGATATGTGGCAGCCGGGAATGGCTCTCGTAGACTTTACGAATCCTGACGCATGGAAATGGTATCAGTCAAAGCTTTCCGTGCTTCTTGACATGGGCGTTGACTGCTTTAAGACCGACTTCGGTGAAAGAATCCCTACGGACTGCGTATATTATGACGGCAGCGACCCTGTAAAGATGCACAACTACTATACATATCTTTACAATAAGTGCGTTTTTGAGCTTCTTGAAAGAAAAAGAGGGAAGGACGAAGCGATCCTCTTTGCAAGAAGCGCTACCGCAGGCGGACAGAAATTCCCTGTACACTGGGGCGGAGACTGCTGGAGCGACTATGAATCAATGGAAGAAAGCCTTAGAGGCGGTCTTTCGCTTACTCTTTCAGGCTTCGGCTTCTGGAGCCACGATATCGGAGGTTTTGAGAACACCTCTACGGCCGACGTTTACAAAAGATGGGCTGCGTTTGGTCTTCTTTCTACTCATTCAAGACTTCACGGAAGCGGCTCTTACAGAGTGCCGTGGGTTTATGACGATGAGGCGTGTGAGGTCGTAAGCACCTTCACGAAGCTTAAGGGAAGGCTCATGCCTTACCTTTACAGGAACGCAATTGAAACGCATAAGACAGGTATTCCTTCAATGAGAGCAATGGTTCTTGAATTTACGGACGACCCGTCCTGCGCTTATCTTGACAAGCAGTATATGCTTGGCGATTCTCTTCTTGTAGCTCCTATATTCAACGATAAGAGCCTCGGCAAGTTTTATCTTCCGGAGGGTACATGGACAAACTTCTTTACAGAAGAGAAAAAAGAGGGCGGCAAGTGGTACAAGGAAACCGTTCCTTACACGCAGATTCCTCTTTATGTGAGAGAAAACTCCATTATTGCCCTTGGAAACGAGGAAAAAGCAGTATACGATTATGAGGACAACGTTACTCTTAAGGTTTATGAGCTTCAGGACGGCAGGACTGCTGAAACGACGGTTTACGGTAAGGAGAAAATCCAGAAGATAAGCTGCAGCGTTTCAAGAAACGGAAGCAATTATACTGTCAAAATCAAGGGCGACGCTCTTGGAAAAGTTGTAATCGGAAATAAGGAAATTCCGTTTGCAGGAGACATGGAAACAACAGTAACGGTTTGATTTGAATTAAAAAAGCTTATATGTGCGGGCAGAGGCTCCGGCTTTTGTCCGCACGGCTTTAAAAGCTTGATTTGGAGGAGCTATGAGCGAATATAAAATTTATGATTTGCATATGGGGCCTGCTAAAACTGCCGTAGACCTTACCGACGGCAGTGAAAGAGGAGAGTATGTTGATCAGGATTATATCCTGAGACAGCTGGGAAGACCGCACCGCTGCATAAACCTGATGTATTGTTATTACCCTAACGACGAGGGCTGGCCGGTAAGAGCGCACGATGCGCACGCACACGATAATATCACCGATGTCTGGGATTATCCGTATGACGATTATTTTACATATAAGGGCGGCCTTAACGGAAGTCTTGACGGCGAGCCTTTTAATTACATGAGAGATGTAAGAAGGCACGGACAGGATGTCTGCCTTACGCTTACGATTGACCCGTTTGTATCGGATGAACATCTTGTGGCAATATGCAAAGACCTTTCAACCTTCGGACGCGTTTTGGTCAGAGTAAATCACGAGGCAACAGGAAACTGGTTCAGCTTTAACAAGCGTGCAAGCTATGAGCAGGTTGCGGACTTTTTTACGCATGTGTGCGATGTTTTCCACAAGGAAGCTCCTAACTGTAAATTAATACTCTGCCTTGACGGCTGTAAAAATCCTGACGATGAGAAAATGGAGATGGAGGACGTCTTTGCCGAAGCGGCAAGACATGCCGACATTGTATCGGTTGACCGTTACATGGCTCTGCACTGGGGCTGGCCTGTCGACGTAGCGGAAGAGGGAGGAAACACTTTTTCCCGCTCAAGGGTAGAGGATATCTATACAATGTGTAAAAAGTCCTATGAGCGCTACGCCTATGTCAACGGCGGACTGCATAAGCCTATGGTTCTTTCCGAGCTCAATGCGGACGCAGACGTAACCGGACCGTACGATCAGGCTGAGATGTTCAGAAGGTTTGCCGACCTCCTTAAAGAAGACGGTGAAAACTGGCTTTCCGCATTCACGATGTATATGTTCAGGGACAGAGGAAGGCTGGGACTTGAAATTGAGGACCCGAATAATTCGGATATAGGCATAAGGCAGCCCTTAATGGATACCTACCGCAAGCTGATACATGAGGATTTCTTCAGCCCTGCAATGGAAAACGGGGCGGAGGCAGTCTTCCCTAAAAAACTCAGATGGGGCTCCTTTGAGGATTCAGACGGAATTGCGGTTGAGCTTGAATTAAAGTCCAATCCTGTCTTTTTTGAAGCTTATTTTGAAGACGGTCTTGAAAATGCTAATCTTATGATGGAAGTGAACGGAGAGTGGTTTTACAAAAAGCCGGGCGTAAAATGCGTCGACCTTTCTTCAGCGTTCTTTTATAAAAAACTGGAAGGCCCTGCAAAAATGTCGCTTAAGATTTTTGCGCCGCCTGCGACAGGTGAAAATGACCCGACCCAAGGAGAGGACTGGCAGATGAATTATTATTATACGCTTGAGAAGCTTCCTAGGTTGAGAATAAAATATGCTCCGATTGTAAAATAATATTGCATAATCTTAAATTATTTTTCGGTTAATTATTGCCATAAAAAAAATTATGGAAGATGGCCGCGAATATGCCTTTAACAGCGGCAGGACGTTTTAAATATGTCCGTGGCCGCTGTTTTTATTTTTTAATACGTTTTTTTGTACATTTCATTTTATTTTTTGTACAAATTGATAAAAATATTGAAGGTAATTAATAAAAATTATATAAAAATTGATAATCGCAGTTCATGATTTATAACAAATTGCCAAAAAAACTCATAAAAAAATGTTATCGGATTGTTGCATATTACCAAGCGATATGATATTATTATACAAAATATGTTTTACTATGTCTTCATGGGGCATTTTGTAAAAAATTACGGAAAATTATACATTTTGTGCATGATTTGATGTCTTTTTTACAAGAGGCATGAGAGTGAAAGGAAGGTATGAATGAATTCGTTCTTCAGCCTTGAAGGCCCGTTTATTTCTTTTCTGGATAAATGCGGCAGAATTGTAATTCTAACGCTGCTATGGCTTCTCTGTTCAGTTCCGATAGTGACCGTTGCGGCGTCTTCCTCGGCTTTCTACTATGGTATGGTAAAAACGGTCAGACGTGACAGAAGCTCGACAGTGAGGGAATTTTTCAGATGCTTTAAGAGGCTTTTGAAAAAAGGGGCGCTCAGCTCCGTTGTTTCCGT
The DNA here is from genome assembly GCA_947628705.1 of uncultured Lachnospiraceae bacterium. GTDB lineage: Bacteria > Bacillota > Clostridia > Lachnospirales > Lachnospiraceae > UBA3775. The sequence continues at coordinate 62,438 of CANRAZ010000002.1, read as the reverse complement.
TGTTCTGTGTCTTGTGCTTATACTTGACATTATTGTGTGGTACAAAAAGGCAACGGTATTCTCTATCCTCAACATGAGTCTGTGCGCGGTGCTGCTGGTACTTTACATAGCATATCTCTGCTTTTGTTTTGCGGCGCTGTCAAGATTCCTTTATCCGGTAAAAGAGCTTATCCGATTCTCTGCCTTTCTTACCTTTAAGCATCTGCCCGTGACGCTGATCCTTGCGGCGGTCTCCGCTGCAATGTTTTTTGCGGTTTTGCTGTTTCCGCTTTCCGCGGTCTTTGTACCGGGAATGGCATGCATGGGGATTTCTTATTTTATAGAGAACGTATTTAAAAAATACATGCCTAAACCTGAAGCGGGTAAGGAGGTTTGGTATGATGAGTAATTACAAGGAGGTTTATATGCACGCAAAGGTTTTATTAAAACGTATAATCGTTTTTGCCTTGATTCTGACAATGGTTTTTCAGTCTTTTGCATTGTCTGCTCCTGCGGACGCTGATGCGGCGGACGGAACCCAGACGGAAGATGCTGCCGGCGGCGACGCTTCGGATGCAGATGTGCCAGAAGCAGGCGATGGCTCCGATACGGCAGGGCCTGTTGATCCTTCAACGTGTACAACGGATTACTATCAGTATATTCTTGATTACTACAATATTGATGACAGTACGCTTACATATACTGAATATCTGGAGAAGTACGGCGGAAAGGCCGCAGCTTCCAGCTTCCAGGTTTCGGCATATGACGCTTATCTTGCTGCCAATCATTATGAGGGTAAGGCTCCTGAGGTGGTGGATACATCTTCTCTGCCCAGAGAGGTTTACGGAGACAGTAATCCTTACGGCACATTCAGTGAATATCCAAAATCTCTTTTGATTGATGAAACGGGTTTTGTCGATTTCCAGATAACCGTTCCTGAAAGCGGGTTTTATCACATCGGGCTTGATTATTACAATATTCAGTCTAAAAACTCCAACATCAGAAGAGGTATCTTTATAAATGGAGAGCTTCCGTTTGCTGAGTTTTCCAACATCGAGCTCAGACGTATGTGGGTAAATAATCCGAACCACTACGAAACAAATGCGGACGGCTCCCCTGTTCTTGACGAGGACGGAAACATTAAATGGAATAAGGATAATCAGGGCAACGATCTTAAAACCTCACAGACCGAGGTTCACGATTGGCAGTCTACATATCTTTATGACAGCCAGGGCTACTATACCGGCGAGCTTGGAGTTTATCTTGAGGCGGGCGTCAACACGGTGACTCTTTTCTCGATCACTGAGTCAATGGTTCTTTATTCGCTGAGATTTGAGCATGTTGCGTCTGTTCCTTCCTATAAGGATTATCTTAACAGTACTTCATCGCTTGAAAATTCTTCGTCGGGAAGCGTAATTGAGATTCAGGCGGAGAACGCTGACCTTAAGTCGTCTCAGATGCTTTATCCTCAGCAGGATCAGTCCTCTGCGGCAGTCAGGCCTTACAGCGCGAAGCTTCTTCTTAACAATACGATAGGAGGCAACAGCTGGAGGCTTGTAGGAGACTGGCTTGAGTGGGATTTCCACGTTGATAAAAGCGGTTATTACAATATAGAACTTCTTTGCAAGCAGAACTTCGTAAAAGGTATATATGTATCGAGAAAGATAATGATTGACGGTACGGTTCCTTTTGAGGAGTTTAACGAGTACGGCTTCTCTTATGACAGTACATGGTATTACGAAAAGCTTGGAAATTCTGACGGCGCCTACAAGATTTATCTGACAGAGGGAGACCATAAGCTTCGTATGTCGGTTGTGCTCGGCGAGTTCGGCGACATTGTAGGAAAGGTTTCAGATGTTACCGATGACCTTAACCAGATTTACCGTGAGGTTATCTGTGTTACAGGTATCGCTCCGGACGTTTGGCGTGACTACCAGATTAAGGCGTCATTGCCGGGACTTACGGAAGAGCTTCAGGCTGCTTATGATAAGCTCGATATAATTATTAAGGAGTTTGAAGAACTTGTAGGAACTGGAAGCGATAAGGAACGTGCGCTTACTACAATGCGTACTCAGCTCGGAGAGCTTATTGAAGACAATGAATACTTCGTAAAGGTCGTTTCCGATTACAGAACCAACGTTCGTGCCTGCGGTACGTGGATCGCAGACGTTATCGGTCAGCCTCTGGCTCTGGATTCGATTTACATTCATTCAACAGACAGCGAAATCAAGCATGTTAAGAACAGCTTTTGGACGAAGCTTATCCATGAGATAAAGAGGTTGTTCTATTCGTTTATTATTGATTATGATATAGTTGGCGACGTTTCCGACCCTAACGCAGAGCATAGAGAGCTCCTTCTTTGGGTAGGTACGGGGCGTGACCAGTCGAACGTTATCAAGACGATGATTTCGGAACAGTTTACGAGCAAGTACGGCATAAACGTAACCGTAATGCTTGTAGACATTAACACGCTTCTTCAGGCGACTCTGGCAGGTCAGGGACCTGACGTTGCAATTGAGGTAAACTATGACCTCCCTGTTAACTACGGCTTGCGTCATGCGGTTTACGATCTCTCCAATTTTGACGATTTGGATGAGGTGCTTGCCAGATTTGACGACAGCGCATATGAAGCATATCAGTATGGCGATTCGACATTTGCACTCCCTTGTCAGCAGACATTCCTTGTAATGTTCTACAGAAAGGATATTCTTCAGGAGCTTGGCATTGAGCCGCCTGAAACATGGGATCAGATGATCACCGCTCTTACGGTAATGAGTCAGAACAACATGGATCTTGGAATGCTTCCGGGTGAAGAAATATTCCTTATGCATCTTCTTCAGCACGGAGGAGAGTACTACAATGAAGAGGGTTCAAAGACGCTTCTTGACTCGGAGGAAGCGATCAACTCCTTCACGCAGTATTGCGAATGGTACACGGATTACGGCGTTGATAAAACGACCAACGTGGAACAGCGTTTCCGTACAGGCGAGGCTCCAATCATAATTTATAACTTCGGTTACTACAACACCTTGCAGGTATCGGCGCCTGATATTAACGGTCTCTGGGGCGTAACACAGGTTCCGGGCACGGAAAGAGTAGCGACGGAAAACATTTACAACTCAGACGGCGAGCTTGTTGCAAAGGCAGGAGAAACCTATGTTGACCACACGATAGCGAGCGTGGGCAATGCCTGCATTATAATGTCCGCATGTGAAGATAAGGAAGCGGCATGGGAATTCATCAAGTGGTGGACGGAAGCTGATACGCAGGTTCAGTACTCTCATGAGATGGAATCAATCAACGGCGCATCTGCAAAGGTTGCAACCGCAAACACGGAAGCCTTCCAGCAGATCGGTTATCCGGTTGCATTCACAAACACGATTAATAAGCAGAGAAACAATGTACGCGGCATAAGACAGGTTGCAGGCAGCTACTTTACCTTCCGTTACATTAACAATGCTTATTATGCGGTTACGGCCGATATGGACTCCTCCACTCCAAGAGAGGAACTTATGGACCGTGTAACCTATATTGACGACGAAATTGCATCCAAGCGCAAAGAGCTTGGACTTGAATAGGAAAGGAGGAAACAATATGGATTCTGCTAATCAGACACAGCCGATAGTTCACAGGCTGACATTAAAACAGAAGATTTACAGAAGCAGAGCGTCTTATGCGATGATTGCTCCGTATTTCCTCTTTTTCTTCTTCTTTACGGTGCTGCCGGTCCTTGCGTCCATCGTGCTCAGCTTTACCTACTTTGATATGCTGAGCTTCCCTTCATGGGTCGGATTCAATAACTATGCAAGGCTTTTCCTTGATGACGAGATATTCCTTATCGCTTTGAAGAACACATTGCTCTTTGCGGTAATAACAGGACCGGCATCTTACCTCATGTGTCTGCTGTTTGCGTGGATCATCAATGAATTCCACGGTAAGATGAGAGCTTTTCTTACCCTTATATTCTATGCTCCGTCTATCTGCGGTAACGCATATTACGTATGGTCCCTTATCTTAAGCTCAGACAGATACGGTTACTTGAACTCAATACTCCTTAGATGGGGCTTTGTAAACAATGCTGTGCTGTGGTTCCAGACGGAAAAGCTCGTAATGCCTTGTCTGATAGTCGTTCAGCTCTGGCTGTCGCTTGGTACCGGCTTCCTTTCCTTCATAGCAGGTCTTCAGACGATCGACAGGTCGATGTACGAGGCTGCGGCTATGGACGGAATTAAAAACCGTTGGCAGGAGCTTTGGTACGTCACGCTTCCTGCAATGAAGCCTCAGCTCATGTTCGGCGCCGTTATGCAGATTACGCAGTCATTTGCTGTCGGTGATATATCCATACAGCTTGCAGGTAATCCGTCGATCAACTATGCAGGTACGACGATCGTCACTCACCTGATTGACTACGGTACGTTCAGATTTGAAATGGGTTATGCCTCGGCTATTGCAACCATTCTCTTCTTGCTCATGGTTGGAACAAACAAGCTTGTTCAGGCACTCTTGAGAAGGGTGGGTGAGTAGTATGGCTAAAGAAAAGACCCGTGTGAAAAAAAGATGGTTCCACAGAGAAAAACAGCTTAACCGTTCCGCAGCAGGCAACGGACTGTTGTTCTTCTTCATGGCGTTCTGCGGCGTGTTCATGGCGCTGCCGCTTGTAATTCTTATAAATAACGCGCTGAAGCCTCTGGATGAAATTTTCCAGTATCCTCAGACGATATTTGTTAAGAATCCTACCTTTGAAAACTTTAAAGACCTCTTTGTCGTAATGAGCGATTCGTGGGTTCCGTTCTCAAGGTACATTTTTAACACCCTTATCATCACAGGCTTCGGTACGGTCGGTCACGTTGTTGTTGCATCTCTTGCGGCTTATCCGCTTGCAAAGCACAAGTTCCCCGGAAAGAACATCCTTTTCAGCATCGTAGTGCTCTCCATGATGTTCTCATACAACGTTACGCAGATCCCTAACTACATGATCATTTCTTATTTAGGGATCAACAATACATACCTGGCGCTCATACTTCCGTCGTGGCAGTTCGGTATGGGTCTGTACCTCATGAAACAGTTCATGGAGCAGATACCTGATTCTCTGATGGAATCCGCAAAGCTGGACGGCGCTTCCGAGTTCACGATTTTCTGGAAAATCTTCATGCCGAACGTAAAGCCTGCATGGCTGACGCTTGCGGTACTGCAGTTCCAGCAGATGTGGGGCAATACAGGTTCCATGTTCCTGCGAAGCGAGAAGCTTAAGCCTATGCAGTTCGCACTCCAGCAGATTGCCGGCGGCGGCGCAGCAAGAGCAGGTGTTGCCTGTGCGGTTGCTTTCGTTATCGCACTTGTTCCGATCACATTCTTCCTGATCTGCCAGTCTCAGATTATTGAGACCATGACGTCGTCAGGTATGAAAGAATAGGAGGCGTGGTATGAATTCAAAAAGCAATCTTATATCTAAATTCATAGTCGTAGTTCTGGTTCTTTCAGTTATGGTGCAGACTGCATTGGCGGACACTCTGCCGTATGTAACATATAACTTTGATTACTGGGAGGACGTGGTTTATACCCCAGCGGCATATGTCCCTGACGGAAGCATAACAGGCGATTCGCTTGGTCTTGACGCCCCTCTCGGTGCGATCTACGATATATTTGTTAGTCCTGAAGACAAAACGATATATTTGTGCGATTACACAAATAACTGCATAGTGGTTGTAGACGGTAAGGATTATTCTCTTATTACCGTAATTGACGAGTTCTATAATTCGGAGACGGGTTCTACGGATACGCTCCTTAATCCTCAGGGTGTTTATTTTTCAGACAGCGGTTACCTTTATGTTTGCGATACAGGAAACCACAGGCTGCTGTACTTTGAAAAACAGGATAAGGATTTTGTCTATGCCGGTCATCTTGAATCGTCAATGATTAAATCGGATATTCTTCCTGAAAACTATGCGTTTGAACCGCTTAAGGTGTGCGTAGACTCCGCCGAAAGAATCTACATTATCAACCTCAACGAGTTTCAGGGAATTCTCCAGCTTGAGAGAGACGGAACCTTTAACGGTTACTTCGGTACAATCAATGTAAATATAAGTCTTTGGGATAAGTTTTGGAAAACCATATCCACTCAGGCACAGCGTTCAAAGGGTTCAATGTATGTTCCTACAGAATATACGGGAATCGACATTGACGATGACGGATTCCTCTATGCAAGCTATCTTGATACGACCGGTATGCAGGCTGTCATGAGGCTGAATTCAAAGGGCGGAGACGTTATCAGAAAGGGCGCCAATGAAAATGTCGGAGGCGATATTGTCGGAACGGGCGCAGCAATAAACCTTTACTGCGGTACCAATAAAATTCAGGATGTGGTTTATTGCGGAGAAGGAATGTATTCCATTCTTGACAATCTGAGAGGACGTATTTTCACATATGACTCTGAAGGGAACCTCCTCTACATTTACGGCGGAATGGGAGCTCAGGACGGAACGTTTTCATCTCCAAGGTCAATAGAGGCGAACGGCAGCCAGAGGCTTGTATGCGATATTAACAGAAATGAAGTTTACATCTTCTCGCCTACTGAATACGGAAGGCTTATTAACGAGGCGGTTGCCTGCCGTTATGACGGGGACGAATCGCAGGCGGTGGAAAAGTGGTCCGAGGTACTTGTTCTTAATGAGAATTTTGAACAGGCGTATATCGGTATAGGAAAGGCTTATCTCAACAGCGGCGATTATAAGACCGCAATGGATTACCTTAGTCTCGGAATGAGCCGCTCCTATTATTCGATAGCGTATAAGCGGTTCAGAAATGAATTGCTTAAGGATAACTTCAACTGGATTTTCGGAACTATACTTGTATTACTTGTCGGAATTCTTGGATTCAGGTTTTACAAGAAGGTGAAGAACAGAAAATATGATGATGATTAAAGGGGAGGACATGAAATGAAAGATTTATTTTCTGCTGAAAAATGGAAATATGTATTTTACTGTGTCTCTCATCCTTCAGACGGTTTTTATGAAGTAAGACACAGAGAAAGGGGCAGCGTTGCCATTGCATGGGTGATGATTCTTCTTTTCGGTATTTCTTACACCATTAACAGGCTTTGCGCCAGTTTCATCGTGAACGATACCGATCCGAGAAGCGTTGACACGCTAATGGAAATTGAAGGCGTTCTGCTGCTTTTCCTTCTTTTGTCGATTGCCAATTGGTCTGTTACCTGTCTGTTGAACGGAGAGGGCAGGCTTAAAGACATAATGACCATCATGGGATATTCCATGACGCCTTGCGTGCTTTGCTTTATCCCTGCAACGATTGTTTCACAGTTCGTTGCTCAGAACGAGGAAGTGTTCTACAACATTATAATCTGGCTTTCGGTAGCCTATTCTATAATCATAATGCTTATCGGAATAATGATTATACACAACTACACGCTTGGCAAAACGCTTATTACGATTTTGCTGACGTTCTTTGCGCTGCTTGTAATTCTTTTCGTAATAATGATGGTTTACAGCTTAGTCGGACAGGTAATAACATTCTTCCAGAGTGTATACCTTGAACTGTATTTCAGGTAGGAGGAGGTAAAATGAAGAAGATTAAAAAGAAAAAAACAGTCGGCTTTAAAATTATTGCCTCCTGCTTGGTGGTAGCCCTTGGAATCGGGTTGTCCTATCTTGCATATTACCTTATAAGATATACTTTCTATGATGATTATAAGGATGATTATGCTCCTATAACATACGCAGAGGGTAAGGAATTCAAGGCGCTTCCTGATAATGACAGGCCGGAAGGACTTGCAGAGCAGTATGTCCTTGCAGCCGAATCGGACGGACTTAAGCTGTACTACGACCAGACGACTACTCAGGTCGCAGTATATGACAAAACGACCTCAAGGCTCGTTTACTCAAATCCGCAGAACCTTCAGGAAGAAGACTATGACAACCCTATTTATCTCAACAGGATGATGTCACAGCTTGTTCTTTACTATTATCCGAATCTGAGCGCTTCATCAATATCTGAAATGAATTCATATCAGTATTGCGTGAACATAAACGCCAATAAAGAAGAGGATGAGGAAGGAACTGCCGAAAAGCAGTTTAGCGTTGAATCAATTGAAAACGGAATCCGTGTTAAGTATACGATAGGCGATATGTCGTCGGAAACGGGCACGGTCCCGATTTATATGTCGGTTGACACATTTAAGGAAGTTGTAGAAAAGCTTGGCGAGTATGATGCCGAGAATAAAACAAGGTACCGTGAAATGGTTGAAAACCGATACAGCGAAAAAGGCAGCGACGTTGACGGTTACGTTCAAATCAGCGCCGGCGTTAGAAAAGGACAGTTAAAGAACATGCAGAAAGCTCTTGAATCCATAGGCTGGACGGAAGACGATTTTGTCCGTGAAATGGAAGGCTCAGGAGCAGAGGTTGATTTGCCGACAAGCTTTACCATTCCTTTAGAGTATACTCTTGTTGACGGTAAGCTTCAGGTAAACATCTGCACGGACCATATTGAGGAAACCGGTTCCGGAAGTCTTATCTACATGGATGTGCTTCCTTATTTTGATGCAACATATCACAGCTGCGAAACGGAAAATTATGCAGGTTATATTTATACTGTTGACGAAAAAGCAACCGCAGCAGGAGCCGTTGAGGAAATGTCCGATTTCTTTACCGTTGAATTTGACGGTGAGAAGGCGGATGTGACGGTTGACAATGCTATAGCAGGCGAGTACGATTTCGCAAGCTTCACGGTTTATGAAACTGCTGTAGATGAAAACGGTAAAGAGGCTCAGGGAGCCGTTGTCGGAACATGGAACTCAATGGGTGGAAGCAATAAGCTTTCACTTGTGCCGGAAAACGACTATATACTTTCGATTTCAGGAAGCAGCTCGTCTGAACCGATTGACAAAACCTTAAAGTTCGTCATCAGGCATGAAAAAGTCCCTGCCGAAGGCTATTATCTCGTTCCTAACGCATCGGGTTCTTTGATTTCGTTAAACAGTCCTAACACGGATTCTCTTGCCGGCTACAGCGAGTTGATTTACGGCCGTGACGACGTATTGTTCGATACGGAAACCAAAGTTCAGAATACGGTTGATTCAAAGCTGCCTGTATACGGCTGCTATGACGGTAAGAAAACAACTTTTGTAATTCTCTCCAGAGGCGAGTCGCTTGCAGAGCTTAGGGTTCAGACCGCAAACGATAAGACATGCAAGATATCAAATTCGCTTGCAAATTACAATACGGCATATTGCAGATACTATGTCCGAGGCGAGAATACGATATCCATGTCTACGACGGACTCTTTTACCGTCTGGACAGACGACATCTTTGACACTCAGATAACGCAGCAGTACTGCTTCCTTGACGGTGAACACCAGGGTTATTCGGGTATGGCGTCGTATTACAGGGATTATCTTGAAGCCAACGGTATGCTTAAAAAATCCGAAACGCTTCAGGCAGGCAGCATCAAGATGTACATGGACCTTCTTGGCGCAGTATACGGAGACGGAGATTTCCTTGGATTTGCCTATGAAACGGTTATTCCTCTTACGACCTTTGAACAGGCAAAGGAAATTGTTGACGCATTTTATAAGAATAATGTCAATAATCTTGTTGTTAACTACCAGGGCTGGATGAATGACGGCTATTATCACGATACCGTCAGCGATATTAAAGTAATCCGTAAGCTTGGCGGAAAGAAGGGACTGTCTGAGTTTACTGACCTGGTTGAAAGCAAGGGCGGCAAGGTTTACGGCGATATGGCAATCAACCGTGTAACCTATTCGGCTACCGACTTCCCTTACACCCTTGAATCCTCAAGAATCTTCGGAGCAGGCTATGTTGCCGGCTTCGGAAAAACAAGTCCGACGACGTATTCGAACGGGGCTTCTCTCGGTTACGTTTCAAATCTTTACGATGTGCTTTCGCCTAAGTACATGTCAAGATATGTTGACAGCGCGATAGAGGAAATGGAGGACATAGGCGTTTCGGGAACCTCTTACCGTGACCTTGGAACTTACCTTTACTCCGATATGAAGAAGACCTCAATTCTTCACAGAGAGCGCGCAAAGGAAATTACTCTTGCTCAGCTTAAGAAGGCTGCAGACGCAAACGGTTCGGTGATGTTAAACGCTCCGCTTGCATATGCAATCGGGTACTGTGACGATATAATCAATGCTCCGATAGGAGATAACAACTATATCTATGTGGACTGCGGAGTACCGTTCTACGAAATGGTTGTTCACGGTTATGTTGATTATTCAGGAAGCCCGATTAACCTCAGTGCGGATACGACGACGGTTGAAAACATTCTTGAGTGTATTGAATACGGCGCAAGCCCTCATTTCACATTTACCTATGTGCCTGCTACTGAAATGAAATATACGGCTCTCAACGATATGTATGCTACAAATTATGTAAACTGGGTTGACGAGGCGGTTGATATTTACAATCAGGTTAACGAAACGCTGTCACTGGTTTCAGATGCCAAGATTGTAAATCATGAGGTACTGGATGACGCGAATGAAGTAAGGAGGATTACTTACAGTAACGGTGTTGTAATAGTGGTAAACTACTCTGACGAAAGCTTCAGTCTCGGTAACACATCCGTTTCACCGAAGAATTACGTTGTGGAGGTGGCTGAATAATGAAGAAGAAAAAGAAGATGACGCTGGCTCGCAGAAGAGCCATAACAGGCTACTTATTCATTATGCCGTGGCTGGTTGGCTTTTGTGTATACTACATTAAAAGCTTGTTTATGACCATTCAGTTCTCTCTTTCAAATGTAAGCGTTGATCCGAAATCCGGTTACAGCGCAGCGTTTGCCGGACTGAGAAACTTCAAGTACATCCTTCTGGAAGACGGCAAATTTAACAAGATTCTGGTAACATCTCTCAGGGATATCGTCATTGATGTGCCTCTGGTACTGACGTTTGCGCTTTTGATGGCAATGCTTCTTAACCAAAAGTTTATCGGAAGAACAATTTTCAGGGCGATTTTCTTTATTCCTGTAATAATGGGCTGCGATGCGATTTCAGACGCAATTGCACAGGCAAGACAGGCGGCAGTCGGAGGTATAAGCTCTACCTCCGCTGCAATAACCGAGTCCTCCGCATCTACGGTCAATCTTGATTACTATGTTGCGCTATTCAAGGATATTGGATTGCCCTCCTCGATAATCGATTACGTCGTCGGGGCTGTCGACCGAATCGCAGAGGTCGTGGATCTTGCAGGCGTACAGATAGTCATATTCATAGCCGCCCTTCAGTCGATTCCTTCCTCGCTTTATGAGGTTGCGAAAATTGAAGGTGCGACAAGCTATGAAACCTTCTGGAAGGTTACCTTCCCGATGGTTATGCCTCACATAATAACCTGCCTTGTGTACACGGTCGTTGACGCGTTTGCTTCCAGTGAAATCGTTCAGTATTCTTACGATATGATTTTTTCATCGAATTCGTATGACTACGGAAGCGCAATGGCGCTGACCAGCATGGTTGTCGTCTGTCTGATACTGTTCATTGTAGTAGCTTGGATACAAAAGCACACATTCTACTATAACTAGGAAGGGGGTAAAAAAGATGAAATATTTTAGGCATAAAAACGAATCGGCTGAGCTTCTTAAAAGCGACCAGCAGATTTCAAATGAAAGAAGAAGAATGCTGAAATCCGCAAAAAATCTTATCTTTGCCCTTTTCAGACTGTGTGTTCTGGTAGGAATATCCTATGTTATTCTTAGCCCGATTATAGAAGTCGTTTCAAATTCGCTGTTCGCAGATACGGATGCGACGGATCCGATGGTCTACATCATTCCTAAGCGTCCGACGCTTGAAAAGTACAGTGCGGTAATCAAAACGATTAAATACTGGGGCGTGCTTGCGACGACGCTGCTCCACGATGTTGTGCTGATGGGACTGCAGATACTTATCTGCTCAATGGTCGGCTACGGATTCGCAAGGTTCAACTTCCCGCTCAAAAAGGTGCTTTTTGCATGTGTTGTAATAATGATTGTTATTCCGCTTCATGTAATTATGCTTCCTCTTTACATTGAGTTTAAGGAGTTTGACGTATTCGGAATTGTTTCTCTTGTAAAAGGCGGTCCGATAAACCTTATGAAGACGATGAGCCCGCTGTATTTGCTTACATTCTTAGGCTGCGGACTGAATTCGGGTATTTACATTTACCTGTTCAACCAGTTCTTCAGAGGCCTGCCTAAGGAAATTGAAGAAGCGGCGTTTGTTGACGGCGCAGGGGCTTATTACACATATTTCAGGATAATGCTTGTAAATGCGATGCCTTCCGTTATTACGGTTGCGGTTTTCTCGCTCGTATGGCAGTATAACGATTACTTCTTCACAAAGCTGTTTAACATATCCTCATGGATGTCGATGAAAATTTCGACGGTTTATGAACAGGTTGCGGCGATTTATGACATAAACTCGCCGACGATTACACAGCTGTACCTTTATGCAGCCGTAGTGCTTGACCTCGTTCCGGTGCTTCTGATTTATGCCGTACTTCAGAAATACTTTGTTGAAGGCGTTGAACGAAGCGGTATTGTAGGATAAACGACATTAAATTTAAAATAAAAAGGGCGGAGGAGCGTAAAGGCTTTCCCGCTCTTTTTGTTTATAATGTCTCACGGCGAATAAAATCAAATTAGGAATCAACATAAAAAAACAAATTTGCAATTCGTCAAAATTAAAAATATGTTAATAAAAAAGTAACAAAATGAGCCTAATATATATTGATTATTTTGAAGTTTTAATATATAATTACAGCGTGTAACAGTGTCTGTTATTGTTACAGATAAAAATTTCTAAAAGGAGGAAATTATGTTTAGAAAGAAATTGATTGCAGCGGGTCTTGTGTCTGCAATGCTTTGTTCGTTGGTTGCATGCGGCGATAAAGGAAATACTGATCCTGATAAAGGCGCATCGGCAGGAACTGCTACAAAAGCTCCGGCTCCGAACCATAATGAAAAAGAAAAAGAAGAAGCAGCAAGCGGCATAAAGGATCACAGCGGCGTTGATGCAGGCAGCATCGTAAACTTTGAAGACGGCAATTACGCTTTTGCAAAGTATAATGAAGCTGACTGGTCGGGTTCTAAAGGAGCTACTCTTTCCGTTGCTGATAAGCTTGACGGAAAAGCGCTCTGCGTGAACAGAACGTCTGCAGGAAATCCGGCAGTTGCAGTTGACCTTGCTTCATTGCTCGGCGACAATGCTTCTAAATGTGCTAAGGTTTCCGTTGATATCGGTGTTGACCCTACTAACGGGGTGTTTAATGCCGTATCAGGAAGCGCTGTAGTTTATGCCGGCGAAGCAAACACAGAGTGCAAGAGCACTTTCGCAATTTACAAGGCTACCGCAGCAATGAAGACGGTTGAGATTGATTTAGGAACAAACGGAATCGATCCGGCTGCCACAAATTACCTTACGATCATTGATCTTGATGATTCGTCAAGCACGCCTACGCTTGTTTACCTTGATAACATCATTTGTTATGACGCATCGGGCAGCGCGCTTCCGCTTAATTCCGGTGTTGAGTTTGCTGTAGAAGGCGTAGGAGAGTATGACTGGTCTAATGCAACAAGCCAGCCTGAAAATGAAGTGCTTCTTTATGCAGGCGCTAATACCGGTACCAGTTGGTGGCCTGAAGCCGCTAACTCTTTTGTATTCGACGAAGCTAATACTGGTAACGGAAATTATATTAAGGACTTCACCTTCGGACCTGGAGACGTAATTACAATTTATTACAGAGTTGCTGACCCTGAAATTGACGTTACAACAACAGATAAGCAGTTCCAGTGCTTCCCTTACTTCAGAATCCAGAACTGGCAGACCACGCTTGAGGACGGCTCCAAAGTTGATGATCCTGAATGGCCTTCGGGTACAATCCTTGATGTTTCATGGACTGACTGGAAGGATGGAATGACAACTGACGCTTCACGCGCTTTCTATTATGACAATGGCGCCGGCGCTGCTGTCGGTCTCGATGAAGACAATACTCCTGCTGAAACAGTAATGATTAATGATTCTTACACAATTGTTCAGTATCCGTATGAGTTCTTTACAGATTGTGCAACCGTAAACGCAGGCATTTTTGCAGAAGATGGAATGGATGTTAATCAAATCTTCAAGTTTGCTGATTTCTGCGGTGTTGCTGACAGAGGTCTTCTTCTTAAAATTGATGCTGTAACGGTCGGAAAAGCAACAAACCAGTAAGATAATTAAAAATTACAATAATCAAGGAGGTAGAAATGAGCTATTTTAAGAAAACTGTAGCCGTACTTCTTGTTGCTGTGATGGCGCTCGGAATTGTTGCTTGCGGCAAAAAAGAGGAGAATCCAAACAATGAAGTAACAAAATCAAAGCTGTACCAGGAAGAAACAAGAGCAATCTACATCGGAACCTGGTATGAATCCTACTACACTTCCGCTCACGACGATATTAACGACAATCCAAACGTTGATAACATCGCAGAAGCTGAGATGAATCTCAACAACATGAGAACGATTGAGCAGAAGTACAACATTGAGCTCTATTACGACAACCTTACATGGAACGGCGTAATTGAGTCAATTAACACATCTATCATGGCAGGCTCTCCTGAGAGCGATGTTTACATGGTAGATATGCAGTTCGGTCTTCCGGCTGTGCTTGCCGGATATGCTTATGACCTTGAGTACATCCTCAATGAAAGTCCTGAAGCTCAGAACGGAATGATTGAAGATAAGTATAAGGACATTCTTACGGATGCAGGTTCAAACATCGTAAAGACGATTCAGTTTACTACTGATGGAAAGCATTATCTTTTCGGTGCAAATGCTATCGACCTTGGCGGTATGGCTCTTGGTTACAACATGGATTTAATTAGCCAGTACGGCCTTACCGATCCTTACGAGTATTTCCTTAACGGACAGTGGAACTGGGACAACTGGCTTGCAGAAATGCAGACTCTCACACAGGATACTAACAGCGACGGTGCAATGTCTCCTGATGATATGTGGGGCTACAGAGGCGCTTGGACCAACCTTTTGATTCAGCTCCTCATGTCAAATAACGCTACAATCGCTTCGCTTAAAGATGACGGTTCAGGAAAGATTACGGAGCAGCTTACAAGTAAGCCTGCTACGGAAGTTCTTAATTTCCTGTATGATATGTATCAGACATACGGCGTATCCTTCTGGGATGCTGACTGCGATGCTGACTGGAACGATAACGTTTATGCTTTCGCAAGCGGTAATATCGGCTTCTGGAACAGTGCATGCTGGATTACACAGGAAGCTGACCCGGATCAGAATCTTATCAACAGCATGGGAATGGTTACATGGCCTACGGGTCCTAGCGGAAACGCAGAGACCAATCCTAATATCAACTCCACAACCGGTACATATTACATGATTCCTGCAGGAATAGAGAATCCGGCCCTTATCTTCTGCGTACTGTACGATTACTTCAACTGGTACAATGATGACCTTTCAATCCGTGACAACACAACATGGTTTGAAGAGTGGTGCTACAATGAGCAGAACTTTGAGGTTCTTAAGAGCATGGGCGATTCTGAGAGTGATTATGTATTTGATTTGTGGCAGCAGATTACTTTTGCTGAGGAATATCAGATCAGAGGTATCATCGAAACAGGCGCTGATGCAACTCCTATTACCGTAGCTGAGTTCCAGCAGGCTAATAAGCAGCTTGTTCAGGATTATCTTGATCAGAACTTCAACAAGTCCAACTAATATTTGGATAATTTAGTTAATCAAAAAGGCGGTGTAAAAACCGCCTTTTTGAAAATTATAGATACTTATAAAAATATATTTGTAATATTTTTTGCAGATAAAAAACTAGAATATGTTTCTATAAGTTGCTATAATCAGGTTATGCTGCAAATGCGTATTGCGGAGGGAGGAAGTATGGTACGTTCAGATTTAGACAGAGGTATTGTTAACGTAGGAAATATGTACCGCTTTCATAAGGTTTTCGAAAGGCTTGACGCAGGTAAAGAAACCACTATCGTTTTTTTAGGCGGTTCTATTACTCAGGACTGTAATGCGTCAATGCACGAGTTATGTTACGCATTCAGGACTTATGACTGGTTCAGAAGGAAATTTCCGTCCGCAAAAATCAATTATGTTAATGCCGGAATCGGCGGAACGACGTCACAGTTTGGAGTCGCAAGGGTTGAAGACGACGTGCTCAGTCATGATCCCGATGCGGTCTTTGTTGAATTTAGTGTTAACGATTCAAATAATAAAAAGTTTGAAGAAACCTATGAATCCCTTTTGAGAAAAATTTTGCTTTATAAGACAGAGCCTGCCGTGTTTACGTTTAATAATGTGCAGTATGATGACGGCGTAAACGCACAGGACGTCCATAATGAGGTGGCGAGGCATTACTCGCTCCCGATTGTAAGCATGAAGGACAGTATATACAGAGAAATACTTTTGGGTCATTTTACCTCAGAAGATGTTTCCACGGACAATCTTCATCCTAACGATGTCGGGCACGGTTTACTGGCGGATGTAATCTGTAATCTGCTTGAGACCATTTTTGACCAGTATGCTTTAGGAAACATTGAATCGCAGCCTTATGCTGTTCCTGACGCCACAGTTACGGAAGCCGGATATGCCGATTCAAAACGCATCAGAAATGAAATGACGCTTCTGGGATCCTTTACGTCCAAGGACGTTACTGTTGATGACAGAGTGCAGAACGGCGCGCGCGACTGTTTTAAAAAGGGAATTTTTTTCAATTCAGAGGATTCTTATGTTAGTCTAAAACTCACCTTTAAAAAATTAAGCCTGCAGTATTTAAAAAAATTCGCGGAGCGCATGCCTTTGGCGGCCGTTTACGTTGACGGTAAAAAAATGGCTGTATTAGACGGGAATTTTGATGAAAATTGGGACTGTCTGTACCTGCACGATATCTGCTGCTTTGAAACGGAGGAGGAACACAGCATAAGGATCGAAACAGATAATATTCCGGCAGACTGCACTCAGAAATTTTACCTTGTATCAATTATAACCTGTTAAACAGGCGCAGGGCTGCGGAAGGCTTATCTGTTTTCTGAAAATATAAATGTTTAATGATAAAAAAGACTGATTAAAAAACGCAATCAGCAGCATTTTGGAGGTGGGCAAATGTTAAAAAAAAGAGCGGAGGAGCATCTTAGGAATGTGATCCTTCCATTTTGGAAAAAGCTGAAGGACGATGAATTCGGCGGTTACTACGGGTACGTCGATTTTGATTTGAATGTTGATAAAAAAGCCGTAAAGGGCTGTATACTCAACAGCAGGATCCTCTGGTTTTTTTCAAATGCCTGTTTAACGCTTAAGGACGGTTCTTTGCTTAAATACGCAGAGCACGCTTATGATTTTATGAAAAATCATTGTTTTGACACGGAAAACGGCGGAATATTCTGGTCGTTAAACTATGACGGAACTCCTTGCGATACTACGAAGCATACCTATAATCAGGCTTTTGCAATTTATGCGCTTTCGACCTACTATGCTGCAAGCGGCGACAAGGAAGCTCTTGCGCTGGCGGACGGACTGTATAACATTATTGAAAACAAGATGAAGGACGAGCTCGGATATCTTGAAGCCTTTACAATTGATTTTGCTCCAGAGTCCAATGAGAAGCTGTCGGAAAACGGCGTAATGGCTGAGAAAACAATGAACACGCTTCTCCATGTTTTTGAAGCCTATACCGAATGTGTCCGCGTTTCGGGTCATGAAGGAATGAGGAAACAGCTTTACTTTATGTTGGACATAATTGCGGAGAAAATCTATAATCCTGAACTTAAAAGACAGGAGGTTTTTTTCGACAGAGAGTATAGACCTTTGATAGACCTTCACTCTTACGGCCATGATATCGAGAGCGCATGGCTTGTTGACAGGTGTCTTGACGTTCTTAAGGACGACGGATTAAAGGAGAAGATTTCTCCGATAACGAAAGCTTTGACGGAGAAAATATATGAACGGGCTTACAGGGAACATTCCCTTTTGAATGAATGTGAGAACGGTGTTGACGATACCAAGAGGATATGGTGGGTTCAGGCTGAGGCGGTGGTTGGATTTTACAACGGTTATCAGAGAACCGGCGATGAAAAATATAAAAAGGCTTCCGAAGATATTTTCTGCTTTATTGAAGATAAGCTTACGGACAAAAGAGTCGGCTCTGAGTGGTACTGGTGCCTTAATGCAGAGGAAAATTTCCTTCCGACGTCAAAACAGCCGATAGTTGAGCCATGGAAATGCCCGTATCACAATGGAAGAATGTGCATGGAGCTGATGAACAGGGCGGACTGATTTACGGTTGGAGGCTTTGACCGGCCGTGCCGACGGCGCCGGTGCGGCATTAAAAATATTATAAGGGAGGATTAGAGCATTGATACATCCGAAATACTATGAAGAATTAAAAAAACAGGAGGAGATCATAAAGAGAAAAAATGAGCCTTCTGAATTTTATAACGGTATTTATACAAAATATAAGTATCCGGTAATAACAAGAGATTATATCCCGCTTTTCTGGAAATATGACCTTGATGCCGACACTAACCCCGATTTTATGGAAAGGCTTGGCGTAAACGCCACAATGAACTCGGGAGCCATCAAGCTTAATGACAAATACTGTCTTGTGGTAAGGGTCGAGGGAAATGACAGAAAATCCTTTTTTGCAGTAGCCGAAAGTCCGAACGGAATAGATAATTTCAGATTCAGGGATTATCCCGTCGTTCTTCCGGACACCTGCGCGGAGGAGACCAATGTATATGACATGAGGCTGACGCAGCATGAGGACGGGTGGATTTACGGAGTTTTCTGTTCGGAAAGCAATGACACGTCCGTTAATGACCTTTCGGCGGCGGTTGCTGCGGCAGGCATTGTAAGGACGAAGGATTTGGTTACGTGGGAAAGACTGGATAATCTTGTAACGCTCAATTCTCCGCAGCAGAGGAATGTGGTGCTACATCCTGAGTTTGTAGACGGAAAATATGCCTTTTATACGCGTCCTATGGACGATTTTATCGATACCGGTTCGGGCGGAGGGATCGGCTTCGGCTTATGTGATGACATTGAACACGCCGTAATTGACGAGGAGATCATCACCAGCCAGAGAAAATACCACACGATTACCGAGGCTAAAAACGGCGCCGGCGCAGTGCCGATAAAATCTGAGAAGGGCTGGCTCCATATCGCGCACGGCGTGCGTAATACGGCGGCAGGACTCAGATACGTGCTTTATGCTTTTGCTACGGATTTAAACGACCCGTCAAAGGTTATTGCAGAGCCTTCAGGAATGCTTCTCGGCCCAAGGGAAGAAGAAAGAGTCGGAGATGTTTCCAATGTTGTGTTTACAAACGGTGCAATTGTTGATGACAACGGCGACGTATTTATTTATTATGCGTCCTCCGATACCAGAATGCACGTTGCAAAAACAACCGTTAAGAAGCTTGAGGACTACATTTTTAATACGCCTCAGGATCCGCTCAGAAGCCCGGACTGCGTTAAGCAGAGATGCGAGCTTATTGAGAAAAACCTGAAGCTGCTTAACCGGAAATAAAGGCTACGGGTTTAAACTTCATAGAGCTTATAAAGTTAAAAATTTATAAATGCTTAAATGCTTTGTTAATAGCAAAGTTAAAAATTCATAAATGCTTAAATGCTTCGTTAAATGCAAGGTTAAAAAATGCTGAATATAAAGCATAAATTTATAGAAACACAAAATAAATTTTAGGAGGCGGAAACTATGGATTACATGGAAACCTACAGGTTTTGGTGCGAAAACGATTACTTCGACGCCGAAACAAAGAAAGAGCTTAAGAGCATCGAAAACGATGAGAAGGAGATTAAAGAAAGATTTTACCGTGAGCTTGAGTTCGGTACGGGCGGTCTTAGAGGAATAATCGGAGCCGGCACGAACAGAATGAACCTTTACACGGTAAGAAAGGCAACTCAGGGTCTTGCCAACTTCATTATCAAAGAAGGCGGACAGGACAGAGGCGTTGCAATCGCATACGACTCAAGAAATATGTCAATCGAATTTTCTGAGGAGGCTGCACTGTGTCTTTGTGCAAACGGCATTAAGGCATACCGTTTTGAATCGCTCAGACCGACTCCTGAGCTTTCGTTTGCTCTTCGCGAACTGGGCTGCATTGCAGGCATAGTTGTTACTGCAAGCCATAACCCTGCCGAATATAACGGCTACAAGGTTTACTGGGAAGACGGAGCGCAGATCACGCCTCCTAAGGATACTGAAATCATTGACGAGGTAAATGCTGTTTCTGATTGGAACATGGTTAAAATTATGAGCCGCGCCGATGCAGAGGCTGCCGGTCTTTATCACGTTATAGGAAAAGAAATTGACGACAGATATATGGAGGAGCTTAAGAAGCTTATCGTACAGCCTGAGCTTGTGAGGGAAGTCGGAAAGACTCTTAAAATTGTTTACACTCCGCTTCACGGAACGGGAAATATACCGGCAAGAAGGATTCTTAAGGAAATCGGTTTTGAAAATGTATATGTCGTTCCCGAACAGGAAAAGCCTGACGGAAACTTCCCTACGGTAGTTAGCCCTAACCCGGAAAATAAGAGCGCGTTTGAGCTTGCTCTTAAGCTTGCGGACGAGGTTGGAGCCGACCTTGTTCTTGCTACCGACCCAGATGCTGACAGGCTTGGCGTCTATGCTAAGGACAGTACGACAGGCGAGTATATGTCTTTTACGGGAAATATGTCGGGAATGGTTATCTGTGAATATCTTCTCAGCATGAAAAAGGCAAAGAATGAGCTTAAGGACGACAGCTTTATTGTTAAGACAATTGTTTCAACGAATATGGCTGATAAGGTGGCTGAGGCCTACGGAGTCGAGCTTAAGGAATGTCTGACCGGCTTTAAGTTCATCGGAGAGCTTATTAAAATCGCCGAGCAAACCGGTCACGGAACCTTTGAATTCGGTTTTGAAGAGAGCTATGGCTGTCTGGTCGGTACGCATGCGCGCGACAAAGATGCCATTGTTGCGGTCATGGAGCTTTGCGAGGCTGCTGCTTACTATTACACAAAGGGTCTCAGCCTTTGGGATCAGATGATGGAGATCTACAAAAAGTACGGCTTCTTCAGAGAAGGTCTTGAGACCATTACCCTTAAGGGAATTGAGGGTGCAGAGAAGATAAAGAGCATGATGGAGGCAATTCGTTCAAATCCTCCGAAGGAGCTTGGCGGCTATAAGGTGGTTTCTTTCAGAGACTATTCCAAAGACACGGTCACGAATCTTGAAACAGGTGAAGTAAAGCCTACAGGTCTCAGAAAATCCAACGTGCTTTACTTTGATCTTAACGGCGATGCGTGGGTCTGCGTGAGACCTTCCGGCACAGAACCTAAAATCAAATTTTATATCGGCGTAAAGGGAAGCAGCTTCGAGGACGCCGACGAAAAGCTTGCGGCTCTTACGGCGGCTCTCATGGAGCTTGCAAAATAATTACGCCCGTGCTTTTATTTTGAACACATAAAAAAGGCTTCGGCAAACAATTGAGGCAAAATAGAAAAGATAAAATTCCTTTTCTTGAAATAAAGGGTATATAAATGAAAAGATTAATAGCAGTATTTATTATGATCTGTCTCCTTGCCGCATGTGCTTCGTGCGGCAGGAAGCCGGATCCGAATACTGACCCGGATCTAAACAGGCCGGGGGAGAACATGGAAGAACTTCCTGAGGAAAGCAGTACTGTCGTAAGGGAAAGCGCTGTTTACGGCATAATTAAAAAAAGGGCCTATGATTATAACTTTGACCAGATGACTGCAATAGAATTTGCTGCCAATCTCGGTCTGGGGTGGAATCTCGGAAACACCCTTGATGCGACCGGCGGAGAGGGACAGTCCCCGATTGCTCAGGAAACCAGCTGGGGAAATCCGGAAACGACGCAGGGGTTGATAAAAGCGGTCGCAGATTACGGATTTACCACGCTTCGGATCCCGATCACATGGTACAATTTCGTGGATTCAAACAATAACATAGACGAAGCGTTTTTGGAACGCGTGAAGCAGATCGTCGATTGGGCTATTGACGAGGGATTATTTGTCATAATAAACACTCACCATGAAACGGACTGGCTTAAGCCTACAGAGGCGGATTATCCGCAGGTTTCAGAGAAGCTTTGCAGAATGTGGGAGCAGATTGGGAACTATTTTGCAGATTATGATGAACGTCTGGTATTTGAAGCGATGAATGAGCCGAGGGTCGAGGATGATTGGAACGGAAATTACCGTTCGCAGAGCGTCGTCAATAAGCTTGGCAATGATTTTGTGACTACGGTAAGAGGACTGGGCGGCAACAATGCAACGAGGTTTTTGATGGTACCCTGCTATGCGGCGACCTCAAACTCAGACGTCTGGAAACATTATAAAATGCCTGATGACGAAAGAGTTATTCTTTCGGTACACGCCTACCTTCCGTACGACTTCGCCCTGAATATCTACGGCACGGATAAATGGCGTGGGAACTCTCACGATACGAGAGATATAGACAATCTTTTTTCAGGCATATCGTCTGTTCTGCACGAAAACGGAATAGCGTGCGTGATAGGGGAGTTCGGCTGTATGTCCAAAAACGGTAATCTCGAGGACAGGATCGCATGCACACAGTATTTTGCAGAAAAAGCCGCTGAAGCCAAGGTTCCGATAATGTGGTGGGATAACAACGCTTTTTATGAGGGTGAAACGTTCGGACTTATAAGAAGAGGCACGAACGTCTGCGAATATCCCGGAATTATTGAAGCGATGTTTAACGCATGGTACGGCGCTGATATTAAATTCGGTGAAGAATAACATTAAAGAAAATGAGGAAGAAAATATGGATATTATTTTTTTGAATCCTGTTTTTAAACAGATGATCTGGGGCGGAAGCAAGCTGAGGGACTTCGGCTATGATATTCCGGGTGACAATACCGGCGAATGCTGGGCAATAAGCGCTCACCCGAACGGAGACTGCATAGTTAAGAACGGAGAATATGCAGGCAAAAGTCTGAGCGAGCTTTGGGATTCCCACAGAGAGCTTTTCGGTAATCTTGAGGGCGACAGGTTTCCGCTTCTTATTAAGATTATCGACGCGAAGGACGATTTGAGCATTCAGGTACATCCTGACGACAGCTATGCAAGGGTTAACGAAAACGGCTCTCTTGGAAAGACCGAGTGCTGGTACATACTTGACTGTGAAGAAAACACTACTATCGTTATCGGTCACAATGCGAAGGACAGCGACGAGCTCGCCGACATGATAAAAAATGCCAGATGGAAGGAATTTATCAGGGAGATTCCCGTTAAAAAGGGAGATTTCTTTCAAATCAATCCGGGCTGCCTGCATGCGATAAAGGGCGGGACCGTTATTCTGGAAACCCAGCAGAACAGCGACATAACCTACCGAGTTTATGACTATGACAGGCTTCAGGACGGAAAGCCGAGACAGCTTCATGTAAAACAGAGCATTGACGTTATCAAAGCTCCTTTTACGCCGGAGATGACCGAGCCCGTCGTAAGCGACCTTGGAGGCTGTAAAATAACGCATTTTATTTCCTGTGATTACTATTCGGTTGAAAAGCTTGAGGTGAACGGAGAAGTTACTTTTGACATGGAAGATTATTTCCAGAACTACAGCATACTTGAAGGAGAGGGCAAAGTAAACGGAACGCCGGTGAAAAAGGGCGACCACTTCATTATCCCTTACGGCTTCGGAGAGTATACGCTTTCAGGAAATATGATGCTTATAAGAAGCTATGTGGAGTAAAAACAGTCCTGTAAAGACTTTAGCTTAAGACTTTAGTATATAACGCTTTGTTTATAATTCTTTAAGAAGCTTAGCCAGCTCCTCAGGAGTGTCAATAATGTAGTCGCATTTATTGTCTTCAAGGAACTGCCTTCCTCTGAATCCCCATGAGACGCCGATGCATTTTAGTCCGGCATTATGAGCCGTTTCAATGTCGATATCAGTGTCTCCGATATAAATTGATTCGTTCTTAGAAGACCCGAGCCGCTCAAGCGCCATGAAAACGCCTGTCGGATCGGGTTTTTTTGCGTCCTTCGGAGTGCCAAGTGCAAGCTCAGTGAGACCGTGGAAGTACCTTTTGTCAAGCTCCTTTACGGCGGCGTCAAGCTTGTTTGAAACGATTGCAGACTTATACCCGAGAAGATGAACCGTCTCCATCATGTTTAAAACGCCCTCATAGGGACGGGTGTTGTCATACATGTGCTCCATGTAGTACGGCCTGAAAATATCGAGCATTCTGTCAACCTTATCCTGAGGACAGTCTTTCGGAGCGCTGCGCCTCATAAGCACGGCGACGCCGTTTCCGATAAAACGTCTTATTTCGTCAAGACTGCGGTGAGGGTAACCGTAAAAGTCAAGCGCATGATTTACGCTGTTCATAAGGTCGGCAAGCGTGTCAAGCAAAGTGCCGTCAAGGTCGTATATTAAAGTGGTATATTTATTGCTTTTATCAGCTTTTCTTTCTGAGTTCAAATTTTGGTTCCTCCAAAGCGTCGGGATTAGTCACGGATATGATAATACAATAAAAGATTTTTATTTTCAATAAAAATTTAAAGATGCGGCTTTTTTACCGGATATGCCGGCTCTATGCCGGCTCTAAAATTAAAAGCTCCTTCCTTTTTTTGTACAGGAATTATTCCGCTTTAATAATTAATTTGTGTATTTTTTATGAAATCACTTTCCAACATTTAACTAGAATGGTATAATTAACTGACTATATGTACGCACAGGAGGGGACTTGTGAAAACGGATATTAAGATTGCTCAGGAGGCCGAGCTTCTACATATCAAAAAAATAGCGGAAATGCTTGGTGCAGATGAAGAAGATATTGAGCTTTACGGAAAATACAAGGCAAAATTTTCCGAGGAATTTATAGATAAAATTAAATCTTACAAGGACGGAAAGCTGGTTCTGGTAACTGCAATAAATCCTACTCCGGCAGGAGAAGGAAAAACGACCGTTACCGTTGGTTTGGGGGAAGCTCTGGGGAGGCTTAAGGTAAAATCAACGATAGTGCTTAGAGAACCTTCTCTGGGACCGTGCTTTGGCGTAAAAGGAGGCGCTGCCGGCGGAGGCTATGCGCAGGTCGTTCCTATGGAAGACCTTAACCTGCATTTTACGGGTGACTTCCATGCAATCACATCTGCCAACAATCTGCTTGCCGCCATGCTTGACAATCACATTCATCAGGGGAACATTCTTAACATAGACCCTAAACAGGTAACGTGGAAACGGTGTCTTGACATGAACGACAGGGCGCTCAGAGACATTGTTATCGGTCTCGGCTCCAAGGCAAACGGTCAGGTTAGAGAAGACCATTTCATTATAACCGTTGCTTCTGAAATAATGGCGATCCTCTGCCTTGCATCTGATTTTGAAGATTTAAAATCAAGACTTTCAAAAATAATAGTTGCCTACACCTATGACGGAAAGCCGGTTACGGCAGCCGACCTTAAGGCTGTGGGAGCCATGGCGGCTCTTTTAAAAGACGCTTTTAAGCCTAACCTTGTCCAGACTGTTGAAAACACTCCGGTAATTGTTCACGGGGGTCCGTTTGCCAATATCGCACATGGCTGCAATTCGCTTATCGCAACCAAAACAGCCTTAAAGCTTTGCGACGTAGTTGTTACGGAGGCAGGCTTCGGAGCTGATCTTGGAGCCGAAAAATTTTTTGACATAAAATGCAGGCAGGGAGGGCTCAAGCCGGATGCGGTTGTTCTTGTCGCTACGGTAAGAGCGCTTAAATATAACGGCGGAGTGCCGAAGGACGGACTTAAAACCGAAAATCTCAACGCGCTTAAAAAGGGCATTGTAAATCTTGAAAAACACATTGAAAATTTGAATAAATATAAGGTCCCTGTTGTCGTTACTTTGAACCGTTTTTCAGACGATACCGATGCGGAGCTTGATTATGTAAAGGGATTTTGCGAATCCCACGGCTGCCGGTTTGCGCTTTCCGATGTTTGGGAAAAAGGCGGCGAGGGCGGACTGGAGCTTGCGCATAAGGTTCTTCAGACATTAGACGAAGACGCTTCCTTGTTTGAACCTCTTTATCCGTCGGAAATGCCTGTTGAAGAAAAAATCGAAACTGTATGCAGGGAAATTTACGGGGCGTCCTCGGTAAGCTACAGCCCGGAGGCGAGAAATAAGCTGAAAAAGCTGGAAGACGACGGCTTTGCGAGATTTCCGGTCTGCATCGCAAAAACTCAGTATTCGTTTTCGGACAATCCTTCCCTTCTCGGAAGACCGGAGGGATTTACCGTTTCGGTATCCGATATCTATGTCAGCGCAGGAGCGGGATTTATAGTGGTTCTTACCGGCAATATTATGACGATGCCCGGACTGCCTAAGGTTCCGGCGGCGGAGCACGTAGACGTAATTGACGGAAGGATAGACGGACTTTTTTGATCCTGCCGCAGATTTAAGGAGGTTACAATGAAAGGAAATCGCAGAAAGGTTATTTTGGCTTTTACGCTTTGTGCCGCGCTCGCAATGGGTTCAGGCTGCAGCCTGCTGCCTGTAAGAGAAGAAAATAGGGTCGCTCCTATTGCCCAAAGCGCGGACGAGGTTTCCATGACGACCTACACTGTAGTTACCGGAGACGCAGAGGATGATTTCCTGCTTAATGTTACGGTTAATTACAGTGACGCAGAGCAGATGTTCTTTGAATACGGAGATTTTGTTGTCGAAAAGGTATATACCGAGGTTGGAGCAGAGGTTAAAAAGGGAGATTTGCTTCTCGAGGCAAAAAGCGATGAGCTTCGGAACACTGTTAACGAGTATCAAAAGGCGTATGACAGCTATTTAGCTCATATAGATTATTATTCGGGATTAATCGACATTGAAGATGAAAAGAAGACTGTATATGCCAATTATGGACTGACATATGAAAGCGATGTCCTGTCAAGCTATAATGTTGAACTTGATAACAACAAAAAGGCGTTGGAGGTCGTAAAAAAACAGCTTGAAGAGGCACAGGCTAATTTAGATGCCTGCCGCATATATGCTCCTTTTGACGGCGTCGTAACCTATCTCGCCGAGATGGGAGGCTCTTACATGAAGGGTCTGCCGGTGGCAACGGTATCGCAGAGTAATCTTTATGTTACCGCTACAACCGATAAGACCGGGTATTTTGACGTCGGCGAGGAGTATTCTGTTGAATATTCAGGCAAGATCAATGAAATAGTCGAGGACAGCGAGGGAAATATGGGCCACTCAACTCAGACGGTGTACGGCAGCTACACAGTAGTATGCGAATCAATAGAGCCTGTCAACGAAAATTCAGACGCTTATCAGATAAAATTTGAAGTTAAGGACGATTTTCCGCAGACGGAGGGTCTAAGTCTGAATTATTCCCGCATTGTCATTCCACTCAGCAGGGTTGAAAACGTGACCGTGATTCCGGCGGAGGCTCTTATTACCTCAGGCGATAAGAATATGGTTTATATGGTTGGAGAGGACGGCTCGCGGTTTATTCAGGAAATTGAAGTCGGAGTAGTAGGAAGTGATACGGTCGAGGTCAAAAGCGGACTTAAACCGGGAGATAAGATAGTCAGATAGCTTTTCCTTAATTAAGAGGAGGTAAGAAATGAAAAAAATTTTTTCTGTTCTTTTAGTGGCAGTGCTGTTTTTGACAGGCTGCGGTTCCGATATTCCGGAGCTGCTTGAGCCGGCAAGAACGGTTGAGCTTTACTTTACTGTGGAAAGAGGAACGGTTTCTGATGAAAAAATTTTTGTTGGAACTCTTGCGCCTGCCACGGAAACAGTGACGTTTGGCTACGGCGGCAGTATTTATGACGTGCCTGTTTTACCGGGAGATGAGGTTAAGGCAGGAGACGTTATATACAGAATAGATAAGCTGGCGGAGGAAAATCTTGCAAACAAAGAAAAGGAGCTTACAAGATACAAGACGCTTACGGAACTGTATAAGCAGCAGCATGATGCCGAGCTTGCGGAGATGAAAGCCTCCGCCGGCGGCATGTCCGGTTTTGAAAGAGACCTCTATGAGCTTTCCATTAAGGAAAAGGAGCTTGAAAATAATTCTTTTAATTCGGAAAGAGCCAGTCAGGAGGCTGTTTTGCAGTCGCAGTACGACGCTGCACAGGAGGCATTGGAAAAATCCGTGCTGACCGCGCCGTTTGACGGCACCGTCGTTTACATGAACAACATTGAAAACGGTTCTTATGTAGATGTCGGCGATATTGCGTTTGTAATAGCTGACACAAGCCAGAAAATAGTTAAATTCGACTATAATCCAAGTACCTTTTTTGACGGTCTTGAGTCGATTACCGTACAGATCGACGGGGTGGATTACACGGACGTCTCATTTCTGACATATTCAAGCGACGAGCTGTACATACTCGAAAACCAAGGCGAGAAGCCGTACTCAAGAGCAGTTGTTGAAGGTCTTCCGGAGGACGTCGCTTTTGGTACTACCTGCGTGATAAAAACGGTTTCCAAAACAGTTGATAATGTTCTCTATGTGCCGAATTCCGCACTGAAAACGGAAAATGGCGGAGAGTCCTACTACTGCCTTGTCGCTTCCGAAAACGGCGGCAACGAGAAGGCGGAAGTCATGGTAGGCATGTCAAGCGATTACTATACCGAGATAAAATCAGGGCTTGAAGAGGGAGATCAGGTGTACTTCGCTGAAGATGCTTCTTCATGGAACAAGGAAATGTCGACAGCGGAAGCCTATATAAGCAATTATAAGCATGAAGCCAAGTTTGAAGCGGTTAGCCTCCGCTCCGCAGAGCAGACGAATTTAATGTTTAATTATGATGCTGTGGTTTCGGAAGTGTTTATACCGAAAACGTCCGGTATTTATGTGGAAGAGGGAACGCCGATATTATCCGTTGTTCCGGATATCAGCGAGGAAGAATATGAGGAGCTGGTTTCGCAGCACGAGGAGCTTTTGGAATCCGTGTCCACACAGACTGATTATTATGACGACCTTATTACGTCCAAGCAAAATACCGTTGACACAACATCAAAGGTTGGAGATAAGAAGGCAGCAGAATATGAGCTTGAGGATTTGAAACAGGAAAAAGAGAATGTAATAAATGATTTGAAAGAGCAGGCGGAGGACGTTAACGAAGTCATTACCGTATATGACTACTGTAAGGAAAACGGAGCGTTTACCGTTAATGCGCCGGCAACAGGCTTTTTTAATGCTTCTACAACAATAATTGACGGAACAGGCATTGAAAAGAATTTTAACTATGCGGTTATTGCTTTATCAGATACGGCGATGTTTTTTGTTAATGAAAACGCCATGGCAGTTGACGACAGCGATTCCGGGGAAGAACAGCCGGCGGACCAAGAGGACCTGAATGATGTCTTTCTGAATTTTGGCAATAAGGTTACTTTGAAGTCAGGCGTTTCAGGGACTGCAACCGAGAGCGACGCATTGGTAGTATCTTCAAAGAATGTAATGCCTTACAGTAAATGGGGTCTTATTGGAGTCAGGCTTTCCAATCAGGAGGATATCTCTAAAATAGACCCGGTTTATTTATCCGTAGAGGCTGTCGATATAGAGGCGGATAATGTTTTGCTGCTGGATTCGTCATTTATCTTTAATGAAACCGCAACAAATAAAAAATACGTTCTGCTTCAGTCAGGAGATAATGTAATTACAAGGTATGTTCAGGTCGCAACCGATGCAACTAATGCGGAAAACGTCAGTTGGATAACTGCAGGTCTTGAAGCAGGCGACGTCTGCATAAAGAGATAAGGAGAGGAGAGAGGATAGATGTTTAGATTTATATGGCAAAAGATAATGAATAAAAAATGGCTTGTGTCCTGTCTCTTTGCCGGAGCGTTGCTTCTTATTGCGATTGCTGCATGCAATCCTATGTATACTCATGCGGCGCTGCAGAAAACTCTTACTGATGAGCTTGAACAGAGTCTGATTGATAATAACCGCTATCCTTCAATGGCTATTGTCAGCGGTCATTTTTCACAGACAAGCAAAGACAAGTATAATCTGGGTACCGATATGTTCCCAGACTACAAAACGGGCGCCGAATCCCTTGCTTCGCAGTTTAAGCACGAAGCAGTGGAAAAATTAACGATACTTTCCACCTCTGAAATTGATGCGGAAAGGGTCGATGTCAGATCTGACGTCATTTCTTCAAAGATTTCGCTTGCCGTAAATTCAATGTACGGTATTGAGGATCATGCAAAAATCGTGTTTGGCAGCATGTACGGTAATGACGGGAGTTCAGACAGGATTGAATGTATCATTAATGAAAACATGATGATCAATTCCAGCCTTATTATCGGCGACGAGCTGAAAATTCCGGGATTCAGCCAGACCTTTGTTGTTGCCGGAGTTTTTACCGCGGCGGAAAAGAATGATCTTTATTGGGTGAACGATCCGTTAAGCTATAACGCAAACCTTTTTATTTCCCCTGAAAATTTTGACAGGCTTTTTATTGAGGGCAAAATGCCGTTCACGGTTTTCTGCGACCATTATGCCGTTTTCGATTACAGGTCGATCAAAATGGACGAGATCAACGATTTTATTATTTCTGATAATAAAATCAGAGAGGATTGCAAAAAAACAGGTCTTTACTCTTATGAGTTTCCTTACGAGGAGCCTTTCCTCAGCTACAGAAGCGGAACAAATAAGACAAACGTAACAATGTGGGTTTTCCAGACTCCCGTTATTATTCTGCTCTGTGTTTTCATATTTATGGTTTCCAACCAGATTATTTCCATTGAACAGAGCGAAATTGCAATGCTTAAAAGCAGGGGCGTAAGCAAACGCCAGCTCATTTCAGCATATTTTTTGCAGAGCGGGATCATTTCCTTTGCGGCTTTGATTTTAGGAATCCCTCTCGGTTATCTGTTCTGTACGCTGTTCGGAGCCACAAGGTCATTCCTTGAATTTTCCGTCCTGACCACTATTGAAGTTAAGATAACGTTTACGTCGATACTGTTTGCACTGGCTGCAACTGCCGCTTCGATCATATTTATGACTATTCCGGTATTCAAGTATGCGAATTTCTCTATCGTTGAGCAAAAAGCAAACAAGAAGAAACACAAAAAGCCTCTTTGGCAGATGGTATATCTTGACTTTATCCTGCTGGCGGTTTCTCTTTACGGTTTTTATTCCTACGAAAAGCAGAGGGAAGTGATAATAAGCAATATCACGGAGGGCAGCACGATAGACCCGATGCTTTATTTCAGCTCTACAATTTTTATTTTGTCGATTGCGCTTATATTCCTGAGGATAATACCTCTGTTGACGACTCTTATATATAAAATTGGAGCAAGGAAATGGAAGCCTGCCACCTTCGCCGCTTTCATGCAGATAAATAAAAATATCAGGAAGCAAAGCTTTATTATCGTATTCCTTGTTCTCACTCTTGCGTTGGGTATTTTTAACGCCACGACGGCGCGTTCGATTAATGACAATGAGGAAAGAAGGCTTAATTATGAAAACGGCGCCGACCTTGTTTTAATGCAGGAATGGGAAAACAACAGCGACATACTTTTCAGCGGAATGTCAAATGAAACGGAGCTTGTGTATTACGAGCCTGATTTTACAGTTTACAACCAGATAAGAGACAAGACAAACGGAATTACTAAGGTTATTTACGATGATAAGGCAGGAGTAAAAATAGGAAATGAAATAAAAAAGGATTGCACGCTCTTTATGGCTGTGGTTACTGATGAATTCGGCAAGATTGCGTATATGCCGGAGGGCGTTACTAAATTTCACTGGTATTATTACCTTAATGCGCTTGCAAAAGAGCCTTATGGCGCAATTATTTCCAGAAATTACGCCGAGGTTGCAGGGCTTAAGGTTGGGGACACGTTCAATCTGCAGAGAACCGACCAGATTATCGGCACTAACAAGCCGGTATTTAATCTCACCGTAGTTGCCATTGTTGACGCATGGCCGGGCTATGAGGACTCTGTTTTGTCCGAGGGCAAGGACGGAAAGGAGACCTACACGGATAATTATCTTGTAGTTGCAAACTATGATACCGCCCACAGAACCTACAGTACTTTTTCCAGTCCGGAGCCTTATCAGATTTGGATCGACGCAAAGGACGGCACGGAATTTTTCTATGATTTTGCTGAAAAGAACAATCTTGTCTATACCACCTTTAAGGATTCCGTTTACGAGACGGACGAGATGAAGGAGCAGCCTTTCTTCCAGGTAACAAGCGGAATGCTGACGCTCGCATTTCTGGTTATTTTGGTGCTCAGCCTTATCGGCTTCCTTATTTACTGGGTAACCTCCATAAAGTCAAGAGAACTGCTTTTCGGCATTTACAGAGCGATGGGACTTTCAATGAAGGAAATAATTCAGATGCTAGTTTACGAGCATCTGTTCGGTTCGGTCATACCGATTATTTACGGTGTCCTTGCCGGAATCCTTTCAGCACATATGTTTGTTCCTTTGATTCAGCTTGCATACTCGCCAAAGCACTCCACGCTTGACACAATTGTAATTACGTCGGCAAGGGATATGCTTGGGCTTGGCGTGTGCGTGGCTCTGATGCTTGTGATCTGCTTTGCCGTAATCGGCAGGCTGCTGTCAAGAATGAAGATAGCGCAGGCTCTTAAGCTTGGAGAGGATTAGTGAGGTAGCGATATGAGTGAAATTATAAAAGCAGAAGGAATAAAAAGATGTTTTAAAATTGCCGGAAATGACTTTTATGCCCTTAAAGGAATTGATATTGCGGTTCCTAAAAATTCTCTTACGATCTTAAAGGGCAGGTCGGGTTCAGGTAAAACGACGCTACTCAATATTATCGGCTGCCTTGACAAGCAGACGGACGGCACGCTTGTTTTTGACGGCGTTGACATAACCGACTACACTGAAAAGCAGCTTGAAAAGATAAGAAGAAATGAGATTGGCTTCATATTTCAGTCTGTCGCGCTTATACCGGTAATGAGCGCATACCAGAATGTAGAATATTCTCTTAGAATTTCGGGCTACGAGGGCGACAGAGACGAGAGGGTCAAGGAATGTCTTGCCATGGTTAATCTTACAAAAAGAGCTTCGCATATGCCAGAGGAACTGTCGGGCGGTGAACAGCAAAGAGTTGCAATTGCAAGAGCAATAGCCCATAAGCCGAAGGTAATCTTTGCGGATGAGCCGACGGGCGAGCTTGATTCCTACACAAGCCTTAAGGTAATCACTCTCTTTAAGGAGCTGATAGCAAAGGAAGGCATTACGATTGTAATGACCACGCATGACCCGAAAATGATGGAATACGGCGACGTGGTTTATGAAATCCTTGACGGACAGATTCTGTCCTATAAAAACAATTTGACCGGCGAAACGGCAGCTTACGATATAAATATTGATATACAGCCGGAGACGGAAGGAGAGGCTTCCAAGGAAAGCGAAGAGCCTGCGCATGAGGCTTCAGATGAAAGCACAAAGCCTGCACATGAGGCTTCTGAGGAAGGCACAGAGCCTGCATATGTAGCTTCTAAGGAAAGTGCGGAATCCGCCCGGAAGGGCTTGAACGGAGGTGAAGGCAATGAGTGATGAAGGTGCAAATGCTTTTACGTCTGCCTATACGGCGTCGACTGATAAGGAGCTTGAAGATTTCCTTACCGATGACGTGATGATACTTTGCGAAAATCTGGTTAAGATTTATAAAACGAAGGACACGGAAGTCCTTGCTCTTCAGGGACTTGAGCTTTCTGTAAAAAAAGGAGAGTTTATTGCCATTATTGGCAGCTCCGGTTCAGGCAAGTCTACATTTCTTAACATGATCGGCGGTCTCGACAGACCGTCAGCCGGAAAGCTTTATGTTGACGGCAAGGATCTTTTTAAGCTGAATGAAAAGGAATATGTACAGTATAAACAGGAGACGGTAGGTTTTGTCTGGCAGAACAATGCCAGAAACCTTTTCCCTTATCTGACCGCAATTGAAAATGTAATGCTCCCTATGCTTTTTACAAATAATAAGGAGGATAAGCGTAAACGTGCGCTGTCGCTGCTTGAAATGGTCGGAATGGGTCACAGGATCAATTCAAAGCTCAATCAGCTGTCAGGAGGCGAGCAGCAGAGAATTGCAATTGCAATCGCGCTTGCAAACAATCCAAAGCTTCTGCTTGCCGATGAGCCTACGGGTTCCGTTGACCAGAGAACCTCGGATCAGATCCTTGAGGTTTTCAGAAAGCTCAACACAGAGCTCGGCACGACGATAGTCATCGTTACGCACGACGTAAACCTTGCACAGAAGGTCAACCGTGTCATTATGATACGTGACGGCAAAACAAGCAGTGAAAGGGTAATCAGGCAGGACACGGCTGTTGGAACGGCGGCATTTGCAGAGGACGAGACGGAAAAAGGAGCAGAAGGAGCATACGGAGCAGACGGCGGTATTAGTCACGAGGAATATGTAATTCTTGACAGGGTCGGACGGCTGCAGCTCCCGAGAGAGGCTCTGGAGGAAATAGGAATTACAGGAAATCGGGTTAAGCTTGAGGTTAAGGACGGTAAGATTATTATTTCAAAGCCGTGAGACAGTACGGATTAACAGCCGTTTACGGGCTGCTTCAGTAAAGAAAGCAGTTAGGATATATTTTTGACGGTGGTTTGATATATTTTTGAAAGTGGTTTTATCAACAAAAAGAAGGAATGTTTCCTGCGGGGAAAACCCGCCGCCGGTACTTAACGTGCGCCGCAGCAGATTTAATCTGCAAAGCGGAGCAGTCGGGCGTAAGCGGTTACAGGCAGGAAGCATTCCTTATTTAATTATGGCGACAGCCGCAGGACATTAAGCCGCAGCTGCCGGATATAAATCGTTTACAGATTTTTTTCCTTGTACTTCTGCTCGCAGTAAATGCACCTGTAGGTCATTTTATCCTTGTCTGCAAGTCTGAAAATGTGGGGCAGCTCCTGTTCAACGGAGGTAATGCAGCGCGGATTTACGCATTGCAGAATGTTTACCACCTCTTCAGGCATTCTTACGTGTCTTTTTTCTACAATTTCGTTGTTTTTTATTATGTTGAAGGTTATGTTCGGGTCAAGAACGCCGAGCATGTCAAGGTCAACGTCAATGCTTCCCTCAACCTTTATGATGTCCTTACGTCCCATTTTTTGACTCGTGGCATTTTTTATGATTGCAACCTGTGTGTCCCACTTGTCCATTTCAAGGTAGTTGTAAATTTTCATTGCGCCGCCGGCTTTAATGTGGTCGATTACGACGCCTTCGGTTATTCCGCCTATACTTAACATCTTTACCTCCTTATTGTTCCAGCATTCCTTTATCAAGACCAAGAAGAATGAGTATAAGAGCCATTCTTACATATACGCCATTCTGAACCTGTTTAAAATAGGCTGCTCTGGGGTCATCGTCAACCTCAACCGCAATTTCGTTGACACGCGGGAGAGGATGCAGGATATACATATCTTTTTTCGCATTTTCAAGCTTTTTGCAGTCTAGAATGAAGCTGTTTTTAAGTCTGATGTATTCTTCTTCATTGAAGAAACGTTCCTTTTGAACACGGGTCATATAGAGAATGTCAAGCTCGCCCATTACGTCGTCAAGATTGCTGACCTCTTTAAAGTTGTAATTTTCGCTGAGTAATTCGTCTCTAAGATACTGAGGGATCTTAAGCTCCTCAGGAGATATTAAAATAAAACTTACGTTAGGATAACGCTTCATGGCGTTGATTAGAGAGTGAACCGTCCGCCCGAATTTAAGGTCTCCGCAAAGGCCGATGGTCATGTTGTCAAGGCGTCCTTTCAGTTCAAGTATTGTAAGAAGATCGGTAAATGTCTGAGTCGGGTGATTGTGTCCGCCGTCGCCGGCGTTGATAACAGGTATTCTTGAGTAATGAGATGCAACGAGAGGAGCTCCCTCCTTTGGATGCCTCATCGCACAGATGTCAGCGTAGCAGGAAACAACTCTTATTGTGTCTGCAACGCTTTCTCCCTTTGATGCCGAGGAAGAATCGGCGGATTGGAAGCCAAGGGTTTTTCCGCCAAGATTTAACATTGCCGCCTCAAAGCTGAGTCTGGTTCTTGTACTTGGTTCATAGAAAAGGGTGGCAAGCTTTTTGCCGTCGCACACATGCGAGTACTTTTCGGGGTTACGCATAATGTCCTGCGCCAGCTTAAGCATGTGAGAAACCTCTTCAAGCGAAAAGTCCAGCGGACTAAGTAAGTGTCTCATGACATTTCCTCCGTTTATTATTGATTTTATCCTAGAACAGTATACACCACTTTTTTACTGCTAACAACAACATTTTGTGTTTTTGAGCGTATTTTCACGATATAAGCGGCATTATCTTGATAAGTTTTTTATTGAAAGCTTTTTTATGCTATGGTATACTGTTTCCAGTACAGCTTTATCGTTTAAATTTGTACAACGGAGGTATAATGCTATGGGTTTAACAATCAAATCTGTTTCCGATAAGGAATTCAGCCGTTACGGAAGAATAGTGGAGGGCTATGACATTAAGGAATTGCTTGACCGTCTTTTAAATAAGACCTTTGCTCCGACAGACGCCGTCGATTATTTTCCGTCCGTGCAGGTGCTTGAAGACACGCCTGCAATGAAGGAATATTCCGATAACCTTTACGGAGGAATGCCGATTCAGATAGGCTATTGCAACGGGACAAACACTAAGCTGAACTGCTTGGAGTACCACAGAGACTCTGAAATAGACGTATGCGCAACGGACTGCGTTTTTCTTCTTGCTCCGCAGCAGGACTGTATGGTTCAGTCAATCGACACATCTGAGGTGGAGGCATTTTTCTGCCCTGCCGGAACTGCCGTTGAGCTTTATGCGACAACGCTTCACTATGCTCCGTGCTCAGCAAGAAGGGGAGAGCAGTTTAAGGTTGGAATAGTTCTTCCAAAAGGAACCAATACCGCTAAGCCTGAAATAAAAATCTGCTGTGAAGAGGATAAGAGGCTCTTTGCGAGGAACAAGTGGCTCATCGCTCACCCGGAGGCGTCAGAGGTACAGGACGGGGCGGTAGTTGCGATTACCGGAGAAAACGTAGATATAGCCGAGCTTATTTAGAAAAATTTCAGGTCGTTCAGAATATACGTTTCAGAGAATTATAACAGGAGGATTACATATGAAATGCCCGTATTGCGGTGACGACAACACCAAAGTGATTGATTCGAGACCTGCGGACGATAACGCATCGATCAGACGCAGGAGGCAGTGCGACTGCTGTAACAGGCGGTTTACAACCTATGAAAAGGTCGAAACGCTTCCTTTGGTTATTATTAAAAAGGACAATATCAGGGAGCCGTATGACCGTTCCAAAATTGAAAAGGGTGTTTTTAAGGCGTGTCATAAACGTCCGATTTCAGTTGAGCAGATTACAAATCTGGTCGACCAGATCGAGGCCGCAATTTATAACCGAGAGGAAAGAGAGATAAGCAGCAGTGTTGTGGGCGAAATTGTTATGGACAAGCTTAAAACACTTGACGACGTTGCATATGTAAGGTTTGCCTCCGTTTACAGAGAATTCAAGGACGTGAACACCTTTATGGACGAGCTTAAGGCAATGCTTCAGACGAAATAAAGCGTCGCGGCTGTAGACGGATTATAAAAGATAAAATTTTTCTGCAATCTGCGGCATAAAATTTTGGTTCCTTGAAGCAGGCGTTTTCTGTGTATTTTTCACAGTAAGGAAAATTTGAAATGGATTTAATTTAGGCACTTTCCGAAAATTTGGAAGGTGCTTTTTTTGTATTTTGCACATAGCATTTTTTGCCTGAAAGTAGTATTCTTTATGAGTAAAACGAAAATGTCTTTTATCGTTGTATTTTTATTTGTAATTATCAAAATAAAGGAGAATCGGTTATGCTGAGAATTACCAACAGTGTGTATTTATACGGAATTGAAGCCAGATGCGTAAGAGTTGAGACGGATTTAAGCAACGGCTTGCCCGGGATAGAGATTGTAGGAAACATTACGGGCGAGGTCAAGGAAGCGAGAGAAAGGGTTAAAATCGCCCTGAAAAATTCAGGTTATGAAATTCCAAGCAAAAAAATAACAGTCAATATTTCTCCGGCGGATTTTAAAAAATCCGGAACACAGTACGATCTTGCAATTGCGGCAGGAATATTAGCTTGTAAGGAAAAGGAAAACTCAGAGCGTCTTGCAGACACGTGCATTTTGGGCGAAGTAAAATTTGACGGAAAAATATGCGCTGTTAAAGGCGTTATATCATGCGTAATTAAAGCCGTAGAAAACAAAATGAAATATGTTATCGTTCCGGAAGAAAATTACAGAGAGGCCAGCGCCATAAAAGGAATAAGCATAATTCCAGTCAGAACAATAAAGGAAGCTGTTCATTTTCTCGGCATAAAAGCAGACGACGGAGGCGACGGTGAAAAAGACGGCTCAACGGCAATACAAAATCAAATAGGATCCGAGCCGTGCAGAATACAGTCCTATCCTGATTTTTCAGAAATAAAAGGTCAGTCTATGGCAAAGAGAGCAGCTGAAATTGCAGCTGCAGGAGGCCATAACCTGATTCTTTCGGGCCCTCCGGGAACGGGAAAAACAATGCTTGCAAAATGTATGCCGGGAATAATGCCGCCTTTAACTTATGACGAACAGGTTGAGCTCACCAAAATTTATTCGGCGGCAGGAAGGCTCGGAAACAGCGGGCTGATATCAAAAAGACCGTTCCGTTCGCCTCACCACACGATTTCCGTGGCAGGACTTGCCGGAGGAGGAAGCTACCCGATGCCGGGGGAAATCAGCTATGCAAATTTCGGAATCCTGTTTTTAGATGAATTTACTGAATTTAAGCGTGAAAATATCGAGGTGCTCAGAGAGCCGCTTGAGGAACGCCGGATAGTTATCAACAGAATCAGCGGAACAGCAGTATATCCTGCGGATTTTATTCTTGTCGCGGCGATGAACAGATGCCCCTGCGGTTATTATCCTGACAGAAGCAAATGCAGATGTACCCAGCAGGAGATAAACAGATATATGTCAAAAATCAGCCAGCCGATACTTGACAGAATCGATTTGAATGTAAATATGCCTCTCATTAAATTTGACGAGCTGAAAAACGCTCAAAAAGAGGAAAGCTCCTCTCAGATAGCGGAGAGGGTGATGAGAGCCGTTAATATGCAGAAAAAACGCTATGCAGGAAAAAATATAAGAAACAATGCGCTTCTTACAAGCAAAGAGGCTGAGTTTTACTGCCGTCTTAAGCCTTCCTCATCAAAGATTTTGGAAGAGGCATATAAACGCTTTGATTTCAGCATCAGAACTTATTACAGGGTGCTGAAGCTTTCAAGAACTATCGCAGACCTTGAAGAAAGTGAAGAAATACAAGACAGACACGTAAGAGAATCCGTTATGTACAGAATGACTTATGAAAAAATTTAAAAAATAGAGACAGGAGAGAAATATGACGGAGAAAGATTTGTTTCTATGGCTTGCCGCCAACAGATGCCTTGAAATTTCCGATAAGGAGAATCTTATGAGATATTACGGAAGTCCGCTTCAAATTTGGGAGACAGACGAAGAAAGCCTGTATAAAGCAGGCTTCACTCCAAGAGTGGCATCTTCTCTTATTGCTTATAAAAAGATTTTCAATCCGGACATGGTATACGACAGGCTCCGCAAATCAGGAATAAAATTTACCGCAATCTGCGACAGTCAATATCCTGATAAGCTGAGGTACATTCCATCACCGCCTCTGGGGCTGTTTTACAAAGGAAAGCTTCCAAGCGGCGGAGTTCCTTCCGTGGCTGTTATAGGAGCGAGAACGTGCAGCAGCTACGGCAGCTCTGCGACAGATTACATAGTCAGCGAGCTTATTGAAAACGGCGTGCAGATTATAAGCGGACTTGCTTACGGAATCGACGGTCAGGCGCACAAAAGCGCTCTTAAAAATGGAGGTAAAACTTTTGGAGTGCTTGGAACCGGGGCCGATATAATATATCCGGCTGAGAATTCTCCTTTATTTTATGAGATGTATGAAAAAGGAGGGGTAATTTCGGAATATTTTCTTGGAGTAAAGGGATTAAAAAAACATTTTCCAGAAAGAAACAGGATAATCGCAGGACTGGCTGACTGTCTGCTGGTTGTAGAGGCGAAAATGAAAAGCGGAACAATGACAACGACCGACAGGGCTCTTGAACAGGGGAAGGAAGTCTTTGTAGTACCGGGAAGAATCGGCGATGTTCTGAGCGAGGGCTGCCTGTATCTTGCAAAACAGGGAGCCGGAATCGCAACGTCCGCAGAGGATATTATTTTCTCTTTAAAAAGTAGAAACTTTAATAAGTTCTTTAAAGAAAAGAATGACAAAAATAAAAAAAGTTTTAAGTTTGGGAAAAATACACTTGAAAACAATGAAATAATAGTGTATGCTTTGTTAAGTTTTAGTGCAAAACATTTTGAGGAACTGATGATTGAGAGCGGATTGGATTACTTTACGCTTTTTGATGCTTTGAACGGTCTGTGTGAAAAGGGATTTGCTGTTGAAATTGAAGCGGGCAGCTATGTTTCACGTTCAGTGTCAGAGCCTTGAAATTAACTTTAAGCAGAGGATTGAGAAAAGAATGGCCAAAAATCTTGTAATAGTGGAGTCGCCTGCAAAGGCAAAAACAATTCAGAAATTCCTTGGCTCAAATTATTCGGTTATAGCCAGCGGCGGTCATGTAAGGGATTTGCCGGTAAGCAAGCTTGGCATTGATGTTGAAAACGGAACGTTTGAACCTCAATACATAACTATCAGAGGAAAGGGAGATGTGCTTGCACAGCTTCGTAAGGAGGTTAAAAAATCAAATAAAATCTACCTCGCAACAGACCCCGACCGTGAGGGAGAAGCGATTTCGTGGCATTTAAAGCATGTTCTTAAGCTTGACGATAAAAAATGCTACAGAATAACATTTAACGAAATCACGCAGAATGCGGTTAAACGGTCAATTTCAGGAGCAAGGGATATTGACATGAACCTTGTGGATTCTCAGCAGTGCCGCAGAGTTCTTGACAGAATCGTCGGATATAAAATCAGTCCTCTTTTATGGGCAAAAATAAAGCGCGGACTGAGCGCAGGACGCGTCCAATCAGTAGTTTTAAGGCTGATTTCCGACAGGGAAGAGGAGATTTCAGAGTTTAAAGCCGACGAATATTGGACCGTTACAGTTAAGCTTAAATCGGCTTCCTTTGCAAAACCGATAGAGGCTAAGCTTAGTTCTAAAAACGGAAAAAAGATAAACATAACAAACCAAAAGGAAGCCGACAGTATATTAAAAGAGCTTGAATCGCTTGATTTTGCCGCAGGCGATGTTAAGACAGGCGAAAGAATCAATAAACAGCCTCTGCCGTTTACCACAAGCACGCTTCAGCAGGAGGCGTCAAAGGTTCTGGCCTTTTCAACAATAAAAACGATGAGAGTTGCCCAGCAGCTTTATGAAGGCGTGAAGGTCAGGGGACATGGAACGGTAGGTCTTATAACCTACCTTCGTACCGATTCCGTAAGGATTTCAGACGAGGCTTCGGCGTCTGCCGCAAAGTTTATAAAAGAAAGCTACGGCGAGGAATATGTCGGAGCGCCTTCAAAGACAGTCGGCAAAGACAGTAAAAAAATCCAAGACGCTCACGAGGCGATTAGACCGACATATATCGATATTACTCCGGCTTCCGTTAAGGACGACCTTACCAGAGACCAGTTCAGGCTCTATCAGCTCATCTGGAAAAGATTTACGGCCTCTATGATGGCTCCTGCCAAGTTTGAGACCGCGTCTATTACCGTTAACGCAGGAAGCTATGAATTTAAAGCCTCTGCTTCAAAGATTCTTTTTGAAGGCTATCTTAGCGTCTATAACGACAGTGAAGACGAGAACAAGCCGGTAAAGCAGCTTAATCTCCCGAAAAAAGGCGAAATTCTTGAGAAGCAGGAAATAATACCTGAACAGCATTTTACGCAGCCGCCGGCGCATTATACGGAGGCGTCGATGGTAAAAATGATGGAGGAGCTTGGAATCGGACGTCCGAGCACCTATGCTCCGACAATTTCAACCCTGCTGTCGAGGCATTATATTACAAAAGAAAAGAAAAACCTTTATATGACCGACCTTGGCGAAGCGGTCAACAGCATTCTTAA
Organism: uncultured Lachnospiraceae bacterium; assembly: GCA_947628705.1. Lineage (GTDB taxonomy): Bacteria > Bacillota > Clostridia > Lachnospirales > Lachnospiraceae > UBA3775. The sequence continues at coordinate 20,352 of CANRAZ010000002.1, read as the reverse complement.
AAAATCCTTTCCTACAATAGTAGCAACCGACTTTACCGCAAGCTTGGAAACGCTTTTAGACGGAGTAGAGGAAGGAACAGTAAATTGGAAGAGCATAATATCTAACTTTTATCCTGATTTTAACGAGGCTGTTGAGAAGGCAAACAAGGAAATCGAGAACGTTAAGATTCAGGATGAGGTTTCGGACGTAGTCTGTGAACTATGCGGAAGAAACATGGTGATAAAATACGGGCCTCACGGAAAATTCCTTGCGTGCCCCGGTTTTCCCGAATGCAGGAATACCAAAACATTTCTTGAAAAAACAGGCATAAAATGCCCTCAGTGCGGAGGAGAGCTTGTTATCAGAAAAACAAAAAAGGGGAGAAGGTATTTCGGATGCGAAAATTATCCGGAGTGTGAGTATATGAGCTGGCAGAAGCCGACCGATACGGAAAAGGCAGAAAATGTCAGCAGCATGGAAAAGGAGGCGGAAAGTGTTAACAGTTAGGAAAAACGAAAATGTTAACAGGCAGGCAGAGAAAAAAATGTTAACAGCTTGGAAAGGGCAGTAACAGCCGGGAAAAAGAATAATATTAATATGAAATTTATTTGAACGCTTCAGATAAATATAAATTGTGGACGTTAAAAGGCAGTAGAAAAGAAAGGCAACAATAAGGAGAAAAAAATGAGCGTAGAACTTTTAGACAAAACAAGAACAATAAACAAACTTCTTCAGGAAAAACTTGACAGCAACAGGCTGATATTTAACGACCTCTGTTCGATACTCAGCGATGCGCTTGATTCCAACGTGCTTGTAATCAGTAAAAAGGGGAAGCTACTCGGTATATGCAACAAAGAGGGAACGCCTGTTATAACCGGTCTTCTCACGGAAAATGTCGGCGAGATGATAGATAATAATCTTAATAAGCGTCTTAGCAATATTCTTTCAACAAAGGAAAATGTCAATCTTGAAACGCTTGGCTTTGACCGTGCCATGGTTAAAAACTTTACCGCAATCGTTACGCCGATACTGATTTCAGGACAGAGACTGGGGCATCTTTTTGTTTACAGAGAAGGCATTGTTTATTCGATTGACGACATTATTTTATCCGAATATGGCGCTACGGTAGTGGGACTTGAAACAATGCGTTCCGAAAAGGAAGAGGTCGACCTTGAAAATACCAAAAAGAACACTGTAAAGTCAGCAATTGAATCTCTTTCAAATTCAGAGCTTGAATCCATTAGAAGAGTGATTTCGGAGCTTGAAGGCGGTGAAGGAATTTTGGTAGCAAGCAGAATAGCAGATGAAATCGGCATTACAAGGTCTATTATTGTAAACTCCCTTAGAAAATTTGAGAGCGCCGGAATCATAAAGACGCGCTCGTCAGGTATGAGAGGAACCTACATTAAGGTTGTAAATGAGTATGTTTACGAGTACCTTAAGGATATGTAAAAAACGATGCAGAGAACGTGAGCATACCGCCGATGCACCGGACGTTAGCATACCGAAGCATTGATAAAAGATTCAAATACAAGTTAGGGGCAGGCGCTAAAATGTGCTTGCCTTTTTTAACATTATATGTTATATTATATCGGTATGAAAAAAACACATGCTTGACTTTCCGTTCGGTGTCACATCGCTCGTGTGATTTTATCGGAAGCAGACGGCATGGAAGAACAAAACCACGGAGGATTTAAAATGAGCGTAATTTCAATGAAACAGCTGCTTGAGGCAGGCGTCCATTTCGGACATCAGACGAGAAGATGGAACCCTAAGATGGCTCCGTACATTTACACGGAGAGAAACGGCATTTACATCATTGACCTTCAAAAGTCGGTCGGAAAAGTAGATGAAGCCTATGAGGCAGTTAAAAACATCGCGGCTGACGGAGGAACAATTCTTTTTGTCGGTACAAAGAAGCAGGCTCAGGATTCTGTCAAGACAGAGGCAGAGCGCTGCGGCATGTTCTATGTAAATGAGAGATGGCTTGGAGGAATGCTTACAAACTTCAAGACGATCCAGAAGAGAATTGCAAAGCTTAAGGCTTACGAAAAAATGGAGGAGGACGGAACATTTGAGGTTCTCCCTAAGAAGGAAGTCGTTATAATAAAGAAGGAAATGGAAAAGCTTCAGAAAAACCTTGGCGGTATCAAGGAAATGAAGAATGTTCCTGATGCGATTTTCGTAGTTGACCCTAAGAAGGAAAGGATTTGTGTTCAGGAGGCTCACTCGCTCGGTATTCCTCTTATCGGAATTGCCGATACTAACTGTGATCCTGATGAGCTTGATTATGTAATCCCTGGAAATGACGATGCAATACGTGCTGTTAAGCTTATTGTTTCAAAGATGGCTGACGCCGTTATTGAAGCAAATCAGGGCGAGTCGTTTGCAGAGGAGGAAGAGGTTTCCGATGAAGCAGCAGAAGCAGAAGACATTGAAGAAGCTGCTGAGGAAGCATAAATTAAAATCGGAGGTAATTTAACATGGCTAACATTACGGCAGGAATGGTAAAAGAACTGCGTGAAATGACTGGAGCCGGAATGATGGACTGTAAGAAAGCCCTTACAGCTACAGACGGCGACATGGACAAGTCGGTACAGTGGCTTAGAGAAAACGGACTTGCAAAGGCTGCAAAGAAGGAAAGCAGAATTGCAGCAGAAGGCATCTGTGCAGCTTATGTAAGCGAGGACAGCAAGATTGCGGCTGTAGTTGAGGTCAACTCAGAAACAGACTTTGTTGCAAAGAATGAAAAGTTCCAGACATTTGTAGCAAAGGTTGCAAAGCAGGCAGCTGACACAAGCTCGGCTGACATCGGAGAGTTCCTCGCAGAGCCTTGGTGTGAGGATTCATCTATTACGGTTAAGGATGCGCTTGCAAACCTTGTTGCTGTTATCGGTGAAAAACTTGACATCAGAAGATTCTCAAAAATTGTTGCCGATGACGGATTTGTTGTATCTTACATTCACAATGGAGGAAAACTCGGAATCCTTGTTGAGATGGCAGGAGAGGCTACGGAAGCAGCTGTTGAGTGCGCTAAAAACGTCGCAATGCAGGTTTGCGCAATGAAACCTTCCTTCGTTGACAAGAATGAGGTTCCGGCAGATTTTATCGCATCTGAAACAGAGATTATTACAAAGGAAGCTCTTAAGGAAAATGCAGAGAGCAAGAAGCCGAAGCCAGAGAATATCGTGATTGAAAAAATCGTTCCGGGCAGGCTTGATAAAGAGCTTAAGGAAATGTGCCTTGTCGATCAGGTATATGTAAAGGACGGAGAATTTACGGTTGCCAAGTATGTTGAAAAGGTTGCCAAGGATTCCGGCTCGGCGCTTTCAATTAAATCGTTTGTTCGTTTTGAGACAGGCGAAGGAATTGAAAAGAAGGAAGAGGACTTTGCGGCAGAGGTTGCAAAGCAGATGGGACAGTAATTGCATTATCAAAGCAATTAGCTGAAATGAAAAGAAAAGGTAAAACATCGGGACAATATTTGTCCCGATGTTTTTTTGTGTGAAAAAAGAATCGTAAAAAAGTATCATTTGAAAAGAATCACATAAAGTGAATCGCATAAAGTAAATCGGAAAAGAGAAGCTTAAAAAAGAAAAGCTTTAAAAATATGAAACTGATAAAAATTAAATTAGAAAAAGGAAATAAAAGCAGTGAAAACTACAGATGTAGATAAAATTATATTGGAACTCGGTTGAAAATCTACACTTGTAGTACAAATGAAGTGTTAAAACCCAATGGTATAAAATCATGCAATACAGTTGTAGAACAATAGCTTTTTCCTGTGATTATTTTAATTCTCAGTTCAAATAATTCAATTTTAACACTTACTTAGCAATTACTTTGATGCCTTTTACGTTACAAAGCCTTGTTTTTTGGCAAAATTTGCATCTATGTAATGTTTAACGTCATTTTACAGAAGTTAATGCTTTCTTTTTATTTTATTTTCTTGAGCATCTTTTTATTTTAAGTCTGCTGTGATATTATAATCATTACTTATGTTTTGCAAAAAACTGTTTTATTTGTATTGATTCCATGCAGGACGCCATACGGTTCTAACGGCGTTTGTTTTCAAAGCAGAAGACCAATCATATAAACAGGACGCAATTACCGAAATGTAAGAGTCTGAAGGGAGAGCTGCTATGTTGAGAAGTGCGGGTAAAAACATCTTTGGAAGGTTCAGGGACGTTCCGGGACGGGTTTTGTCATGGATTTTGTGTCTGTGCTTGATATTCCAGACAGTAGGGGTTTCACAGGCTGCGACAGGTGCCTCGGTGGAACAGAAGAAACAGGAGACTAATATCGCCTCAAGCGATGAGAGCGGTTTGAAGATTACTGTTCCTTTTTCAATACTTTTGGCTGATTACCAAAATGATTTGCTTGGTGGTGTCGGGTTATACGATTCTGACGGTAGCCTATTGGAAGATGCCGTTATTACGGTTACAAATATAGACAGAATTCTAGCTGACGGCATTACTGTAGATGAAGGGTATAGTTGGATAGAGGGAACGAATCTTATTAGCCCGTCTGAATCTGAGGACGGCATGACGTATGCAGTTACATATTCGGCGAGCCACAGCTCAGTTTCTACACCGGTAGTATCTACTGTAAAGCTTGAGGTCATTGCATTAAAAAATGCTTCGGCTCCGCTAAAGCTAGTTGACGTTCTCGATGAAGATTCCACTCATGTCGGAATGGAAACCGCAGTTCTTGTCAATGGGCTTTCTGTCGAAAGCAGTGATTTTAAACCTGTTGAACGTGAAAACGCTGAAGTCTTTGTAAGACTTTCTAATATTCGTATTAAGGAAAATGACCCTAAGGTTCCGACGAACGGTGTTCAGGATGCTACTGTGTATTCTTTTGGTTTGCCTGATAATCTGATTCCGTGCGGTATCGAAGCAACTGACGAGCCTTTAAACGTTTGGATACCGTTGCAGCAGTCTTTTGGTAAAGCCCGTGCGTGGGGACGTCTTGTTTTGGAAGGCTCGAACTTCAATTTCCAGATTTTTTTCCTTGATACAGAAGGAGAAGAAGACATAACAGCTGACTATCAGTACAACGCTAAGCTGCCTGATACCTTTGAAGGAAAAGACTCAGTTCCGGTCGAATTCGAAAAGTATGGAAGCTATTCCATACCTCTTGTTGTTCCTGCTGAGCCTTTACTCGTTGAAAAAAACGCACAGTGGCTTGATTCTGAAGGAAATTTGTTGAATTCTAGTGTCGGCGGTAATGTTTACCGTCAGATAAAGTATACGCTTACTGTTTTAAATCCGGACCCGACTCAGCCTCTCTCGATTAGTCTTACCGAAACGCTTGAAAGCTCTGGAATGGTCATGCTGCTTCCTTCAAGCGGATATGAAAAATTTTTAGAAGTAAAGACAGTTTCCGGCAAATCTGAGAGCGCAGTCAGTTTAAATGGAGTAGGAAATTTCTCGTTTTCTGGAAGCAGCGGTTCGGGAAAAATTACTGTTGACGGAAGCAGTACAGGAGGATTTTCCGCAGGCTCCGGCACTGTTTCCGCTGATAAACTTCAAATAAATATTGAAAACATAAATGCAGATAAAGTAGAGCTAAGCTATATAGTTGACGTTTATTATACGGCAGCTATGAGCGGCTCGTCTCGTTCTTACAAAGCCGTTACTTCATATGAATCAAACGGCGAAGAGGTCAAGGTTCCGGTTACTGCCACAAAAAATATTAGCAGTCCTGGCTTTAGTTTTAACCACAATGATTGCAAGTCAAGCGCTTTTTCAAGTGGATATTCAGGTCGCGGTGATTTAGCTGAAAAAGTTTCTGCTTACATCTATTCCGGAGGTGAAGATTGGATTAAAGTAACTGAGTCGGGGATTAATCCGGACAGCCTAAATCAAATCAGTTCCATGTACCTGTATGCTTGTAACTTTTCAAGAACGAATGACAGCGGATTGAGTTTAAAGAATGATTTTTCTGCCGGAACATATTCGAATCAGAGCCTGATTAGTAAAGCTAAACCTGTTTATTCAGGTTCGTTTTCAGGACTTATAAATTACGTAAAAAATAGTGATAATGACCCTGTTGCCGCTGCGGAAATGCAGGAAATATACAATCAAAACAGAAGCTGGGCAAATTTTGATTCTAGTACAGGGGTTGTCCTTTATTCAGCTGAACAGGATCAGTTAGTATCATATGGGAGCCGTTCTAAAAACATATATATGCTTATATCTCCCGTAACCGTATACGGTGCAACGTACTGTTGTTCTTCCAGTGCCGGCGCAAATGCCTCTCTAAGCTATAACAGCACAAACTTAGGCTTAGCCGGTAACGGAAATAAGGAGCTTCTGGGAAGCCCTTTGGGATTTGAGCTTTACATGTTTAATCTCCCGGAAAATCAGGGCAGCTACAATGCTTCCGTTTCGTATAGCAAATACCTTCGCAAGGTTATTGAGAGCACGGGACCAAACGGTGAAAATACAGTCGAAAACAAGTCACCGTACAATTATAATTTTGCTACATATTTAGCAGTGGAAAATGCTTGCACTCTATATAAAAGCAGTATTTCACATCCTCTCAGTAAAGGACCTGCGTATGTTCTGAACAAAAACGGATTTGTCCAGGAGGACGGCAGCATCCGCTGGGATTTGTCTATTGACCTGACCGCTTTTATTGACTGGTACAAGTGGAGACAGAGTACAGGTACTGCCGCTCCGATTGATAGCATCAAAGCAGCATTATATGACGTTCTTCCATCAGGCTATTCTTGGGGAGGTTCTGCATATGACGAAAACGGAATGTTGGTTACGTCAGGAAGTTCTTCCAATGTTTTCCAAGGCGGATACATATATCTTGCCGCCGTTAAACCTACACCGTATACCCAAGGAGAGATATCTGGAGCGCCTCATATTGATTCTGTACCTGCTGACGGTTGGAGTTATGCGTCAGCCTCGTGGTATTATGACAATGCCGGAAATGCAATTCCTAATAAATACCTGGAAACTATTTCGAGAAATAGCGGCGGAGCCAGATGGATTTTTTATGACGGATACCTGTCATATTATATTAGGAATATGCTTAATAGCAACAGTGATAAAACCGTACTGAGGATCCGTTATATAACCATGCCTAACTATTCTGTAAGTGATATCGGAAATCTTACGTATAATAATTATGCAGATTTTCAGATTTACGACGGACATCTTGAAGCTCCTGTTTATGATGTAGTGGGAAGCGGAAGTGCTGTTGTGCCCGGCATAAGCGGTAAGACAATGAATGTCTCTACAGAAAATAATGCCGATAATGAACTTAATAAGTTTGTTGCAACTGTTTCGTCAACTTTTGCCGGTCAGAAAGGCTTTTCCGGAGTCTATAAAATAAGCGACAATATGTCGCAGACGACGGTTAAGGACGACAGCGGTAAAACACTTGCCTTTTCTCCGGCTAAATATATTACGCTTACTGACATGAAGGTTTCATTTGCGTATGATAGCGGACCGGGTGAAAATTATAATACGGTTCTTTTTGATGAAAGTGACTTTGAAACAGCAAAAACAACCGGGCATGTTGAAAAGGACGTTACACCCTATAACGCGTTTTATGGTCCGCTGAGCAGTGTAGCAGGGAGCCAATTTGGAGATGACAGCGTAAAAGTAAGGCTGGAATATTCCGGCGATATGGAGCGCGGATTTACGGTAACAATATATGGTCTTACTGCAAGAAAGAACGGATATGAAGCGAATAGTGTAGTAAGAAGCGTGACGGTTGCCTACAACGGAATTTTTGACATAAAAAAGTACAGTGAAGATAACGGTCTTAGAGGATTGCTGAAAATAGAGCTGAAAAATGCGGCAGCGAGAAGCTACAGGGCGATAAACAATAATGGAAGAGCCTATTCTGCAAGCTTAAAGAGCTTCAGTTATTCTGCCTCTCCGGTACTTAAAAAAGAGTGGACGGGAAGCGACAAAGGAAAGGGTCATTATAAAAATGATTATCGGGTAACTGCGGACGTCGGCCCGCAGGGTCAGAAAAAAGTTTACCTTGTCGACCAGATTAACAGAGTCAAGGAATATTACACTTCCGGAAGCGCTGTTTCGGGAAGCGGAGCGCCTGATTATCTTTTTGATGCTGATGACCCTAAAACGCAGGCGCTTCTCAGCAAGTTCCTCTCCTATGTGACTGTTGAGAATATCAAGATACAGGTCGGTGACAACAGGCTCACATTGTTTGACGAGGACAATCCTAATAAACTCGTTACGATATATGAAAATGAAAAAGCTGTGCCGGGAACAGGCTATAGCATATCCTCTTTGGGTAATACAGCGGAGGAAAGAAAAAATCAGCTGCTGTCTTTGGGCGTAGAAGTTCCTGAAAAGACAACAGATAATGAAAAATTTCAGAATTTAACCGGAAATCTGTATGCTTTTGAAGTCTCAAAGACCGACGGGACGGCTCTCTCCAACGAGCTTTATTTTGTGATAACATATACGCTTTTGTTAGGAGAAAACGAGGTTAATGTCAGCTTCCGAACGGACAGCGAAATTTATCACAAAGGGTACTATGAAATAGACAGTCAGGCGGCAATTGCATATCCGGGCAAGGTTGATGCCGGCTCGTCGATTTCGCTATATTCCGCCGATCCTTCCGTAAAGAATACAGTACCTACGGTTAAGGCTATGTATTCGGCGGCACGCCATCCGTTAAGCAAAAAAACAATGCCTATAGCAGGTCCTAGCGAGAGCTGGGTGAGTGCAGGGGCGGCTATAATGGGTAATGCCTTCCTTGAACCGGCGACCGGCGTTAAAGGCTTTAATGCAGAAACCAATGTTTACACTGCGAAGGTACATACAGGCAACATAGGTGATGAAAACGATGCTCCTATTTATGCTACGGACAGTTTTTATGTTCATGCGCTGATTGACGGAAAGGCTGTTACAGATGACGAGCTTAACAGGAAGCTTTCGGAACTGATACTGAAGCACACTACGGTTGAACGTATTAGAGAGTATCTTGTCGAGGAAAACGGCACGGAAACCGAGCTTTATCCAAAGGACGAACGTGTGGATAATAATCCTGAGTACAGGTTTACAATACCGTCAGATTCAGAAATTGTTTACATTCCTGCGGATGAAAATTATACCGACCTTGATGAATCCGAACTGAAAGGCTATGGCGAGGCGGTAAAAGAGATGTTTTCTGTTTCCGGAGAACATTTTCCTTGGAATGCAGATGTGTATTTTACATACAGGTTTAACATAGATTGGGTCGCTGTAATGATGGAAGCGGCAAAGGAAGGCTTACTGAAAAACGGTGAAGTTCTTACTATAGGTACGCTTAATAAATTTGACGGCAATTTCCCTGATACAGGTTCAAGCTACGAATTTAAAAATCCTATAGACCTTCTTGGAACCATCGGAAAAAATGCAGATGTTGATGTGAAAAACAATGAAATCACATGGAGTCTGGAGCTTAATGTCAACGGCGATATCGATAACTATTCGGTAGAGGATTCAATGAGTGCCGGAGACGGAAAGAAAGTGACTGAAAATGATAAGATCGCTTTTGCCATAACAGAGTTCAGAACTTTTGAAATCTATGACAACAGTGATCCTGAGAATCCGCATTTGCTTTATTCTTACGACGGCTCTTTCGAACCCGGTACGTCTGTAACTATTAGAGACGCGGCAGGCTGCTACAAAGGCGCGAAATTAACGCTGAATGACGAGGGCATAGGATTTTGTCTTGAATTTGCACAGCTGATGAAGAGCTCTCTTAAGATAGTTTACACGACTGGTCTTGATGAAAAGCAGTTTTTAGCAAACGGCGGAAATCTAAGCGAAGGTTACAGCGTTACAAATTTTGCCAATGCCGGACTGCCGGGCGGAATGCTTGATATAGAAACAAGCGGAAACGTGAAAAAGGAAGAGGACTCATTGTTCGAAAAGACGGCAGAAGATACCGGATTAGCACATGAACAGGCTTGGAGACTTAGGGCCGAAACAGGCAGTAACGATGCAGAAGACATTACCATAAGCGATAGCCTTACAGCGGATTCTTCGATTAAAAAATACCTTAACCTTTCGTCAATGAAGGTTACTTTATACAAAGATTCGGTTTCAACAGTAATTTTTGACTCTGAAGCAGGAATTGATGAGCTTAGCGCATATTCGGGCGAATGGGAGAAATATTCTGTTAAAACAAACGGAGAGACGGATTTTACGCTTAGATTCGATTCTCTTGAAAAGGGAACCGCCATTGTTTTGGACTATGTTACATCTCTTGATATGGAAGCTGTCGGCGATAGCTCGATTAAAAAAGATTCTTCCTACAGCTTGAGCAACAGTGCTGCGTTTAGCAGGTACGGCTGGGATAACATGACAAGCAAAAGCACTGGGAAAGTTGTCTACACCGATGCTGTAAGCAAATCAGGAGAATTGCTTAAGGAAAGAAATGAGCAGGTATACACTGACAACGGCGAACCGATTATAAAGTGGAGCGTTGATTTCCATCTTGAAGAAATAGCGTCTCAGGGCGAAATTGCCGAGCTGGGAAGTGAAGCCGCAGCAACAGTTACGGATAATCTTCCGTTTGGTCTGCGGTGTCTTGAAGACAGCATTGTACTTTATGATTTGACTGCCGGAAAGAGCGGGTTTACAAAGAGTGCTGCTCCTATTCCTGCGGACGAATACAATATAACAAGTATAGGAAGGGACTTTGTAATTACTCTCAGGAATCCGTCTGAACATATGGACGTGCGTCTCGAATTTAACACTGCGGCGTATGCAAGTCTTGATAATGTTAAGAACTCGGTAACCGTTGAAATCGCAGGAAAGACAGCAGGAACCGAATCGAAAAATATCACAGGCGTATTCCTCAAGATGCAGTCTGGAACGGTTTACTCGGTTTCCAAGCAAAAAATTTCCTTTGAAGCCCAGAAATATATCGACGGAACGCTTCTTGTTTCGCCGTCTGCAAATCAGATATTCTCATTTAAGGCAGTACAGGTTGATGAAGACCTGACAACTCCTGTTGAGGATGGTTACAGTGACGAAGCCCAAAACGGTGAAGATGGATATATATACTTCAAAGAAACCGATTACCTGGGAGAAGGAGTATACTACTTTAAGATATATGAAGTTAAAGAGAAGGGCGACACTTTAAATTATGAGTTAGATGATTCGGAATATATCGTTAGAGTAAATGTCGTGCGTAATGCAACGGATTATGAAGTTACGACTGAAGCATTTTTAAATGAGACTGCGTCAGATGCCGTCATCTTCAACAACAGTACCCTTCACACTCTTACCGTGAGCAAGGGTGTCGACGGAGAAGCAGGAGAAACGGACGTTGACTTCGGCTTCAGCGTTTATCTTGAGGACGCGGAAGGCAATCCTGTAAGCGGCGAATTCCCGTTTGCAAAAGGAAAGGGGACTCCGGTTCTCGGCACGGAAACAATTAAATTCAACGCTTCAGGCAAAGCGGAATTCAGTCTCAAGGCAGATGAGAGCGCAGTTATCTACAAGCTGCCTGACGGTTACAGTTATGAGGTTACGGAAACAGATGCCGATAAAAACGGTTATGAAACTGAAGTCCCTAAGAGTGCTGAAGGAACCATCGACGGCCAAAATGCAGCTGCGGAGTTCATTAACAGCAGAGACGAGGGCTCTCTTGTAATAACCAAAACAATTGAAAGCACGACAGGAGTTATAAACCGCGACAAATCGTTTAAGTTTACTTTGAAATTTAGCGACGGTTACGGTGAAGAGCTTACCGATGCAGATGAGGTATATACCTACGTTGTAACCGATTCGGAGGGAACGGTTGCAAGCGGCAGCGTTAAATCCGGCGGCAGCATATATCTGAGCCACGGTCAGACCGCTAAAATCAACGGACTTCCGAACGGAACACAATGTACCGTAACAGAGGAAGAAACTGCGGACGACGGCTACACTGCAAGAAAGGCTGAGCTGTCTACAGAGATTCATGCGTCAAATGCTTCGGGAGACAGAGTTGATTTTATCAATGATTATAAGGCTGACGGAAAGCTTTCAGGCTCGGCAAGCCTTAATATTGACAAGGTTCTTAAGGGCAGGAAGGACGATCAATGGCTTGAGACAGACGAGTTTGAATTTGTCCTTTCGGCAAAAGCAGGCGATAGTGCTACAGTTGACGGAGTAGCAGACGGAACCGTTATGCTTCCGCCGTCCGTAGTGATTAACAGCAAAACGACGGACGCTTCCGGCAGGCACACGGCTGCTTTCGGAGACATTACCTTCAGCAAAGCAGGGGATTATGTATTCACGGTAACCGAATACAGAAACGGAAAGCCTGTTGACGATAAGGACAGGATTGACGGGATCACCTTTGCAGCGCCTCTTGAAATCAAGGTTACAGTGACGGATACTGGAACGGGTGAGCTTAGTGCCGCTGTGACAAACACGACCGCCGCACAGGACGGAAGCAGCGCCAAGCCTTACGTGTTTACAAACACCTACACAGTCGACGAGCTTGAAGCGGATATAACCGTTTCGGGAACAAAGACTCTTACGGGCGACCGCACTTTTATGCCGGGAGATGAGTTTACCTTTACAATGACGTCGCTTGACGGTGCGCCTCTCCCGAAAACGACAAGCGTTACAGTTAAGCCTGAAACGGATTCTGAAGGCAGGGTCGTAAACAACAGCTTTACCTTCGGAGGCGAGAATGACAAGATAACATATGCTGCTCCGGGAACATATTTCTACCTCATAAGAGAGGAAAAGCCTGTAAAGGATCTTATTCCGGGAATGAATTATGACAGTCGGATTTATGTTCTTACGGTCAGCGTAACAGACAACAATGACGGTACGATGACGGCTTCCCAGAGCCTCAGCGTCCTTCCGGAAGCAGGCGGCACGGCAGGAAATGAAGCGGACTCCGCTGACTTTACAAATACCTACAATTCTAAAGAAGCGTTAGCGGAAATCGACGGAATCAAAGCACTTGACGGAAAAGAGCTCTCTGCCGGTGAGTTCGGGTTCGTGCTTGAGGCTGAGGACGGTACTCCGATGCCGGAGGGATTTACTTCGAAAGACGGCGTCGCACGCAAGGATATTGTCAATGGAGCAGGCGGAATAATCCACTTCGGCGATATCAAATTTACGGTGGCTGATGCCGGAGTCGGAAAGGCGGCTGCCAAAACATATGTTTACACGGTGACTGAAAAGCAGCCTACTGATGACGGTACTTTCGAGGGCAAGGCTCTTGACGGCGCGGTGCTTGAAGACAGCAGATGGGTTTACAGAGGCGTAACCTATGACAGCTCGGTAAAGACCGTCAGCGTTTCGGTATGGACTGAGGATATCGTCGATTCCAATGGAATTGTTACCCAAACGGTATTTGCAGATGTTAAGGGAAATGAATTTGCTTTCCGCAACAGCTACAGCGCCGAGGGAACTCTTGAGGGCGAGACGTATCTTAAGGTTTCGAAATCTCTTACGGGAAGGGAATGGAACGAAAACGATGAGTTTGCTTTTGTTCTTGCTCCTTACGATGCGGACACGGAAAGCGCCGTAAAAGACGGCAGCGTTGTTCTTCCGTCAAATACGGAGATTAAGATAAACTTCAGGACGGCGGCTCTTACCGAGGCTTTCGGAAATATTAAATTCTATGCAGAGGGCAAGTACAGGTTTAGGGTCAGCGAATTGAACGGCGGAAGCAGAATTGACGGAGTGACGTATGACGGTGAGGCTTACGTGTTTACGGTTACCGTAACTGACGAGGATTTCAACGGTACGTTTACCGTTAAGGCCGAGGGAGCGGAAGCAGACGGCAGATTTGAATTTGCCAATACCTATACGGTTGACGAACTGGAAGCAGACATAAGCGTTTCCGGAAGCAAGGTCCTTAAGGGACGTGAATTTAAGGACGGCGACAAATTCTACTTTGCAATGACAGCGAAGGACGGTGCGCCGCTCCCTAAGAAATCATTGGCAATTCTTACGCCTTCTCCTGACGGAAGCGGTTCATTGTTCTGCTTTGGCGGTAAAGACGACCCGATTGTCTTTACAGAGCCGGGCAGCTACGAATACCTGATATATGAGCTTTCCTCTGACATGCCGGGAGTTGCAAATATTGAGGGCGTTAATTATGACGCGGCGGTATACAGGCTTACGGTTAACGTTAAAGATAACGGTGACGGCACAATGTCTGTTGAAAGCAGTAAATTTGAAGTGAGCAGCGACGGTTCCGGAGAAGAATGGACGTCCGCCGATGCTTCCAATGCGGACTTTACAAATACCTATTTCTTTGATGTGGATTCTGTTGTTATAGATGCGTTAAAGGCGCTGACAGGCAGACAGCTCAATGAAGGAGAGTTTACGTTTGTTCTTGAGGCGGAAGAAGGCGTTCCGATGCCTGAAGGTTCTGAAAAGACTGCCGACGGTCTTGTCGGATTTGAGGCTCATAACCTTTCGGACGGAGGCGTATTGTTTGACGGAATTGTCTTTACTCCTGAAAATGCGGGCGCTTCTGCGGAGGACGCAGCGGTTTACACCTATACCGTAAGAGAAAAGCAGCCGACGGCGGACGGAACGTTTGACGGCGAAGCTCTTGACGGCGCAGTGCTTGTAGACGGCAGATGGGTTTACAAGGGCGTAACCTACGATAACAGCGTGTACACAGTGACCGTCAAAGTACAGACGGGTGAGGAAATCGGCGACGACGGCGTGAAGGTTCAGAAGACATATGTCGATATGGAAGATGTTGAGATTACCTTTACGAACAGCTACCGTGCGACAGGAACTCTTAACGGTTCTGCAAATCTTGTCGTCTCAAAGAAGCTGTCCGGCAGACAGTGGAACGGCAACGATAAATTCCTGTTTGTTCTTGAAGGCGGTGACGACGCGACCCTTGATGCGATTGAGGAAGGAAGGATTATTCTTCCGGAAATCACGCAGCTTGAAATTACGCAGCTTACAGAGGGCTATGCCGCTGCGTTCGGAGACATTGTGTTTAACGAAGAAGGGCTGTGGAACTTCGTGATTTACGAGATTGAAGGAAGCGAGAAGGGCATGACCTATGATACAAAGGTACGGAAGATAGCCGTTAATGTCGTTGATGAGAGCTTTGACGGAATTTATACCGTGACGGTGTCGGGCAATTCAAAGGAAGAGCTTGCTTTTACGAACGTATACGCGGATATCAAGCAGGACGCTCCTGATGTTCCTGACACTCCGAAAACAGGCGATTCTTCATTCCCTGCGGCTTGGGCGTTCCTTGCAGTAACATCTGCAATATGCTTTGCTGCGGCTTGCAGAAAACGTAAAGAGGAAGAAGCTTAGTATTTTCATACTGATAGAATATTGGTACAAAGCCCTGAAGGACGTTGGCGTCAGCGGAAGGGGCGAATCGGTTGATAAAGCTGAAAAAACGGTACGGCAGGCGACATTTAGCCTGCAGTGCCGTTTTCTGCTTGATAATCCTTTCTTTATGTGCTAAAATTACAAGGAGAAATTTTACAGTTTCCGTAAAAACGGAATCGGAGGCAAAATGTCAGAATTTAAGAGGGTTTTGTTAAAACTCAGCGGCGAAGCCTTGGCAGGTGAAAAAAAGACGGGCTTTGATGAAGAAACCTGCATAGCTGTTGCAAAGCAAATAAAACAGATTACGGAAAAGGGAATTCAGGTTGCGGTAGTTACCGGCGGCGGAAATTTCTGGAGGGGCAGAAGCTCTCACACGATCGACAGGACAAAGGCTGATTCAATTGGAATGCTGGGAACGGTAATGAACTGTATTTACATGTCTGAGATTTGCAGATACGTCGGAATGGAAACCGCAATTTACACTCCTTTTGCATGCGGAAGCTTTACCGAACTCTTTTCCAAGGACAAAGCCGTTGGCGACATGGAGGCAGGAAAGGTCGTTTTTCTTGCGGGCGGCACAGGTCATCCGTATTTTTCAACGGATACTACGACTGCTTTGCGTGCGATTGAGCTTGAATGCGAGGTAATCGTTATGGCAAGGGCTGTAGACGGAGTTTATGACAGCGACCCTAAAGTTAATCCTGATGCGAAAAAGTATTCAAAGGTTACCTATCAGGAGCTTCTTGACAAAAAGCTTTCGGTTCTGGATCTTACAGCGACCGTAATGTGCATGGAAAATGGGGTTTCCACTCTGGTGTTTTCTCTCAACGAGGAAAATGCCATTGTAAACAATGTTTCGGGAAATATTACCGGAACGATAGTTTACTGACAGTCCGGCTGAAAAGCTGTAAATTATATTGCCGGGAAGCCGAATAACAAAAAAGAGAAGAAAAAGGAGAAGAAGAATGAATCCGATCATTGAACCGTTTGACACAAAAATGACAAAAACGATTAACAATCTTGACGAGGAGTATGCAAGCATACGTGCAGGGCGCGCAAATCCGCATCTCCTTGATAAGCTCCACGTTGACTACTACGGTACTCCGTCCAGCATTCAGAGCGTTGCGAACATAAGCGTTCCGGAAGCAAGAGTGATTGCGATACAGCCATGGGAGAGCAGAATGATAAAGGAAATCGAAAAGGCAATACTTGCTTCGGACATCGGAATCACCCCAAGCAACGACGGCAAGATCATCAGGCTTACGTTCCCTGAGCTTACGGAGGAAAGACGTAAAGAGCTTGTTAAGGACGTGAAAAAGAAGGGTGAGGCTGCAAAGGTCGCAATCAGAAACATAAGACGTGATGCGAACGATGCGATAAAGAAGGCGTCAAAAGCCGAGCTTTCGGAGGACGAGTCCAAGAAGCTTGAGAATGATGTTCAGAAGACTACTGACAAGTATATTGAGACAATTGACAAAATGATTGACAGCAAGTCGAAGGAGATTATGACTGTATAACTGTCGGGACTGTTGCGTTTCAGATTCGGGGCTGTTTTATTGAGCAGAGGTCTGTTCCGCAACAGTTTTAGTTTTTATCAATAGAATTTTATTGCCGGCATTTATACTCAAGGACGGCGCCAACTATAAATTTCGGAGGATTCAGATGGCAAAAGCGTCTAAAAATATTGCGGAACAGAACCTGACTGCGCCGGAGCATGTCGCTATAATAATGGACGGAAACGGACGGTGGGCAAAAAAACGTTTTCTTCCGCGTACTGCCGGACATGTGCAGGGAAGCAGAACCGCAGAGCAGATCTGCGAGGACGCTTACGACCTTGGCATCAAGTACCTTACCATATATGCTTTTTCCACCGAAAACTGGGCGAGACCTGAAAGCGAGGTTTCGGCTCTTATGGATCTTCTGCGCAAGTATATGAAGGACAGTATAGAAAGAAGCTCAAAAAACAACATGAGGGTCCGTGTTATCGGCGACATATCAAGGCTGGACGATGATCTTAGGAAGTCAATACTAAGACTTGAGGAAGCGACAAAAAATAACACGGGACTTAATTTTCAGGTCGCAATAAATTATGGCGGCAGAGATGAAATAGTGCGTGCTGTCAGGACAATATGCGAAGAAGCGGTAAGCGGAAAGCTGTCTCCGCAGCAGATTGACGAGGAACTCATAAGCTCTCATCTTGACACCTGCGGAATTCCTTATCCTGATCTACTGATAAGGACAAGCGGAGAGTACCGCACGTCTAACTTTCTTCCGTGGCAGCTTGCATATTCCGAATTTTATTTTACGGATGTGCTGTGGCCTGACTTTAACAAGGAAGAATTAAAAAAAGCCATCGAATATTACAACAGCCGGGACAGGCGTTTTGGGGGAGTAAAGTGAAACAGAGAATTATCAGCGGAATCGTACTGGGAATAATTTTAGTCCCGACTCTTCTTATCGGCGGAGTTTTTTTAGGCGTCGTTCTTGGAGCGGTTTCTCTTGTCGGCATATATGAACTTCTAAAAGTATTCAAAATGGAAAAAACAGTTCAGGGGTTTATAACCTATGCCGCTGACATTGCGTACTATATCGGGCTTATTGCAATGGGAGACAGGCTGCTGGGCGAAAACCTTAAGACTTCGGCTTTTATGCTTTTTCTCGTCTTTTTTTTCATCGTTTTGATGATGTCCTACGTAATCTCATTTCCTAAATGCAAGGCGTTGGAGACCATGTCGTGTTTTTTCAGCCTTTTTTATGCAGGAGTGCTTTTAGGCTTTGTTTACATTATTCGTTCCCTTGAAAGCGGAATTTATCTTGTATGGATAATTTTTATCGCTTCATGGATATGCGATACCTTTGCTTATTTTTCAGGTGTTTTCTTCGGAAAGCACAAAGCATTTCCCGTATTAAGTCCTAAAAAAACATGGGAGGGCTGCGTCGGAGGCGTTCTTGCGTCTGTGTTGGTTGCCTTTGTTTTTGCATTGATCTTTTCGGATAAGCTTGAGCTTTTGAGTTTTCCTGAGCTTGCGCTTCCGGTAACCGTTGCGGTTTGCGCAATAATTTCCATGTTTGGAGATTTGGCAGCCTCTGCGATAAAGAGAGATTATAAAATTAAGGATTACGGAAATCTTATACCGAGCCACGGCGGAATAATGGACCGTTTCGATTCTGTAATATTTGTAGCGCCCGTAGTCTATTATATGCTTATACTGTTTAAGTAGGCAGATAATAAGTTCCGATGCAGTGAATAGTATATTTGCATGAATAAGATAACAGAATATTTGTACGATTTTTGTCATATCCTATATAAGGCTTCAGGCGCTGATTTTGCCGATTGCTAATGTTTTGATGCTTATGGCTTGTTTCGTGAAATATTTCCTGAAATAAATGTTTTGATATATGGAGAAAAATGTATGAAAAAACTTGCTGTTTTTGGCTCTACAGGCTCAATCGGCACTCAGACGCTTGATATTGTAAGACAAAATCCTGATAAATTTAGTGTTATTGCGCTGACTGCGGACAAAAATGTTGATTTGATGGAAAAACAGGTAAGGGAGTTTAAGCCCCGGTATGTCTGCATGAATTCCTTCGGTGCGGCAAAAGACCTTAGAACTAAGCTTGCAGACACGGATGTTACCGTCTATGAGGGACTGTTCGGACTGGCTGACTGCGCCTCTGTTCCCGATGTGGATACCGTTGTAATGGCAATTGTCGGCATGGTCGGCATACATCCGACGATTGCTGCTATTAAATCGGGAAAGGATGTTGCGCTTGCCAATAAGGAAACACTGGTTACGGCAGGCCATATAATTATGCCGTTAGTAAAAGAGTATGGCGTAAGGCTCCTTCCGGTTGACAGTGAACATTCTGCAATTTTTCAGTCGCTTCAAGGGCTGAATTATGGCTTTGCTTCAGTGGCTGACGGCAACGCTGCAATCAGAAATCTGATCCTCACGGCGTCCGGAGGCCCTTTCAGAGGAATGACCTTGGAGCAGATGAAAAACAAGAAAAAAGAAGATGCGCTTAAGCACCCGAACTGGAACATGGGTGCAAAGATAACCGTCGATTCTGCTACAATGGTGAACAAAGGGCTTGAAATGATGGAGGCAGGCTGGCTTTTTGGCGTTAAGGCTGACCAGATTCAGGTTGTCGTCCACCCTCAAAGCATACTTCATTCTGCCGTGGAATTTACAGACGGAGCCGTTATCGGTCAGATGGGCTGCCCGGATATGAGGCTGCCGATACTTTATGCTTTGACTTATCCTGACAGAATTCCTCTTAACACAGAGAGGCTGGATTTTACAAAGCTCTCTGCAATGACCTTTGAAAAGCCTGACGAAACCAATTTTCCTGCGCTTGCTCTGGCAAGACGGGCAATGGAAACAGGCGGTTCGCTTCCAACTGTATTTAACGCTGCAAACGAGTATCTTGTTTCAAAGTTTTTGGAAGATGAAATCGGTTTTCTGGACATTGCGCGCATTATTGAGCTTGTGATGAATGTTCACATGATGCACAATTTTATTCCAAATCCTACCGTTCCGGAAATCCTTCAGGTTCAAAAGGATATTGAAGCGATAACTCTGGTTGCAATTGCGGAAAAATTTTAAATATCTACCCTTTAATGCAGAATTGACGGAGGCATTATGAGTTCTTTTTTCAACATACTTCTTGCACTGATAATTCTCAGCGTAATCATAATAATTCACGAGTTCGGTCATTTTATCTTTGCCCGTATAAACGGCGTTGAGGTCAATGAGTTCTCTCTTGGAATGGGGCCAAAGCTGATCGGGAAAAAAATTAAAGGAACTGATTTTGTTCTGAGGCTTTTCCCTATTGGCGGAGCCTGTATGATGAAGGGAGAGGACAGCGCCGACAAAAGCGAAGGAGCATTTGCCTCTAAAAACGTTTGGCAGAGAATATCAATCGTATTGGCAGGGCCGGTTTTTAACTTTATTTTAGCCTTTATCCTTGCCCTTATAATAGTCGGAATCGGCGGCTATGACCCTGCGCTGGTAAGCTATGTCGACGAGGGCTCCGATGCCGAAAAAGCAGGTCTTATGG
>CANRAZ010000001.1 GCA_947628705.1 uncultured Lachnospiraceae bacterium | reverse complement strand
AAAATATTTTATAATCCTATAGGAGGTAGAAAATGAAAAAACTTTTTAAAGTTATTGCATGCGTTTTTGCATTTGCAATGCTTGCAAGTTTTGCTTGTGCTGAGAAGGTAATCACTTACGGCGATTCTTCATCCGCTGATGATCCTAAAGGTAACCTTGCGATTGATATCTCTGATTTTATTGCAAAGTATGATGCTGAGGTTGATGACGTTTATGGTGTTAAGGTCGTTTTTGATGAGGATTCAAAAGCTGTGATTGCAAATGGCGCTGGTGGTGGTTTTATATTCAACACAGAGTCTGGCGGCTGGGATCAGAAGCAGTGGTGTAATGGCTGCGGTGACGACGAGGGGCATGAGATTCAGGTAGAAGCGGATGGTGTTTCTATTGTTAGACTTGAGGCAACCCCTTTCTCGAAAGACGACAGTTGGGTTCAGGTTGTTCTTTGTATGTGGTGGGGTGGAGATATTACAATAGCTAATATTCAGCTCCTTGATGCCGACGGTGTGGAACTCCCAAGAAAACCGGTTGATACAATAATTAAGCCAGAAAATGGCGGCGTATCTCATAACTCATCATTTAAAGTTTCCAAGAGCGATGTTAAGAAGGTTGATTCTGACGGAAATGAGCTTGAAGGAAATTACATGGGTATTGCTTTGAAGCTGTCACCGATTTATAATGAGGATACGACCAAGGCTTCATGGAATGATTGGTGCACTGCCTACATTAAGTATACTGATGATACAGGTTATTCTTCCTATGTTGTAATTATAGGAGACCAAGTTTCATGGGATGTTACGGTGGATGACAATGGCACTCCTGATAATAAAGATGATGATGTGGTTATTCCTTTGGAAGACTGTATTAAGTTGTCAGAACAGGACACATTTATGTGTGAAAACGGTGGAAGTGACATGACTGCTGAAGTTATTGCTATGGGTTGGGATGATGATCCTGATACAGCATTTTTGAATGTTGATGCAGTTGCTTTTACGGATAGTGATCCATTTGAATTCCCTAGTGATGAAGAGCCACAAGAGCCGACAGACACACCGACAACGACGCCTACAGATGCTCCTACAACAGCACCTACAGACGCTGCAACAGCTCCAAATGCAGATTCAGATGCCGGTAATGATCAGCCTCAGACAGGTGATAACGGAATTGCTGTGCTTGCAGTAGTTGCAATGATTTCTCTTGCCGGTGCAGTAGTTGTTAAAAAGCACAATGCGTAATTAATTTGATTTAGCTGTTTAGGCTGATACATAATTAATGCTATTAAGGCGGCTTCAGGATTCCTGAGGCCGCTTTTTTATTTTACGCCTGCGGAGCTACGGTTAAGGTTTATCGCATAAAGGTTTTGTGTCACAATGAAATGATATTTGCAGATTGCTGTGATATAAATAAGAAAATCAGAGTATTCTTATTTTTGTTATTTTTTGTATGTACCTGCTTCGACAGGCTTTTTACCGTGTTTATGTTATGCTTTTGTCACGATGATTTATGGGGAGCATGGTTATGACGCTGGTTGTATATGCTGACACTTTAACGGCGGTTACATTTTTATTCTGCCTGTCAGGCTTGATCCTGTTCGGGCTTATTTTCAATTATAAGCTTTATTTCCCAAGGATCATTGTTTCTTCAATGATCTCGGCGCTTTTGTCCGCATATATATTTATACAGTTTTTAAGGTCTCATGTTCCCGTATATCTGTATTTCCCCTTTCTTATACTGCTGATTGCCGTTGCATTGGGAATTGCATACGATTTTGAAAATAAAAGATCGTTTGTAAAGGGTATTTTATCACAATTTGTTATTAATCTGGCACAAACCGGCGTAGCAATAATACTTCTCTCTGTGATAGCCTACAGATGGCACAATTGGATTTTCATCTACATATTTTCGGTTGCATTAACGGAATCGGTCGTAATCGTCGTTCTTTTTAGGCAGAGCAGATATATCGGTTTGCAGAAAAGGACGGTTCAGATAGAAATTAGGGGAGAAAGCAGGGAAAAAATAAGAGCGCTTGTGGACACAGGCAATATACTTAGAGATCCTGTTTATAACAGAGCGGTAATACTGATTTCGCCTGAATATAAAAAAACGGTTTCTGTAAATATTGTTGAACCTTTTGAGATGGAGTGTTTTACAGTTAACGGTGAATCGATGCTTGAGGGAGGAATCGTAAGCGAGGCCGTCATAATCTGTAAAAATAAGGAGAACCTTCTTTACAACGTACCTGTTGCATTTGGAGCGGCAGGCTTTGTCCAAAACGGATTCGCAGCTATTATACCGGTTGAATATGCAAGGGGAATGTTTTAGTAAAAAAAATATTCTTCCCCCATGCTTCGACAGTAATTTTTCAAAGGCGGTGATATACTGATTATTGGACGCAGCATATTGAAGGAGATTTATAAATGTGGTTAAACGTTAAAAAACTTTTTTTAAGGATTTTATACGGAAAAAATAAAGGAGTGTACTACATCGGGGGAGCAGAGGTACTTCCGCCGCCCTTAAACAACGAAGAAGAGCAGCAATGCCTTAATATGATAGGCACGGACAGAGACGCACAGGCAAGGAATGCGCTCATAGAGCATAATTTAAGGCTTGTCGTCTACATAGCGAAGAAATTTGAAAACACTAACATAAATGTTGAGGATTTGATATCAATAGGAACAATCGGTCTTATTAAGGCAATCAAAACATTTAATCTCGATAAAAACATAAAGCTGGCAACCTATGCCTCAAGATGTATTGAAAATGAAATTCTTATGTACCTTAGAAAGTCCGGCAAGGAGAGACTGGAAGTGTCTATTGACGAGCCTCTTAATATAGACTGGGACGGCAATGAACTGCTTCTTTCGGATGTTCTGGGGACGGAAGAGGATATTATTACAAAAAATATTGAGGATGAGGTCGAGTGGGAGCTTTTGAAAAAGGCTCTTTCTCATCTTTCCCCAAGGGAAAAGCAAATTATAGAATTGCGGTACGGTATATTTTCCTCATCGGGAGAAGAAAAGACACAGAAGGAGGTGGCTGAGATTTTGGGCATATCTCAGTCCTACATTTCAAGGCTTGAAAAAAAGATAATAAAACGTCTAAAAAAGGAGATTCAGGCGGAAATATGACGTTTTTTGAATAAAATTACCAAATGAAGCGTTATAACTTTAGTAGAATTATACATTGAAATTATTACTGCTTTGAGGTTATTATTGCTTTACGTGCCTGAAACTGCATTGAATAATGTCACGGCGAAATGAAAAACAGGAATGCGTAGAGCATGACAGAAGGAGAAATTGGTAAATATGGCGCACTTGCACAGGAGTTGTTTGACGGGTTTTGCTGGCTTTTTCTGCCTTGTTCTGCTGTGCGTTTTTGTAAGCGCCTCCTGCGGTAAAAAGGACGGGGACGGCGATAAGGCGACGCAGGGCGAAGCTGTAAGTACTGAAAACGAAAAACCGTCAGGGGCCGGAAATAATGAAAACGGCGAGGACAATGCGAATACTCAAAATAAACAGTATGTTTACATAACTGCCGACAACAGCGTGGCTCTTGGTCAGTATAAGGGCATAGAATTCACGCCTGTTGATACAACGGTTACCGATGCTGAAATTTCACAAAGCATGAATGATACTCTGAAATATTTTCAGACCTTTATGGACGTTGACGAGCTGACTGACGAGCTGGTTGCCGAGTTTTATGAGGATTACGATTCCGTCGGGGAGCTTTATAACGCTTTAAAAGAAATAATATCGCAGAGGAAACAGACGGAAGCAAAACAAAAACAGCAGGAAGAGATATTAAATAAAATAGTAGAAAACAGCGACATACTTGTCGATATGACGGACGAAGCCGCAGAATGTTATTCTTCGCTTATGCTTCATTACAACGTGCTTGCCGTCGCTTCCGACAAAACGCTTGACGACTATATGCTTGAGACGGTTTATCCGAATGCTTCGGACTGGAAAGAAAAACTGGCGGCGGACGCGGCGACCCTTACGTGCCGTCATGCCGTTCTGCTCGCTATTGCGGAAGCGGAGGGAATGAGTGTTTCCGATTCGGAGTACGAGGAGGCAATTTCGGGCTATATGGAATATTACGGTTACGACAACAGAGAGCTTTTTGAACAGGAATTTTCAAAAGATCAGATAACAAAAAATATTCTTGAGGATAAAGCCCTTTCCTACGTTGTTGAAAAAGCAGTGCCTGTTTCTGACAATATTTAACGGTATAAACGGAAGATTAAATGTAAATCCTCTTGTTAGAGATTTTCTGACGGAGGATTTTTTTATGTCTTTGTATAAGGTTGAGATTTGCGGGGTGAATACTGCAAGGCTGCCGCTTTTATCAGAGGAGGAAAAGGAAGAGCTTCTCAGGAAAATAAAACAGGGAGACAGAAGCGCCAGAAAACAGTTCATAGTCGGAAATCTGCGTCTGGTGCTTAGTCTGATACAGCGTTTTCAGTCCAGCAATGAAAACGTTGACGACCTTTTTCAAATAGGCTGCATCGGGCTTATAAAAGCAATGGATAACTTTGATTTGGAACAGGGCGTAAAGTTTTCGACTTATGCCGTCCCGATGGTTCTGGGAGAGGTCAGGAGATATCTCAGGGATAATAACAGTATCAGGGTCAGCCGTTCTTTAAAGGATATTGCCTATAAGGCTATTTATACTTCTGAATTAATCAAACGAAAAACTGACAGAGAGCCGACAATTGAAGAGCTTGCAAAGGAAATGGATATGCCTGCTCTGGAAATAGCGAATGCGCTTGAGGCAATTCAGACTCCGGTTTCGCTTTATGAGCCTGTTTATTCCGACAGCGGCGACACCCTGTATATTATGGACCAGATATCCGATAAGAAAAACCGTGAGGAAAACTGGGTAGAGCATCTTTCATTGAGAGAGGCAATAGATAAGCTTGACGAAAGGGAAAACGCAATTATTAATATGAGATTTTTTCAGGGGCTGACGCAGATGGAGGTCGCCAAGGAAGTGGGAATATCTCAGGCTCAGGTGTCGAGACTTGAAAAAAATGCGTTGAAATTCATGAAAAACTATCTCGGATAGCGCAAATACGGCAAGAAATCGGCAGAGACGTCTAAACCAATGAAAAATGACAATATTCATGTTAATGTTCATTAAAAAAAATTAAAAGGCAATTAATGGTTTTTTTGAGTGGATTTTAGTTTCCTAATATGATAGAATACTCTTTATAGTGCGGACAGGTCGGGGCTTGCGGCTTGTCCTGCGGCGTTACTGCTTTACATCGGAGGCGCGAATGAGAGTTCTTCTGGTTTCTCTTGGCTGTGATAAAAACAGAGTTGACAGTGAATACATGCTGGGAATCCTGCGTGACGGAGGGCATACTCTGACTGACGATGAAAATGAGGCTGACGCTGTTATTATCAACACCTGCTGTTTTATACATGACGCTAAGGAAGAAAGCATAAACACTATTCTTGAATTTGCAGAGCTTAAAAAGAGCGCAGGGCTTAAGAAGCTGATTGTCACAGGCTGCCTTGCTCAGCGTTATGCTCAGGAAATTCACGAGGAGATCCCTGAGGCTGATGCTGTTCTCGGGACGACTGCATTTGACGATATTTTACAGTGTCTTGCCGGCGAGGACAGCGGCTTTGAGATGGATCTAAAGGATATAAACAGGCTTCCGTTGCCGGATTCAAAAAGAATAATAACGGGAGAGAACTACGTTTCATACCTTAAGATTGCCGAAGGCTGCGATAAGCGCTGTACCTATTGCGTGATTCCGTCCGTCAGAGGAAAATACCGTTCCGTACCGATGGAAAGGCTTATTGAGGAGGCTTCATATCTTGCCGAAAACGGAACAAAAGAGCTGATTGTCGTCGCACAGGAAACAACTCTTTACGGCGTAGACCTTTACGGTGAAAAGAAGCTGCACGAGCTTTTAAAAAGGCTTACGGAAATAGAAGGTCTTGAATGGATCAGGCTGATGTATTGCTATCCGGAGGAGATTTATGACGAGCTGCTTGAAACGGTGGCTTCTTCTGATAAGATACTGCATTACTTAGACATTCCGATTCAGCATGCAAGCGACCGCATTCTTAAAGCGATGGGAAGAAAAACGTGCAGGGCCGATATATACTCGGTAATTGAAAAAATAAGAAAAATCATTCCCGATGCGGCTCTCCGCACATCTCTGATAACGGGATTTCCGGGCGAGACGGAAGAGGACGTCGCAGAGCTTGAGGAGCTTGTAAGGAAGGTAAACTTTACGAGACTGGGGGTTTTTACATATTCAAAGGAGGAGGGAACTCCTGCATCGAAAATGAAAAATCAGGTTCCTGCAAGGGAAAAGACGAAACGCAGGAACCGTATAATGAAAATTGCCGGCAAAATGGCCTTTGAGAATGCAAGGGCGATGGAGGGCAGGACGGTCAAGGTAATTATTGAAGGATTTATTCCTGACGAAAACATATATATTGGCAGAACCTACATGGACGCTCCTGATATTGACGGTTCGGTGTTCGTGTTCTGCGATGAGAATCTTTTATCCGGAAGCATCGTCGATGTGAAAATTACAGGTTCTGAAAAATATGATTTGATAGGGGAGGTGACAGATGATGAATTTGCCAAATAAGATTACGGTTTTTAGGGTGGCTCTTATTCCGGTTTTCGTAATTCTGCTGATGGTTGACAGTATTCCTTTCAACAATTTTATCGCGCTTGCGGTATTCGTGATTGCATGTATTACGGATTTTCTTGACGGGTATATTGCCAGAAAATATAAGCTGGTTACAAATCTGGGAAAGTTTATGGACCCGCTTGCCGACAAGGTTTTGGTCTGCACGGCGATGATACTTCTTATTGAGCTCGGAAAAATACCAAGCATAGTAGTTGCCGTCATAATGGCGAGAGAGTTCATAATCAGCGGATTCAGGCTTGTTGCCGCTGATAACGGCGTGGTAATCGCAGCGAGTTACATAGCTAAATTTAAAACCACCGCTCAAATGCTGATGTGCATATTCCTTCTGTTCACTGCAAATCCTGCCTATGACGGAGCTTTCTTTAAGTTTATAGACGCTCTTGGAGTTATTTTTATGTGGATCGCACTGGTTCTTACCGTGGTGTCTCTGGCGGATTATATTTACAAGAACAGACAGGTGCTTCAGGAGAAAAAATAGGCGGTTCCTTATGAGCAATGTTGTTATTATCGGAGCAGGCGCGTCAGGTCTTATGATGGCGGCGCTTGCTTCTGAGCGCGGCTGCAGTGTTACTGTAGTTGAGAAAAATGAAAAAGCAGGGAAAAAGCTGTACATAACGGGAAAGGGCAGATGCAATCTTACAAATGCCGGCGACAGGGACAGTATAATGGAGAGTATTGTTACCAACGGACGTTTTTTGTACAGCTCTTTTAATTCGTTTGGCAACTACGATGTAATGGACTTTTTTGAGAGCCGCGGCGTAAAGCTGAAGGTCGAAAGGGGAATGAGGGTATTCCCGGAATCGGACAAAGCAAGCGATATCATCAGGTGTCTTGAAAAGACGTGTGCAAAATTCAATGTGAAGTTTATTTACGGCGTAAGGGCAACGGAGATATTAACGGAGCAAATTGAAAATGAAAAACGGGATAGCGGGGCGGCTGTTAAGCGCAAGGCTCCCGAAAGAAGGGCTGTCGGAGTGAAGCTGGATAACGGCGGGATCATTCCGTGCGACTGCCTTGCAGTCGCTACAGGCGGACTGTCCTATCCGTCCACAGGCTCAACCGGCGACGGGTACGGTTTAGCAAGAGCCTTGGGACACAAGGTTACAAAGTGCTTTCCTTCTCTCGTTTCAGTTCGAATCGAAGAACCGTTTTGCGCAGAAATGGCAGGTCTGACATTAAAGAACGTAAGAGTTGAAGTAAGCAGAAACGGACAGGAACTCTATACGGGTTTTGGTGAAATGCTCTTTACCCATACCGGAGTCAGCGGCCCTTTGATACTGTCATGTACCGCTAAAGCAGGTATTGCCTGCGAGGGAGCGCTGCTGAAGCTTGATTTAAAGCCTGCCGTAGACGGCGGCGAGCTTGAAAGCAGGCTTCTGAGAGAAATTAAGGAGGACCCGAATAAACAGTTGAAATCTGTTATTCGAAGAATGCTTCCTGCCGCAATGGTTCCTGCGTTCCTTTACAAAGCGGCGATAGACGGCACAAAAAAAGCGGTTTTTGTAACAAAAGAGGAAAGGCAGAGGATAATCCAAGTCCTAAAAGGCTTTGATATGCACATAACCGGACTGGGAGGTTACAATGAAGCAGTAGTAACCAAGGGAGGAATAGAGGTTAAGGAAATAAATCCTGCAACCATGGAATCAAGACTTTGTGAGGGAGTATTTTTTATCGGTGAGGTACTTGATTTGGATGCGCTGACAGGCGGATATAACCTCCAGATAGCGTGGTCTACCGCAGCGGCGGCAGCCATGGCAGTGTCAGCAAGGTGAACTAATAACGCAGAAGGAGAATAAAAATGAGCTTTCAAATAGCAATTGACGGACCGGCAGGAGCAGGAAAAAGCACTATTGCAAAGGAGATAGCAAAGAGGCTTGGCTGGATATATGCGGATACGGGTGCAATGTACAGAGCAATGGCTCTTTATTGCATCAGAAACGGGATTTCGGCGGAAAATGAGTCGGACATTGAGTCTGCTCTTAAAAATATTGACATAAGCATTGCTTATAATGACGACGGACAGCAGGTAATCCTTAACGGCGAAAATGTAAACGCTTTTATAAGGACCGGTCAGGTCAGTGCAATGACGAGTTCCATAAGCGCATATCCTGCCGTGAGAGAGAAGCTTCTCGGACTTCAGCGTCAGCTTGCACGGGAGCATAACGTTGTTATGGATGGGCGTGACATTGGAACCTGCGTGCTGCCCGACGCCACCTTGAAAGTGTATCTTACCGCCAGCGCTTTTGAAAGGGCAAGGCGAAGGTATGAGGAGTACAGGCAAAAGGGAACGGATTCCGATATCAGCCTGATTGAAAAGGAAATAATTGAACGTGACGAAAAGGATATGAACAGAAAGATCGCTCCTCTTAAAAGGGCGGAAGACGCGGAGTTTATTGACAGCTCCGATATGAGCATAGAAGAAGTGGTTGAAACGGTCATCGGCCTTTTTAGGGATAAGACGCGCAGCGCACGGTAAAATTTGAATGTGCGAAGGTCGTCGGTCCGGACTCTGAGCGGCAAATGCGGCGGAGCGGGAAAATCAGTATGTGTAACGGGAAGTAAAATGAGGACGGTAAGGATTGCAAAAACAGCAGGCTTTTGCTTTGGAGTAAAACGTGCTGTGGATATGGTGAACAGGCTTGCGGATGCGGGCGAAAAGGTTTTTACGCTGGGGCCTATTATTCACAATGAAAAGGTGGTAGCTGAGCTTGAGAAAGCAGGCGTATCGGTTCTGAACGGAATAGAAGAGGCCTCCGAAATAAAACAGGGCTGCATTGTGATCCGTTCACACGGAATTGATAAAAAAACGGAGGATTTTTTAAAGGGAATTGAAAGCTCGTCAAAAGGGAAGGTGAAGATATACGACGCAACCTGTCCTTTCGTCAAAAAAATACATAGAACCGTAAGCAGGGAATCCGAAAACGGAAGCAGGATAATTATTGCAGGGGACGCAGGACATCCTGAGGTAAAGGGAATCGTCGGCTGGTGCAGGGGAGAAGCATATGTTGTAAAATCCGTCGAAGAAATTGAAAAAATAGATTTTTCCAACATAAATAAGCTTTGTATGGTAGCACAGACGACATTTAACTACAAAAAATTTGAAGATTTTGTTGCAATTATTGAAAAAAAAGGTTATAGTAGAAATGCTAGTGTGGTTAATACTATCTGCAATGCGACTGAAGAGAGACAGACGGAAGCACGGGAGCTGGCAGAGAATAGCGATGCGATGCTTATAATCGGCAGCCGCAACAGTTCTAATACCGGCAAGCTTTTTGAAATATCAGCCGGTTACTGTAAGTCTACATACTACATAGAAGATGTGAATGATTTGGATTTGGGATTGTTCTCGGAATTTCAGAGCGTAGGTATTACAGCAGGTGCTTCAACGCCACACAATATTATTGAGGAGGTTCATAGAGCCATGGAAGACATGAACTTTGAACAGATGTTGGAGGAATCATTAAAATCAATACACAATGGAGAGGTAGTCGAGGGAACTGTAATTGACGTAAAAGAAGATGAAATAGTTCTTAACATCGGTTATAAGGCCGACGGCATAGTCAGCAGGAACGAGTATACAAGAGATTCGTCTCTTGACCTTACGACTGTTGTTAAGCCGGGCGACAAGATGACCGCTAAAATCATAAAGGTAAACGACGGAGACGGACAGGTTGTATTAAGCGCGCGCAAGGTTTTTGGAGAAAGGGTAAATCCTAAGCTTCAGGAGGCGGCGGAGAACGGAACAATAGTTTCAGGCAAGGTCACCGATGTCGTAAAGGGAGGACTTACGG
Source organism: uncultured Lachnospiraceae bacterium (assembly GCA_947628705.1). Lineage (GTDB taxonomy): Bacteria > Bacillota > Clostridia > Lachnospirales > Lachnospiraceae > UBA3775. The sequence goes on along the minus strand of CANRAZ010000001.1, from coordinate 79,838 downwards.
TGCAGGTCGAGGACACAAGGGTGTTTATTCCTGCAAGCCTTGTTTCAGATGTTTATGAAAAGGATTTGGAAAAATATAAGAACACGGAGGTCGAGCTTGTCCTTATAGAGTACAACCCGAAGAAAAGAAGGATCATCGGAGACAGAAAGCAGGTCGTTGCCGCACAGAAAGCAGAAAAGCAGGCGGCTGTTCTTGCCTCGATCAAAGAGGGCGATATTTTTGAGGGAACCGTTAAGAACATAACGGATTTTGGCGTTTTTGTCGACCTCGGCGATATCGACGGACTTCTTCACGTTTCGGAAATCAGCTGGGGCAGAGCCGAGAACCCGAAGAAATCCTTCAAAGTCGGAGACAAGGTAAGAGTTTTCGTTAAGGATATCAAGGGCGACAAGATAGCGCTGAGCAAAAAGTTTGAAGACGAAGACCCTTGGGCGGACGCTCAGACCAAGTATGCGGTTGGAACAGTAGTTACCGGACGGGTAGCAAGAATGACGACATTCGGCGCATTTGTCGAGCTTGCAGACGGAGTTGACGCACTGCTCCATGTTTCTCAGATTTCGAGAAAGAGAGTTGAGAAGCCAAGCGATGTTCTTTCAATCGGACAGATTATTGAAGCTAAGATTATTGACTTCAAGGAGGACGAGCAGAAAATCAGCCTTAGCATGAAGGCGCTTGCAAAGGACGAGCCGGAGGAAGACACTGACGAGGCTGAGACTGTTGAGAAAGCAGAGGCAGCTGAACCGGCAGAGGAGACTGTTGAGGAAGCAGAGGCAGCCGAACCGGCGGAAGAATCTGTTGAAGAAGCCGCTGCTGAAACAGAGGAAGCAGCGTCCGAGGAAGCTGCGGAATAAGTTTGAACTGAATTTTGACGTTTTAAAACTACATATTATGTTATTAAACAGGCACGGTCGGGAATTACGGCTGTGCCTGTTTTGACGTGTGCACGGAAAGGCTGCGAGTCTGTAAGCGTGAGTCGCAAGACCGCTTGGACTTGTGCCGCTTGGGTAAAATATTTGCCGGTAATGTTCGATACTGTTTAAAATGATAATTGTATATTGACAAGATATATTTTTGCCTTTATAATAAATTTATCAAAGACTTAGCGTAAAAAGGCATTTGAAATGTACGTAATGCCGGTAAGTATGCTGTCATGCACTGTTAAAAATTACAAGTTTCAAGGTGCGCTGGTATAGCTGCGAACAATTCGTAAATATGTGGATCTTTTCAACAGCATGCCGAACATAACACTATAAACTAACAGAAAAATTCTGACGTTTCGTGGCGTTTATAATCGGAGGTTATATTTTATATGAGAAAACCAACACTTTTTCTGCTTGTCTTTATCGTGTTGCTTTTTAATGCTTGCGGTAAAAAAAACAGTATGGACGATGATTATTATGTTGATGCTGATGAGCTTGAGCTGGGAGAACAACTGCTCTGTCTTGACGGCTTTGATACTATGGATTCATTTCAAAGGAACATTTCAAATATAAACTATACCTGCGGATATAACAAAGATTGTTTTTTCTGCATCGATATAAGTGTTGGATTTAAGTTGGATTTTAACACGGGATATATCGGAGAGTACTGTGATATTCCGGGCTGTACGCACGGTTTAGATTCGCCGGACTGCAGATATTTGAAGAGAGGACTGGATGAAATTTGGACAGCGGATGGCTGTTATGAATCTTCATATTCGGACGGAAGCCTGTATTACACTGAAAACGGAGGAAAACGAAAAAAAATTTACGAAAACACCTACTTTAATGAGTACAATGAAAAGTATGAACCTGATAATAAAACAGCAATGGGCGTGTCAATAAAAGGTGATAAAGCCGTTTTGAGCGGAACATATTGGATCCGTATGCTTTCACTGGATACCATGGAAACGACAGAGCCGATAGATTTTGAGAGCGGCATTATGTATATGGATCTGTTAGGGGAGGATGTTTTTGTCATAAACAGCGATTATGAAATGATTCGTTACGATATGTCGAATGGAGAATCACAGAAGCTTGCTGACAAAGCATATAGCCTGATGTGTGCGGGCAATTATGTATATTTTATCAAAGATTCACATTTATACCGTATGAGCGCGGATGGCGCCGGAGAGGCGGAAATACTGCTTGAGGATGAAATCGCACAGTTTTACGTGAGTGACAGTCGCATCTTCTATATGATTTATGCCGATTACGGTGAAAAAGAGGAGGAGAGTGAGATCGGAATAACGGCGGAAGAAAAGAAGGGCGATTGCGGCGGATTATATATGTGCGATTTGGACGGAAACGGTTCTCAGGAGCTTGATTTGTCCTTAAGTTATAAAAACGGTACTGAATACAAGGTTGAGGAACAGTGGGTTCATGAATTCGACTTTGTATCATGTGAATCCATCAGATATTTGTTTATAGCGGACAACTCTGACATAGTAGATGAAATGAATGAAAATGCTCTGTTTATTGTAGATAAAGAAACCGGAAAAGTGATTACGGTAAGTCTTGGCATCTTTTATCAGGACGGTCATTCAGGTGAGATGGGAAGCATACTGACGTATTAGGAGCAGAAGGGAGAAAAAGAGATGAAAGCAAAAAAATTAATTCTGTACCTGATGTTGTTGTCTGCTGCAATCGGATTTGCCGCATGCGGAGAGGACGGAAACGGTATAAATCAGGATAAGGCGACGGAAACGGTAACTCCCGGTATAAGCGGCGCCGTTGATGCACCGGATTCAGAAACAGCAATCGAAGGCGTGGGATTGTTTGGAATGTCTTCGGCGCTGAATGTTTATAAAGCTGACGAAAACGGCAAAGAGACGGATGAACCTATGGCGTATCGGGCGGAAATAAGCTCTGAAACAGAATTTGTTTTTTATGCTGAACTCAGGATCGATTCTGCGTTAGGACATGAGGACGAGCCTGTGCCTGCCGCGCTGTACATAATTGCTGACGGGATACCTGTGCCTTTTGAGGTGATCGGAGAAGACCAGGGGAAAGGTCTTAGATTTACGTACCCGTTCGAAAGCGGCGTTACGTATTCTATACCGATAAAGGTAGATGCCGACGAAAACACAGGAGAAATAACCCTGCTTTGCGATCCTTATTATGATTATGTTTTAGAAGAGGACGAGAATTACACGTTATGCGAACATATAAGCTATCAAATGTATAATGCCGCATGCGTAAAAGAGAGTGTGCTTCCTGAAACGGAAGAAAAATATTACGTTGATTATGTTGACGATGTTGACGATCCAATCGAAGGAGGAAGGATGTTTTTTAATCCGCTGAGTTCGGAGGAAGATACTGTGGCGCCTAACAGTTTGGGCTTGGCAGGAATAGCGGAGGCGATAGAAACATCTGAAGATTCGCTGTATATAAGATTTGTGGGAGACTGCTTTGCAGACGATGGCGACGGACAGAAGGCGCTTGGAGCCTATTATAGCGTTATGGTATTTTGCGACGGCGAGCTTATGGCGCCTTTTGAAGGAGAAAACCACTGTTTTGTGCAGACTCCGGGGGCAGGAGGTAGAATGTGGGAATATCCGATTGACATAAGCGGAATAACAAAAGGAAGACACGCGTTTACGGCTGTTGCAGTTCCGTTTTATTGTGATGAAATGAATTCGGAAACGATAGTGGACTTTTATGATGTCTCTACCGGAAAGATTGCAGTCACAATAAAGTAAAACATTTGCTTGCGGGGGTGATAAACATGCTCATGGAATTTAAAAAATTGTTTTCGTCAAAAATGACGTGGATAGCATTGATTATGACGCTTGCATACATGTTTTATCTGTCTTATGGCGACTGGAAATTTGAAGGGAAGCCTGACGGAGAGGGAAAGCGGATAGTGGAGTTTGCAGATGAAATCTCGGGGAGTTACGATGAAATAAATAAAAGTTTGGAGGCCTACAATGAAGAAACTGCGACGCTTCCTTCACTAAGCGAAGAATATTTTGAAAGAGAACGAATATACTATCAGTTAAGTCAGCTTGCATCTTACGTATTTGTTGATTTTCCGGAACACCGAACGAAAACGGTAACCGAAATATTCTATGCGATACAGGGTGAAAAAAGAAAAGACGAACCTGACAGCTATTTTATAAAATATAACGAAAAGGCGTTCAGTCTTTATAATAAACGTGTCCCGTTGGAATTTAAGAGTACGGGAATCAGTAACCATACCTATGAAATGTTCTATATTTTCAGTAATTTTTCATACTGGGAGGAAATAATGCTGGCATTTACCGTTATTATTACGGTGAGAATGTTTACGATGGACAGAACCAGCGGCGCATATCAGATTGTAAACACTTCAAGAAAAAATTCAAGAGGACTTTTTATAAAAAAAATCGCCGCGGTATCGTTGGTATGTTTTTTCGTGAGGGCGATTCACTTTGCTGTTCAGATGTTCTTTGGAATGAGACTGTTAGGCTTATCGAATCTGTACCTTCCGTTGCAGCAGTTTGAAATTTTTGAAGAGTGTCCGTGGCAGATCAGCATTGCAGGGTTTACGGCTGTACAGGAGGCGGCAGTGATGCTGATGTATCTTGTTTTTATTGCGGTAATTGCACTGATATCAATTGCAGTCTTAAATCCGTTGGTTTCTCTTATTATAGGCCTTGGGCTTTGTGAAGGCGGGTTTATTTTTTATAAGTATAATAAATTTGAAATTGTTGATGCGGCAAATAAATTCAGGACTTACGTTCCGCATGCTCTAATGAGTCTCAGAGAGTATTTTGAAAAGTTCGATTACTTTAATTTTTTCGGAATACCCGTCAGCAGGCTGATTTTTTGCATGGCGTTCACGGCGTTTATAGGCGCTGCTGCGCTTGCGGCAGGATATGCGTTAAGCGGAAGAGGCAAAAGGTGACCGGGAGCGGTTTTCAGACTTTATTGTTGATATTTTGAAAAGTTATGGCAGCAGCTTTATGCTGTTGCTTTTTTGTTTTTTTTGAGTTATTATGTGATAGTATGGAATTTACATTAATTTAACAGGAGGCGTGTATGGCTGATTTGATTCGTGTGGCTATTGATGTTATGGGCGGAGACAACGGTGTGTCCGAAATGGTTAAGGGCGCGGTTGATGCGATAAATGCCGTTAGTGATGTTAAGCTTTTTCTGGTCGGACTTGAAGAATCCGTAAAAAAGGAACTTGAGAAATATGACGGTTACGATAAGTCACGGGTAGAAATCGTAAATGCAACGGAGAATATTGACTGCAATGAACCGCCTGTCGCCGCTATAAAAAAGAAAAAGGACTCTTCGATCGTCGTGGCTTTGAATCTGGTCAAGTCAGGGAATGCCGACTGCGTTATCTCGGCAGGAAGCACGGGAGCATTGTTTGCGGGAGCGATTACGATTGTCGGAAGAATAAGGGGAATTGAGAGAACGCCTTTGGCTCCTTTGATTCCTACCGTGGAGGGCGTGTCGCTTCTGGTTGATTCCGGCGCAAACGTCGATGCAAAACCGTCACAGCTCGTTCAGTACGCAAAAATGGGTTCGCTCTACATGAAAAGAGTTGTGGGGATTGAAAATCCAAGAGTAGGACTTGTAAATGTAGGAGTTGAGGAAGAAAAGGGGAACATGCTCGTAAAAGAAACTTTTCCTCTACTTAAGCAGTGTGACGATATTAATTTTGTCGGAAGCGTCGAAGCCAGAGATATCCCGTTCGGGGCGTGCGATGTAATAGTATGCGACGCCTTTGTCGGAAACGTTATTTTAAAGCTCTATGAGGGAACGTCCAAGGCGCTTGTCAAGATGATTAAGCAGGGAATGATGAGCAGTCTGAGAAGCAAGATAGGCGGCGCTTTGGTTAAGCCTGCTCTTAAAAAGACTCTTGCCTCCTTTGACACTGCCGAGTACGGAGGGGCGCCTTTCCTTGGCCTTAACGGACTTGTCGTTAAAATACACGGAAGCTCGGTCAGCGGAGATGTTAGAGCGGCAGTGAGCCAATGCGTAAACTTTAAGAAACAGAATCTTGAACAGCTTATTAAGGAAAGCATAGCTGTAAGTAAGGAATGATATTCGGAGGCCTGTTATGACGTTAGACAGAATCAGAGAGATTATCAGCGAAAACACACGCATAGATATAAATGAAATAGAGGCTGATACTCTTTTGGCAGAGGATCTTGCGTTAAATTCCTTGGAATTTTTCAAAATCATATCAGAAATTGAAGAAGAGCTTGATGCATCTCTTGACAGGAACAGACTCGGAAAAATTACGACTGTCGGAGAATTGGAAGAATTTGTAAAGAACAGACTGTAGCAGGGAGGAAGGTATGGACTTTGAAAGGCTGAATGAGCTTGAGAATATTATTGGCTACAGCTTCAAGGACAGAAAACTGCTGAAGCTGGCGTTGACCCATTCGTCTTACGGGCATGAATTGATGATTAACAGAAACGTTCCGAAGGATAATGAGAGACTTGAATTTCTCGGAGATGCGGTACTGGAGCTTGTAACCAGTGATTTCCTGTACAGGCTTTACGAGACCGTGCCGGAGGGACGTCTTTCGAAACTTCGCGCCAGTCTTGTATGCGAGCCCACGCTTGCAGAGTGCGCAAGAAGCATAAGACTTAATGAATTCATCTTTTTAGGCAAGGGTGAACAGCACAATAACGGTGCGGAAAGAGATTCCATTATATCAGATGCTTTTGAGGCGTTGATCGGAGCCATATATCTGGACGGAGGCATTGAACCTGCGTCACGGTTCATTAACCGTCTGGTACTGAACGATATAGAGAGCAAAAGTCTTTTTTACGATGCAAAGACGGAGCTTCAGGTTATGGTTCAAAATAAATTTCAATGCTGTCCTGATTACGAGGTTATAGCAGAGGACGGGCCTCCTCACAATAAATCATATTTGATTTCCTGTGTTATAAACGGTATTGAGTACGGGAGAGGAAGCGGCAATTCAAAAAAACAGGCGCAGCAGCATGCTGCCTATAATGCGATAATAAAGCTGAATAAAGAACAGGAATAGATTTTTTATGTATCTTAAAAGTATTGAAGCGCACGGATTTAAAGCGTTTGCAAATAAAATCCGTCTTGAATTTAAACAGGGCATCACCGGCATTGTCGGACCTAACGGAAGCGGTAAAAGCAACATTGCGGATGCCGTACGCTGGGTTTTGGGCGAACAGAGCGCAAAACAGCTTCGCGGAAGTTCAATGCAGGATGTTATTTTTTCCGGAACGGAAAACAGAAAGCCGCTGAGTTTTGCTTATGTTACCCTTACTCTTGACAATTCTGACCACTGGCTCCCTATCGCCTATGACGAGGTAACGGTGGGCAGGCGTGTTTACAGGAGCGGTGAGAGCGAATATATGATAAACGGTTCCGTGTGCCGTCTTCGCGACGTTCAGGAGCTTTTCTTTGACACGGGTATCGGAAAAGAGGGCTATTCGCTTATCGGTCAGGGACAGATCGACCGTATAGTAAGCAGTAAGCCTGAGGAAAGACGTGAAATTTTTGACGAGGCAGCGGGAATCGTCAAATACAAGAAGAGAAAAAGCGCCGCTGAAAAGAATCTTGAGACCGAGAAACTCAACCTTTCAAGGGTAAATGATATCCTTTCCGAAATAGAAAAACAGATCGGACCTCTTGAAAAACAGTACGAGAAGGCCAAGATCTTTCTTAAGTTAAGAGACGAGCTTAAGACGCTTGAAGTGATAGGCTTCATAAAGGAATACGAGCAGAACGGAGCTGCTCTCAAATCGCTTGAGGAAAAGCTTGAGTTGGTTGAAAAGGATCTTTCCGAGGCACAGAGAGAATATGCTTCGTCTAAAAATGAATATGAAGTTCTTTTGGGTGAGTTGGATAAAAGACAAAAGCTGCTTGAAAGGACAAAAGAGGAAAAGAACGAAGCCGTGCTTGCTGCACAGAATTCAGAAAACGACATAAAGCTTTTTTCTGAGCAGATTATGACCATCAAGGCAGGAGAGGAACACTTCGCCTCCAGAATGGACGCTCTGGCAGTCAGGAGAAAAAATTATGAGGCGGAGGCCGAGGAGTACGGAATAAGCCTTGAGAAAGCGCAAAAAAGATTAGACGAATGTAAAAAAAGCTGCGAGACAAGCGAAAAGGCTCTGAATGCAAAAAAAGACGAAATTGCACAGCTTATGAGCAGGGAAAGCGAAATTAGCGCAAGGCGCATGGAAATGCTCAATGAAAATGCAAAGGTAAGGACCGAGCTTGAGCGTATTAATACGATGGGCGAGCAGCATGCAATCAGAAAAGCAGAATTAAACGCCAGGATACTTTCTCTTAGAAGCGAAATTACCGCAAATAACAGCCGTGTTGAAGGAGCTAAAAGAGAGCTTAAGGAAATTTCCGGGGAAGTGGTTGAAAAAGCAAAGGCCTGCGATGCCTCTGATAATGATATAAAGGCTCTTGTAAAGGAAATTCATGAAAATAACGACGCGCTTCAAAGAAAGAGGCAGGAGGCTTTGGTTACGGAATCGAAGCTGGACACGCTTAGAAATCTTTCGGAGCGTTATGAAGGCTACGGGAGCGCCGTCAGAAGAATCATGGAGGAGAAAAAACGGATACGCGGAATATGCGGAGTCGTTGCCGACATTATAAAAACCGACAGCGAACTTGAAACGGCTGTTGAAACTGCGCTTGGAGGGAATATACAGAATATTATTACAGAGTCTGTGGATTCAGCGCAGGAATGTATCGAATTTCTAAAAAAAGGCAAATACGGACGCGCGACCTTTGTGCCGCTTGACAGCGTGCGTGCAAAAAAAGATGAGTTTGAGCCTGAGGTGTTTGCGGCTAAAGGCGTAATCGGAATCGCATCGAGCCTTGTCAGATATGACGAAAAGTATGATGAAGCGGTGCGTTATCTTTTAGGGCGTTTTCTGGTGGTAGACACTATTGAAAATGCAATAAAGCTTGAAAAAAGGTATAACTATAAATACAGAATAGTTACAAAAGACGGAGAGCTCTTTCAGCCGGGCGGAGCCATAAGCGGCGGTTCGTTTAAGAATAACAGCAACCTGCTTGGAAGAAGGCGGGAGCTGGAGCAGCTTTCTGCGTTTTTAGTGGAATGTGAAGACGAAGTTAAAAAGCTTGAAGAGGTAATTCTGGAAAAGCGGAACAGGAGGACAGAGGGCGAACAGGAGCTTGCAAGGCTTAAGGAGGAGCTTTCTGAAGCCTACGTTAAGCAGAATACCGCAAAGCTTAACCTGAATCATGCTTCCCAGCAGAGTGACGAGCTTGTTAAAAGGAGAGACGAACTGCAAGGCGAGCTCGAGGCTCTTGAAGAGGACAATGCAGGTCTTGCAGAGACGCTTAAACAGCTTGGAGTTAAAATTGAAGAGAACAATGCCCTCACAAAAGAGGAGGAGCAGCGCGCGGCGGATATTGTCAGCCTTCTTGGCGAAGCCCGCGTTAAGGAGGAAGAGCTGTCTCAGGAAAATCTCCTGAAAATCACGGAGATGAATAATGTTTCGGCTGAGATATTACATATCAATGACAGCATTGAAAGGGTAGCGCAGGAAATTTCTTCAGTCGAGAAGGAAAAAGAGGAGCTTAACAGCTCTAAGGAAGGCTCGGACAAGGAGCTTGAGGCAAAGCGGCAGGCAATCGAGGAAAGCAGGCAGAAGGTTGAGGAGTATAAAAAAACCGCTGAAAAATGTGACGCTGTGATTGAAGAGCTGAACGGCGCTTCGGAGGAGATGACGAGACAGAACAAGGCTTTCTTTGAGAGGAGTCAGGAGTTGAGTGAAAGAATATCGGCCCTTGACAAGGAGGATTTCAGGTTAAAGTCTCAAAGGGACAAGCTTTCAGAATCGGCGGAGGCGTCTGCAAGGTATATGTGGGAAGAATATGAGCTCACAATATCTGCGGCAAAAGAGGCTGCGGCTGCGCTTCCTGATGCGGACTATTCCAAGAAAGCGGTCTACGAGCTGAGGTCAAAAATCAGGGCATTGGGAGATGTCAATGTAAATGCGATTGAGGATTACAGGAACACCAGCGAGCGCTATGAATTTCTTAAGACTCAGCGTGACGACATCGTAAAAGCCCAGAAGGTCCTTGAAGATATAATCGAAGAGCTCGATGTTGACATGAGAAAGCAGTTTACCGATACCTTTGCAGAGGTGAACAAAAGGTTTGACACTACCTTTAAGGAGCTTTTCGGAGGGGGTAAAGGAACCCTTGAGCTCACTGAGGACGAGGACGTGCTTGACGCCGGCATAAGGATAATCGCACAGCCGCCCGGAAAGAAGCTTCAAAACATGATGCAGCTCAGCGGCGGTGAAAAGGCTCTTACGGCAATATCGCTTTTATTTGCAATTTTGGATTTGAAGCCGTCGCCGTTCTGTCTTCTTGACGAAATCGAAGCGGCGCTCGACGATTCCAATGTGCACAGATTTGCAAATTATCTCAAGAAGCTGACGTCCAGTACTCAGTTCATTGTTATCACTCACAGAAGAGGAACAATGTCGGCGGCGGACGCACTTTACGGAATTACAATGCAGGAAAAGGGCGTGTCGGCTCTAGTGAGCGTTAATCTTGTGGAAAATGAATTGAAATAGAAGCGGAAGCTGCCACGGCTAGGTCTTTTAGGCAGCAAAAGACAGGCGAAAGGCAATGGGATTGAAGAAAGCAGCTAAGAAGAAACGGAGCTGAATAAAGCAGCTAAGAAGAAATAAATTGCAGAAAGCAGCTAAGAAGAAACGGAGCTGCAGGAATAGGAGATTGGCTGAATGGGTTTTTTTAGCAGATTGAAAGAGGGACTGAGCAAGACAAGAAAAAGTCTGGCGTCAGGACTTGATTATGTCTTTAACGGCTTTACTCATATTGATGATGATTTTTATGAGGAGCTTGAAGAGATTCTTATAATGGCGGATATCGGAGTAACGACCACCGACAGCATACTTGAGGCCTTGAGGGAAAAGGTCAAGGAGGGTCATATCACAAAGCCCGACGATTGCAGGGAACTCCTTATCGAAAGCATTAAGGAACAGATGAATGTTCCGGAGGACGCCTATCTTTTTGAAGAAAAGAAATCGGTGGTGATGATGATAGGCGTAAACGGCGTGGGAAAGACAACCACCTGCGGAAAGCTTGCCGCAAAGCTTCACGACGAAGGAAAAAGCGTTATGCTTGCCGCAGCAGATACCTTTAGGGCAGCGGCAATCGGCCAGCTTGCAGAGTGGTCAAAAAGAGCGGAATGCGAGCTTATTTCGCAGGCAGAGGGCAGCGACCCAGCCGCTGTGGTATACGATGCGGTCAACGCCGCAAGAGCCAGAAAAACCGATGTGCTGATATGCGATACCGCCGGCAGGCTCCATAATAAGAAAAACCTTATGGATGAGCTGGGCAAGATTAACAGGGTAATCGACAGAGAGTACCCGGATGCCTACAGGGAGACTCTTGTTGTCCTTGACGGTACAACGGGTCAAAACGCGCTTATTCAGGCAAAGCAGTTCAATGAGGTTGCGCACATCACCGGTATTGTCATTACTAAGCTTGACGGAACGGCAAAGGGAGGAATCGCCATTGCGATACAAAAGGAGCTCGGAATACCTGTCAAGTATATCGGAGTGGGAGAAAAGCTTGAGGATTTGCAGAAATTTGATGCCGATGAGTTTGTAAATGCGCTTTTCAGAGTTGAAGAGGATGAGGAAAAGACAGGCGATTGATTAACAGTCAAAGGAAAGGGCGAGCGTTTAAGCAGTAATAATCTTACGCAGCAAACAAAAAGGCTCTAAAAGTTTTTAAAGAAATACTTGACGAACAAATTTTCGTGTGATATATTCTAATTCAGAACATATGTTCTGTTCATGCTGCTGACTTAGCTGACAAAAATAAAAAAACTTGGAGGAATTATGGCAGTCGAAGATAAGAAAAAGGCCCTTGAGGCGGCGCTTTCGCAAATTGAAAAATCTTATGGAAAGGGTTCTGTAATGAAGCTTGGCGACAGTTATAAAGACACAAGCATTCAGGCAGTTCCCACAGGTTCTCTGAGCCTTGACATTGCCCTTGGAATAGGCGGACTTCCAAAGGGCCGTGTGATTGAAATTTACGGTCCTGAGTCAAGCGGTAAAACCACAGTTGCGCTTCACTGTGTTGCAGAAATCCAGAAAAGAGGCGGAGTAGCGGCATTTATTGATGCGGAGCATGCTTTGGATCCTGTTTACGCATCAAACATCGGAGTCGATATCGACAATCTTTACATCTCACAGCCTGACAACGGCGAGCAGGCTCTTGAAATCACGGAAACCTTTGTCAGGTCAGGAGCAGTAGACATCGTTATTGTTGACTCTGTTGCGGCGCTTGTTCCAAAAGCGGAGATTGACGGAGACATGGGCGACTCGCACGTCGGCCTTCAGGCAAGGCTTATGTCACAGGCTCTTAGAAAGCTGACGGGCGTAATAAGCAAAACAAACTGCGTGGTCATCTTCATAAACCAGCTTCGTGAGAAGGTGGGAGTAATGTTCGGGAATCCTGAAACCACGACAGGCGGCCGCGCGTTGAAGTTTTACTCTTCCGTAAGAATGGACGTCAGGAGAATAGAGTCGCTTAAAATGGGCGGTGAAGTAATCGGAAACAGAACAAGGGTTAAGGTCGTAAAAAACAAAGTTGCGCCTCCTTTCAGGGAAGCTGAATTTGACATTATGTTCGGAAAGGGCATCAGCAAGGAGGGAGACATTCTTGACATCGCCGCATCAAACAATATTGTGGATAAGAGCGGAGCATGGTTCGCATACAACGGACAGAAGATAGGTCAGGGACGTGAAAATACAAAGGCGTATCTTAGAGAAAACCCTGAGCTTCTGAATGAAATTGAGAATAAAGTAAGAGAGCTTTATGACATGCCAGCCGTTGATTTTTCTGATGCAGCCGCTTCGCACGGAGAAACAGAAACCGTTTGAGCTTTTACGGCAAATTAGAAAGGGTTGGCAGAAGGAAAGACAGAGATGAAGATAACGGCGATAGAACGCAGCGGAAGCCGCAAATACAGCTTTTATATCGACGGTGATTACAGCTTTTTTCTGACCGACGCCGAACTCCGCGAGTATGGCGCATTGTCTCAGGTAAAGGCTCTTCTTGAGGACGCTGATAAAGCCGAAGACCTTTCGATAAGCCTTAGTGAAGATGCTTATATCAAGATTAATGAGTCTGTTCTGACTCGCGGAAAAAGATATTCGCTGGGACTGCTTTCCGACCGCGATTACACTGTGACAGGCCTTACGGGAAAAATAATTCAGGCGGGTTACTCCGAAGATGACGCTTCCGCAATCCTCGATTACGTTTCAAGCTTCAACTACGTTGACGATGTCCGTTATGCCTGTTCTTACATCAGAAGTAAAGAAAGTACAAAGAGCAGAAAATACATTGAGAACCAGCTTATGCTCAAGGGAGTTTCCAGAAAGGACATTCAGGCTGCGTTTGAAAAGGTTGAAGAGGAGCGTGCAAGGGACGGCATTTCCCAGAAGGACGTCGCATGCGAAGCGATAACGAAGCTGCTGCGGAAGAAGCTTGATCCTGACGAATTTAATAATCAGGACAAGATTACAAAGGTTATTGCCTCTCTTCTCAGAAGCGGCTACAACTACAGTGACATTAAACAGAGCTTAAACGATTACATTGACGGCGGTTCGGAATGAATCGGTCTGAAAAGGTTTAATCAAAAGATTGAATCGGCGCCGCTGATTTGAATGAAATAATTTAAAAGCCTTTTGCTTTGCGTTAGCCGCGCAGAGTAAAAGGCTTTGCTGTTTATTATGATTCAATATTGTTAAAATAATCAATAAAATGTTATTTTTTGTGTTGTTTTATGTGAAGTTTCAAGGTATAATGATAATCGGTGTAAATTTGAATTATGATAATAATAATTTACAAATAAAGCAACAACGGAGGGCTGAAAATGAGTAGTACAGCAAAATTGTCGGCAAGGGACAGAATAGCGACCTTGCTTGACGACAACAGTTTTGTTGAGTTCGGTGCATTGGTGACCAAAAGAAACACCGACTTCAACTTACAGCAGACGGATGCCCCTGGTGACGGCGTAATAACAGGCTACGGTTTGATTGAAGGCAGGCCTGTTTACGTTTACAGTCAGGATGCTTCTGCTCTTAACGGTACGGTTGGCGAAATGCATGCAAAAAAAATCGTATCCGTTTATGACAAGGCAATGAAGGTGGGCGCCCCTGTGATAGGAATTATCGACTGTGCAGGCATGAGACTTCAGGAATCAACAGATGCTCTTGAGGCATTTGGTTCGATTTATGCAAAACAGACTCTTGCATCGGGCGTTATTCCACAGATTACCGCAATATACGGAAACTGCGGAGGAGGCTGTGCGGTTCTTGCAGCACTTAGTGATTTTGTTTTCATTACAAAGGACGGCAAGCTGTTTGTGAATGCCCCGAACACGATTGATGGGAATAATACAGGTAAGTGCGATACTGCAAGCGCTGCGTTTGCTGCCGAGGCAGGGACGGTAGATTTTACCGATAATGATGAAGAAGCCTCAATCAACCGCATTCGCGCTTTGGTATCCTATCTTCCTCTCAACAATGAAGACGATGCAGACGCAGAATGCAGCGATGATTTAAACCGTGAACTTCCTGCGTTTGTTTCCGAGCTTGACGACGTTAAGGAAGCAATTACGGATATTGCCGATAACGGCGAATTTATTGAAATAAAGGCTGAATATGAACCTGCCATGGTGTGCGGCTTTATTAAGCTTAACGGAAGCACTGTAGGCGTTGCTGCAAACCGTACGGCGGTTAAAGATGAAAAAGGCAAGACGGTTAAGAAGTTTGAATCGGTTCTTACTACAAAGGGCTGCTATAAGGCTGCGGAGTTCGTTAAATTCTGCGACGCATTCAGTATTCCGGTTCTTACGCTTACTAATGTAACGGGCTATGCCGCTACAATGGGTGAAGCAAAGAACATTTCAATTGCAGCCGCTAAAATGACTTATTCGTTTGCAAATGCGACCGTGCCAAAGATTAACGTAATAACAGGCAAGGCGCTCGGCAGCGCCTATGTTGCCTTTAACAGCAAATCGACAGGAGCGGATTTTGTGTTTGCGCTTGAAAACAGCCAGATAGGGGCGATGGATGCAGACCTCGCTGTTCAGATTATTTACAGTGAAGAGCTTGAGTCCGCCGCAGATAAGGCTGCGTTCAGGAAGGAAAAGGCTGCGGAGTACGGAGAGACGCTTTTAAGCTCTGAAAGCGCGGCAAAGAGAGGCTATGCAGATGCAATCATTACGGGAGAAGAGGTTAGGAAGCAGCTTATTTATGCGTTTGAAATGCTTTATTCCAAGAGAGAAGACCGTCCTGTTAAGAAGCATGGCACGGTGTAGTGAGGTGGCTTTATGAGTACGGTGGCAGCATTTATTAATTGGGATCCGGACGTAATGGCACAGGCAGGCCTAAACACGCTTCTGGGAATCGGAATAGTGTTCTGCATGCTGTTGCTTATCAGCTTCATAATAAGCTGTTTTAAGATGATCAACAAGCTTGCTTCAAAGGCTGAAAAGCCGGCGCCTGCACCGGCAGCGGCGTCTGAGCCGGTCATTGCGGAGGAGGAAGAAAACGTAGACGACCTTGAAATCATTGCTGTAATCACAGCGGCTATCGAGGCATATGAAGAAGCGGCGGGCGGCTATGTCCCGGAAGACGGGCTTGTGGTTCGCTCAATCAGAAAGGTAAATAAACAAAGATGGCAGAATGCCTGAAGACAGGAGGATATATTAAGATGAAAAATTATACTATTACCGTAAACGGAACGGTTTATGAGGTCAGCGTAGAGGAAAATGAGGGAACCGCAGCAGCACCTGCGCAGGCAGCGCCTAAAGCGGCTCCTAAGAAAGCAGCGCCAAAGGCGGCAGCTCCGGCCGGCGCACAGGGAGCGGTTAAGGTAAACGCTCCGATGCCGGGCAAGATTTTAAAGACTGTTCTTTCCGCAGGGGCAGCAGTAAAGAAGGGTGATGTTATTCTTGTCCTTGAAGCTATGAAGATGGAAAATGAGATTGTGGCGCCTCAGGATGGTACTCTTGCATCTGTTAATGTAACTGTGGGGCAGTCCGTTGAGGCAGGAGAAGTCCTTGCAACAATGAACTGACTGTCAGTCAGCGAATTTTAATCGCAGCTTTATCGGCCGCCGATAAGCAGTCGGCAATATCAGGACTGCGGGCATGCGATTAACGCTTAACGGCTGCCGGCTAACGGCTGCCGGTTACACGGTGTAAGATTATAACTATCCGATGGAGGTAAAATAAGAATGGATTATATTATTGATACAGTATCGTATCTTGCAAAAGCTTCCGGTTTTGCTTCCCTTTACTGGGGCAACTGGGTTATGATACTTGTAGCTTTTATCTTCCTTTTTCTTGCCATCAAGTTGGGCTATGAGCCTCTGCTTTTGGTTCCGATTGCATTCGGTATGCTTTTGGTCAACATGTATCCGTCAATTATGGCGGAGCCTAGCACTACCTATGCTTACTATGAGAACGGAGACTCAATAGACTCACAGATTGCTTCTATTACGTTCGACGAATCCGGGAAATGCGTAATGAAGTATAAAATCGACGGCGAGTTGAAGGAAGTAGATTATG
This sequence comes from uncultured Lachnospiraceae bacterium, assembly GCA_947628705.1. GTDB lineage: Bacteria > Bacillota > Clostridia > Lachnospirales > Lachnospiraceae > UBA3775. The sequence goes on along the minus strand of CANRAZ010000001.1, from coordinate 63,259 downwards.
AAAAGGTGTATTTGGACAGCCTTACGGGTGCAGAGGTCGAAGTAAAGGAAAATTCAATAGACGCTAAGGACTCTTCGGTTTTTGAGTACTATGTGTATAAGGACGCTGACGGAAATCCCGTAATTATTGTTGCTGAGCCGGACAGCGTATCCTACGACAGCATGGTGGAAAGAATATCCGTTTCAGGTGCAAATTATCACAAGGTAAGCAATACAAACGGAGGGCTTCTCCATTATTTCTTTATGCTTGACGAGTGGTCGATTCTCCCTTGCCTTATTTTCATGGGAGTAGGCGCAATGACAGACTTCGGTCCTCTTATTGCAAATCCTAAGAGCTTTCTTCTTGGAGCCGCTGCGCAGCTTGGTATTTTTACTGCATATATTCTTGCAATCCTGTTTGGCTTCTCGGACGCTCAGGCGGCAGCCGTTTCAATTATCGGCGGTGCTGACGGACCTACGTCGATTTTCCTTGCAGGCAAGCTTGGGCAGACTGCGCTTATGGGGCCTATTGCGGTAGCGGCATATTCCTACATGTCGCTTGTACCGATTATACAGCCTCCGATAATGAAGCTCCTCACGACAAAGAAGGAGAGAGCGATTAAGATGGAACAGCTCAGGCCTGTTACCAAGCTTGAGAAGATTCTTTTTCCGATTATCGTAACTGTTGTCGTAGTGCTTATCCTTCCTGACACGGCTCCTCTAATCGGCTGCCTTATGCTTGGCAACCTTTTCAGGGAGAGCGGCGTTGTAAGACAGCTTCAGGAAACCGCATCGAATGCAATGATGTACATCGTTGTTATCCTTCTTGGAACATCTGTAGGAGCATCGACAAGCGCCGAGGCATTTCTTCAGGTAACAACTATCAAGATTGTTTTACTCGGACTTGTTGCCTTTGCTTTCGGTACAGCCGGCGGTGTTATTTTCGGAAAGATAATGTGCAAGGCAACGCACGGAAAGGTAAATCCTCTTATCGGTTCTGCGGGAGTTTCGGCGGTTCCGATGGCTGCAAGAGTTTCACAGAAGGTCGGCGCCAAAGAGGATCCTACGAACTTCCTGCTTATGCATGCCATGGGGCCTAACGTTGCGGGCGTTATCGGTACAGCCGTAGCGGCAGGCGTGTTCATGGCGGTATTCGGAGTATAAATAATTTAAGGAGGTAAACAACAATGGGAGTTAAAATAACAGAGACCGTGCTTCGTGACGCACATCAGTCTTTAATTGCAACCAGAATGCCTACGGAGCTTATGCTTCCTATCGTTGAGAAGATGGATAAGGTAGGCTATCACTCGGTAGAGTGCTGGGGCGGCGCAACATTTGATGCCTGTCTCAGATTTTTGAAGGAGGATCCTTGGGAAAGGCTCCGCAAGCTCAGAGCAGGCTTTAAAAACTCAAAGCTTCAGATGCTTTTCAGAGGACAGAATATACTCGGCTACAACCATTATGCCGATGATGTAGTTGAGTATTTCGTTCAGAAGTCAATTGCAAACGGTATAGATATCATCAGAATTTTTGACTGTCTCAATGACCTCAGAAACCTTGAAACGGCTGTGAAGGCATGCAAAAAGGAAAACGGTCATGCTCAGATAGCCCTTTCGTACACGCTTGGAGACGCTTATACGCTGGATTACTGGAAGGAAACCGCAAGAAAAATAGAAGACATGGGTGCGGATTCGATCTGCATAAAGGATATGGCAGGCCTTCTTGTTCCTTATGAGGCAACCAGACTTGTTAAGGCTCTTAAGGAAGGCTCATCGCTTCCGATTCAGCTTCACACGCATTACACCTCAGGTGTTGCCGCAATGACTTATCTCAAGGCTGTTGAGGCAGGCTGTGACATTATAGACTGTGCAATGTCGCCTCTTGCTCTTGGAACTTCTCAGCCTGCGACAGAGGTTATGGTTGAAACATTCAGGGGAACGGAGTATGACACAGGGCTCGACCAGAAGCTTCTTTCTGAGATTGCCGATTACTTCCGTCCTTACAGAGAAGAGGTTCTTGCAAACGGTCTTCTCAATCCGAAGGTGCTTGGAGTAAACATAAAGACTCTTATGTATCAGGTTCCGGGCGGCATGCTCAGCAACCTTGTTTCTCAGCTTAAAGAGGCTCATGCAGAAGACAAGTATGAGGCTGTGCTTGAAGAGGTTCCTCGTGTCCGTAAGGATTTCGGCGAACCGCCTTTGGTTACTCCTTCCTCACAGATTGTCGGAACACAGGCAGTCCTTAATGTGCTTCAGGGAGAGCGTTATAAGATGGTTACCAAGGAATCCAAGAAGATTCTTTCCGGCGAGTTCGGTCAGACCATCAAGCCTTTCAATCCTGAGGTCCAGAAAAAGTGCATCGGCGACGTTAAGCCGATAACCTGCAGGCCGGCGGATCTTATCGAGCCGCAGCTTCCGAAATTCAGAGAAGAATGTAAGGAATGGATACAGCAGGAGGAAGATGTGCTTTCCTATGCGCTTTTCCCTCAGGTTGCCTTGGATTTCTTTAAGTACCGTCAGGCACAGCAGAAGAAGGTTGACGTGGCTGCCGCAGATACAAAGAATAAGGCATATCCTGTTTAATATCCTTAGAGGCATTTCAGACAGTACGGCTTGAAGTTTAGTCGAATTTGTATGAAATTAGAAGTAACTAAATTTTAGAAGTAATTGAATTATAGAAGTAATTTAATTGTAAAATTATTGAATTATAAAATAATTGAATTAAGGGTAAAATGTAAGGGAGGCTTTGGTTGAGAAGCCTCCCTTTATGTTATTGTATGTCGTACAGTTTGCTGTGTAATCTTAAAAGGAGTTTCGATGTGTCTGTATCCTCTTTTGCAAGGATTTTAAAGAACGTCCTACAACGCAGTCGACGGATCTACTCCCAATTGCTTACATATTTTGTCCATGTCAACGACGGCAAACGCAGGGCTTTCAGTTCCGTCAAACCGAACCTTATAAGGGCTCAATAAAGGAAACAAATCAAGCTCTCCGTCATCGTTTAAAGTAAAAATGAAAAACCGTCGATAGCCGTAAACGTTTTCGTCGTAATAAGTTTCCGAGGTTTCAACCGAATGATTTAAACAAACTTTCACCTGTGTGGCATCAACTGTGTGGGGGTAAATTTTGAAAATCCTGCTTGCCGTCTTGTCAATAGTAATCTTCATCGGCGGTACAACGAAAATTTCCGAATTTAATTCGCCTGTGCCGCTCGGCACCTCATCGGCAAGAGCCTCCGTCACCATATCCAGCCATTCGTCCGTGTTTTCATATGAAACCGAAAAATGAGATGTAGGCTGAAACGGATTGTTTGCGTCATCGTTCGTTATAGTAACCAAAAACGAATACTTTTCTGTATCAGGAGAACTTTCCCAGTCTGTATCAGCAACGCTTTTCTTTAAAAACTTAGGCAAAACTAACGCCGCCGCCAGACAAAGCACTCCGATCAACGCAATAATTACCGAGAGCGGACTTACTCTTTTTCTTGCATTATCCTGCGGATACTGACCCATAGGGGGTGTATTCTTTTTCATATATTATCCCTCCTTCTTAATCCATGAATCGAGCCATCTGTTGGGGAGAAATGTTGAGTTGGTTTAGTAAATTGTCCATGTCAACGATCGCAAACGGCTGACTTTGTCTGTTTTCGTCAAATTCTGTTATTTTATCAACAGGGTACGGTTCAAACCAAACATCACCGTCGCTGTCATAAGAAAAAAAGAAAAACCTTGGCATGTTGTCGCCTATGTTATACTCATAACTATAACTCGTTTGTAAATCATAAAGCGATCTGTTAAGAATGACATTGAAACGCGCATCTTCAAGATCTTCAAGATGATATGCATAAGAAGGATATTCAGACCCTGCGTCTTCATCAAGGGTGATTTTCATCGGCGGTAAAACAAACACCGAAGAGTCTATCTCCACGTTATTATTTCTCAATGGTTTCATAAGCTTATTCAAATCATTCAGCATCTTCCGGTCGTCTTCACGCGAAAGCGTGTATTTGGTAGTTCGTACAGGTTCGCCTAGGTAGAGTAAAGAAACATCAAACGAACACGGCAAAACGGAATCTTCTGTGATTTCTTCTACATTTGATTTTTCGAAAAATAGTCCGCGATTCATAAAAACCAAAACCGCCGCACCCGCTATGCAAAGCAAGCCGACAACTAACAGAATAACTGAAAGCGGGTGAGTCTTTTTCTTAACATTGACAGGTGCAGAATATGCGTACCCCGATTGTACATTCTGCTGATAGTACCCTTGAGGAGTACCGGCCGTGACGTTTGCCGCCGCTTGCACAGGCGTAACAGGCACAGTTTGTTCTGCCGTAACGTTCGCCGCCGCTTGCACAGGCGTAACAGGCGCGGTCTGTTCAGCCGTAACGTTCGCCGCCGTTTGCACAGGCGTAACAGGCACGGTCTGTTCAGCCGTAACGTTCGCCGCCGCTTGCACAGGCGTAACAGGCGCGGTCTGTCTAGCCGTAACGTTCGCCGCCGCTTGTACAGGCGCAGCAGGTGCGGTTAAATCGCCCGGCACACTGCTTGTCGAGTGAGAGATTGCCTTTCCGCAATAAGGACATATCTTAAAATCCTCTTGAATTTTTTTTCCGCAATTTCCGCAAAACACAATTATTCACCTCCGTTATCTTTTGCCTGTGCCGCCGGCCGTCTTTGCCGGTGATTCGGCGCAGCCGATTAAAAAGCAGACGGCGTCAAGCAGTAAACCTGATGATTTCTTTCTCATAATGTTCTACTCGCAAATATAAGCCGGCAAAATCGGCGGTATTGCTTGAGGACATTATAGCATAACAAATTTATTATTGGTATTCAAACTTGTATTTTTGCTGAAAAAAGTCCTTTCGAGGGATTTTTAATACCGAGCAGTCGATTATTTCAAAAAAACTTCGCATATGGAAGCCCAATGCATCGAATGTTCATTTTTATTAAAACTGCACCGTTTACAGAAGCGTTTCGGCGCGAGCCGATGCGAGCTTATTTGAAGCCGTATAGTATTTATTGTATAGCTTAGAATGTTTATTAGTTAACTCATTACGCAAAATCGCTTTTCCTTATCACCTTGACCGTCACAAGCAGAACTGCATAAAACAGCAAAAAGGCAGGGACTGTTATGCAGATTCCCGTAAGTCCTCCAAAGTGACCTGATATCTTGCTGAGTATTGCATTAAAAATCGGAATCAGAAGCCCGACAAGGAGTCCGGGTATGATTATCGAGTTTTTGACGTCCATTTTAAACATTCTTTCGTGATTTAAGGAGTAAACGTCCAGATAAAGCTGGATAAACTGCGTAATAAACATTGTTATAAAATAGCCCTTGATTCCAAAATTGATAATGAAAACCGCAAGCAGTATTATCTGAACAATATTTATTATGCAGGAATTTCTGAAGGTAATAAGCGGCTTTCCAAGACCGTTTATGATGCTTGGAACAGTGGCTGACATGTACATCATCGGACAAAGAAAGGAAAGTATGATAAGATATTGCCCCGATGTTTCGTTTCCGAATATCATAGAGCAGAGCTTCAGACCGCTGACATTGAAAATGCCGAAGCACGCAAGACCTAAGATAAACGAATATTTAAGAACCAGAGCCGTAGCCTGTCTGCAAACGGAGAGCCTGCCCTTGCACTGTGCCTCCGAAATTGTCGGGAGAAGGAGAATTGATATTGAACTGGTTATTGCCGACGGAAAAACGAGAAACGGAATCGTCATTCCGTTTAAAATGCCGAGGGTCGCGAGAGCTTCTTCGCGAGTGTTTCCCGACTTTACAAGCAGGAGAGGCAAAATGATGGTTTCAAAGCTGTGAAGCAGGCTTAACACGAATCTGTTTAGAGTCAGGGGAATGCTCATTTTTGCAAATCTTGACAGAATTCCGCTGTAGCGGACGCTTTCCGTTGTTTGAACAGGCTGTTTCTTTTCTGCCGCAAGACTTATTGCGTTAAATATGCAGGATGCGATTTCACCGGCAAGCATGCCAAGCACAGCGAGCTCGCATGTAACTACGCCGTCGTCGGTGTAAACGCTTGCAACGATAAAGACAAGCCCTACTCTTATCGTCTGCTCGATAAGCTGGCTTGCCGCCGGAATTCCGGATTTCTTCATTCCGTAGAAATAACCGTTTATGACTGATGTTACCGCACAGAACGGAAAGGCATAGCTTAGTATGCGAAGCCCCGGTGCAACTGCTTCCTCTTTAACGAAAACACGGGCGACAAATCCTGCGTTGCTGCTGATAAATATTGTAAGCACTGTCGCAATTATAACGGAAACCAGACAGGACAGCTTCAGCAGTGCGGATTTCTTAGCCGGATATTCCTTTACTTCGGCAATCATCTTTGAAACCGTTACCTGTATTCCTGATGCAAAAAGGGTAAAGCACACATTATAAACAGGGAAAACAAGCTGATAAAGCCCCATTGTTTCCGCCGACATGGATTTGGCAAGAAATATTTTATACATAAAGCCGATGACACGGGATATGAGCCCTGCTACGGTGAGGATTATTGTTCCGAGAAGTATTTTCTTTTTCATATTTCTGATGCAGCCGTTTGAAAAATGCAGTTTTCAAGTAAAATATATGTTTTAAAGACGGAAAAAATGTAAGCGGATAATATTTTCAGTCCAAAACGGAAGTAAAGCATATAATATAGTAAATTGATTTCCGGCAGTACCATGAACGACTGTATTTATTTAGATAATGCTGCGACGACAAGGTGCAGCGAAAAAGTGCTAGAAGCAATGCTGCCTTATATGGTTGAGAATTATGCCAATCCGTCGGGCAATTACGCCTCCTCAATGGAGTGCAGACGTGCAGTGGAGGAGGCAAGAGCCGTTATTGCTGGAGTTATCGGAGCTGCCCCTGAGGAGATAATATTCACATCAGGCGGTACGGAATCGGATAATTTTGCAATAAAGGGTTCTATGTATGCTGGCGCAGGCCGTCAAAGCCAGATAATAACCTCTAAAATAGAGCATCACGCCGTAATCAATACCTGTAAATATCTCGAAAAAGAGGGCTTTTTTGTTAAGTATATAAATGTAGACAGGTATGGAACGGTTGATTTATATCAGCTCCAAAGCAATATCAGCAGAATAACCAGAATGATAAGCATAATGTATGCGAACAATGAAATCGGAACGATTGAACCGATAGAGGAAATCGGGAATATAGCCGCATACTACAGAAAGATTTTCCACGTAGATGCGGTTCAGGCATTTGGGCAGATTCCCATTGATGTAAACAAACTGCAAATTGACCTTATGAGTATGAGCTCGCATAAGATTCACGGACCGAAGGGAGTCGGCGCGCTTTATGTAAGAAAGGGTTCGGGAATCGAGAGCCTCCTTCATGGGGGAGAGCAGGAGTTTGGACTTCGTGCAGGAACGGAAAATGTTGCAGGAATCGTTGGCTTTGCAGCCGCAGCGAAGGAAGCGGCCGCAAACATGAACGATAACTTTATTTATGTAAGCAAGCTCAGGAACCATATGATAAACCGAATTATGAACGAAATCCCTGAGTGCAGGCTAAACGGAAGCAGAGTAGATACGGGCAGGGTAGAAAATGCCATAAGAGCCAAAAGACTTCCGGGCAATGTAAATTTCAGCTTTGCAGGAATAAACGAGGGTTCAATACCTCTTATGCTTGATACCGCAGGCGTGTGCGCTTCCAGCGGTTCGGCGTGCAGCGCTTTTTCCGAGGCGCCGTCTCACGTTCTTGAAGCGCTCGGACTTGAGGAAAAGCTCGCACTGGCAAGCGTAAGATTTACAATAGGGAATGATAACAAAATTGAGGAAATCGACAGGGCGGTTGACGAGCTTAAAATTGTAATCGCACAGATGAGGGAAAGCTCAAGGGCTTAGCGGTTCATGCCGGTAAAAAGGCTCATTCAAACTGCTTTCATATAAAAAACGGTGCAGCGCCTCTAAAGGTTCTGCACCGTTTTTATGCTTTGCTCTACAGTTCCAAAAATACAGGCTTGCGGTTTACAAACTCAGTATAGTACTTGAATCCGCAATCCTTTAAAATCGTAGCTGCCGTGTCAAAATGTGCCGTCAGGTTTTCGGGAGAGTGGGCATCGCTTCCCACAGTAATGATTTCACCACCCAACTCTTTATAAAGCTTTATTACAGAAGCGTTGGGATTGGCGTCGGCATAGCCCTTTGTAAGAGAAGCTGTGTTTATCTCGATTCCGCGGTTCCCGTTAATTATTGCCTTTAAGATTGCTTCAATTAGTTCAGCATAACGTGACTGCTCATAGTGGCAGCCGTCAGGAAGGTATCTTGTGATATAGTCGATGTGTCCGTAGACGTCGTAGCAGTCATAATGGGAGGCGTTAAACAGAGTCGATTCGTAAAAGGAGTTTACCACGCTGTCGGGATTCTTATCCTCCCAGAATTTAGTGTAGTATGGGTCTCCGTAATCGAAAACATGGGTTGAGCCGATAATAAAGTCAAAAGGCATATCCTGATATTTTTTGTAGCTTTCCGAAAGAAAAGCATAAACGTCAGGCTCACTTCTTAGACCAAGCTCCATTCCGATTCGCAAATCAAGCCTGTCTTTATATTCCTCTTTTAATTTAGTGAGGGCTTTAAAGTATTCATCCGTATCAAAAATAAAAAGTTCAGGATCCTCGGGCCATTCGCAGTCCATATGGTCAGTGAGGCAGACAGATTTAAGTCCGAGACTTACGGCGGCGTTTAAGACCTCACTGGGGGGAGCGTCGCTGTCGGTTGAAAATGAAGAGTGGACGTGATAGTCAGATGAAATCATGTGTATTCCTTTCGTATAAAATGTATTGCATTACCGTTCAGGTTTAATTCTAATTTAAAGCAAGCCTTTTGTAAACAGCTGTTTTTTTAATCGTATATCTTTTTCGGTGCAGACGGTCAACCTGTCGGCCTGCTTTAATCTCCTGCAACCTCGGTGAGAGAGGAGATATCGGGAGCGGCAACCATAGAGTAGTTGGTGTAGTAAACGACAAAGCCGGGCTTGGAGCCGTTCGGTTTCTTGACGTTTTTTCTTTGCAGGTAGTCGATTTCTACCTTTCCGCTGTCCTTTTGCGAAGAGTAGTACGCAGCAAGAGCCGCCGCCTGCTCAAACACCTTATCGGGTATTTCCTTACCGTCTGTTTTTAAGATAACGTGAGAGCCGGGAGCGTTTTTGGCGTGGAACCACCAGTCGCCTCCGTCGGCAAGCTTAAAGGTTATTTCGTCGTTCTGGTAATTGTTTTTGCCTGCGTATAAATCAAAGCCGTCATCAGTCCTGTAATGGAGCGGCGAGGAGTGATTTTTTGATTTAAGCTCCCTGTTTTTTCCGCTTCTTCCGGCTTTAGATGTATTTCCTGATTTGAGATTTTTCCGCTCGTCAGAATTTTTTTTGATATAGCCGTATTCAGCCATTTCGCGCCTGATATCCGCCAAGTCGCCCTCATACAGAGCCATATCAAGAGAATTCTGTATGGATTTTAAGTGGTACAGTTCCTCAGAGGTCTTTTTTAAAAGCTCGGCGACAGCTTCGTTTGTCCTTTTTAATTTGGAGTATCTGTCAAAATATCTTTTGGCGTTGGCAAGAACAGGAATAGTCGGGTCGAGAGGAATCGTAATTTCCTTTCCGTCATAGTAGTTAATGCAGCTCATGCTTTTTGAGCCTTCGGGCACCGAATAGCCGTAGGCGGTAATCAGCTCTCCGTAAACCTTGAATTTGTCACGCTTTTCGGTGTCCTTAAGCTGCGCAAGCTGAAGGTCATATTTCTTTGAGACTCTTTCTATCGCCGTTAAGAGGTTTTTTCTAAGCGCGGCGGATTTCTGGTTTATTCTTGAAAGCTTCTCCTTCATGCTGTAGAAGGAGGTAAGAACCTCGGAAATGCTGTTGTATTCCACGGTTTCAAAGCTCTCCTCACTGTAGACGGTCAGAGGAAAGCAGGAAAATTCAACAGGCTCTGAATTTTTTGTTATTATGACGGGAGAGTATTTGCCGTTATCCGACATATCCAGCATATGCTTCGTAATTTCATAAAGCGAACTGAGGGCGTCCTCTGTAAGAGCATCGGTATTTTCGGAAGAGGGTACCCCCGCCCGTTTGCATATCTCATTTGCGATCAAAGGAGAAAAGCCCGTGTACGAGCAGTACAGAGCCTTGAAAACCTCACAATGCTTGCTCCTTACGGCGCTGCAAAAGCTTTTATAATCAGATTCATGGGCGTCAGTCTTGTCCGTTGTCTTTGGGATAAAGTAATCCCTGCCCGGCAAAACCTCTCTTACAGAGCTTACAAATTGCGAAACATGCTTTATTGAGTCTATTATCCTCATGCTCTCGTCGGTAAATATGATGTTGGAGTGCTTGCCCATAAGCTCTGCAATAAGCCATTTTTCTTTTAAATCGCCCATTTCGTCCAAATGCTCAATTTTTAACATGATGACTCTTTCCATGTTAGGCTGGACGATATCAATGATTTTTGCGTTGTTTAGATGCTTTCTAAGCAGCATGCAAAAGCCGGGAGCGGTCAGCGGCGCAGGCTTGGTTTCATCAGTCAGGCATACCAAAGGGAGAGAAGCGTTTACGGAAATATCAAGCCTGTAGACATCGTAGTTTTTGATTGTCAGAATGATTTCATCTTTTTCAGGCTGGCTTATCTTGGTTATTCTGCCTCCCACGAGACAGCTCCTGAGACTGTCTGCAAGGCATGAAATCACAAAACCGTCAAATGCCATGACGCTTTCCTCCTTTTTAAAATAACGATTGTGCGGTAAGTTGCCTTTTCAATTATTATGATTGTGCGGTGAGCCGCCTTTTCAATTATTATGATTATGCGGTAAGCCGCCTCTTTTTATCAGGCTTTCTTTCGCATATCGGGATTTTGTTTACAAATTTTCAGACTTTACCTAAAAACCGTACCCGTTGGCTAGTATAACACATTTACACGTTAAATGACAATAAATTAAATCTTGGGGCTCAATTATTTTAAGCGGTGATACGTATAATAAAACGTTTATTTCTGATTTAACATGTTAAGCCGATTTAAATTCTTTTTATAAAAATCCTGCTAAATAAGCAAAAAAAGATTTACATTAGACTCAATCACAATTATAATGAAAGATAGTTTGAGTCCGCTTGGGAGGATCTTGACTATGTTGGACAAGCTTGAACGCAAGTATGGAAAATATGCGATAAGAAACCTCATGAAGTATGTAGTGATGCTCTATATACTTGGCTTTTTTGTTGCAATGATAAGCGCTACAAGGGGAGTAGACCTTTATTCCCTTTATTTCTCATTCGACATCGACATGATTTTAAGAGGGCAGATTTGGAGAATAGTTACCTTTCTTATACAGCCCCTTGACACAAACATTTTTTTCATGCTGATTGCAGTATATCTTTACTACATGATAGGAAACTCGCTTGAGGCAAACTGGGGAAGCTTTAAATTTAACGTATTCTATTTCAGCGGAGTGCTTTTCAACATTCTTGCCGCCGTGCTGATTTATATCATAATTCTTCTGTGGACGCACGGAGCGCTTCATCTGTCGGTGCCGATTAGCCTGCACTATATACACTTGTCCATGTTCCTTGCATTTGCAACGATTTATTCTGATGTTCAGTTCCTGCTGTTCTTCATAATACCGATAAAGGTAAAGTATCTGGCTTACGTCTATATTGCGGTGGAAATTTACGGCGTTGTCGACGTGTTCTTAAACGCCAGCGTGGTTCTTGGAGTCTGCAGCCTTATTCTGCTTATGGTTTCACTGATGAATTTTCTGCTTTTCTATCTTACGGTGCTTAAGCGTAAGGGAAAAACGCCTGCCGCCGCAAGAAGGCGCAGAAAGTTTACTCAGGACTATATGAGCGGAGTTTACGGAAATTACAGTAATTCCGGATACGGACAGGGAAACGGTTCAGGCGGAACCAGAAGGCAGGTCATTACAAGACACAAATGTGCGGTATGCGGAAGAACGGAGCTTGACGGAGATGACTTGGAATTCAGATTCTGTTCAAAATGCGACGGAAATTACGAATATTGCATGGAACACCTTTACACTCACACGCATGTCGTGCATGAGCAGAAGGATAACTGATGGAGGCCGTAATGAGCGAAAAAAAGATTCCTGCTGCGGCAGAGGCGCTGGCAGAAGAGTATGCAGAGCTTGCAATTTTAAATTTTGCGATGGATTTTTACAATACCTATGAGCAGTTTTACGACTGCGAGCTGGCATATGCCGAAAACGGAAGGGAGATAATGGATGCCGTACTTAAGGCAGCCGAGGCTCTTTATCAGGAGGATGAAGGCTCAGAAAGCACGGTTGCGCTTCTTGACAGAATAAGAAGGGAAGTCGTGGGGCGCATGGATGTTCTTACCGCATATATAGATTGGTTTAATATCCATGAGTATCTTTTAAACAGGGCTGAGCTTAAGTTTGAGGACGATCTTCCCGAAATTGACAATGACGAAGAAGCAAGGAGGCTTTTGCAGTTTGTTTTTGAATCCGAGGACAACATGGAGGTCAATCTCAGAATAAAAGAGATGATTTCCCAGCTTCCGGTGAGAATGACAAGTAAAAGATTCTTTGAGCTTATCAGAGAAAGCCTCTCGGTTTATAAGGGCGCTGAAAGAGAATCCCTTAAGGGATTTGTTTATATGATTCTTTCGGCAGCGGGAATTTATAAGCCTGAAAACAAAGAGTATTTTAAAGAGTTTGAACAGTTTAAGGAACCGTTTCTTAAGGTAAACTATAAGGAGATAGACAAGGAGACCTTTGACGGTCTTGAAGAGCGGCTCGCTTCAGTGAGCGAGGCTTTGAACGTTTCAACGGAATTCTGCATTGCGATGCAGACTCTGATAAACTCTCTGTACACATATCATTTAGTAAAAAAGTATGTTCCGCAGGAGCTGTCGCTAAAGGAACGTCTTGAGGGTGTGATAAACGAGGTGACGGATGCTTTTAAGCATGAAGCCGGTCAACAGGGTGATTTTATCCGGGTTGACACAGAGGGCGCAGACAGGGTTTTTGCATCTCTTGAGGGAAAGCCGGAAAAGCTTGTTGCAAGGGTGGCGGCATCTGAGGGAAGGCTTGAATCTGTTAAAGATGAGCTTGATAAGCTGAATCCTGAAATATACCGTGATTTAACGCTTGCAGGCAAGCTGATGTCAACATCCGATTTCGCAGAAATAGAGGACAGTACCGACAGGACCGAGTGCAGCGCAGACATAATAGAAGAAACAGGAATTCAACTCGTAGAGAATCTTCAAAAAGAATTTGAAGGAAAAGACAGACAGGTAAAAAGAGCCATGATGGCGTCCGTGCTTAAAGAGCTCCCTGTTTTCTTTGTGTCTCATACGGAGGTCATGAACTATGTAAGATTTACGCTTGACCATTGCGGCGACAAGGCGGAAAAAACGGCTTCGCTCAGAATGTTCTGGAAGGAGTTTGATTAAAGGCCGGAAAATATGTTTTGGCGACATAAATTTCTTCGCCTGAATTTATGGAATGTATGCTGAATCAGCATGATTGCTTGGAAGCATAAAATCGGGAGAAAAGATGGATATACTTCTGAAAATTTTAATGATAATAGGCATAATTGTCTTAGTTATACTGGGGATTATCCTGCTTCTCGTTATTGTTATACTTGCGGCGCCGATAAAGTACAGCGCGTCTGTAAAAGCATCAAATGGGGATATATGCGTCCTTGCAAAGATTAAGTGGCTGCTTTTTATCGGTGCGGACGTCTCGTACAAAGACAAAAAACCTGAGTTTGCGGTAAAACTGTTTGGAAAACGCATTTTTCCTAAGGCGGAGAAGGAAAGCGTTGAAAAAGACGTAAAGAAGGAAACAAAACGGGCGGCAGAGGCTGTAAAGTCTGATGCGAAGGAAAGTGTTGAAGCCGTGGCAGGGGCTGTGGAAAATACGGCCGATGAAGCGGTTAAGCTTGCGGAAGATACGGCAGGTAAAGCGGTTGAGGCTGCGGAAAATACAGCCGGTAAAGCAGTTGGACTTGCGGAAAGCGTAACAGAGACTGATGCTTCAACGGAAAAAACTGAAGAAAATTTGAACGCCGGAGCAGATGAGAAGGAAAAGGAGACTGTTCAGCAGAAAATAGACAGGCTTTCGGCAAGAATCAAGAAAGCCCTTGATATATGCGGAAAGGAAAAGGACGAGGTTGAGATTTTTTTTAAGAGAAAATCCACGAAGTACGCCTTTGACGTCCTGAAAAAGGATATAATCAAGCTGATTTGCCACATACGTCCCAGAAAGCTCAACGGCAGCATTACCTTTGGCTTTGACGACCCGTCGAAGACAGGATATGCGCTGGCAGCGATTTCGGCGTTTTACGGATTATACTGTGAAAGCCTTGACATAACGCCTGATTTTTCGGAAAAAACTCTTGAAGCTGACGTTTCGCTTTCGGGAAGGATATTCCTGGGGCGTATTGCATACATCGCAATCGACGTTATAATAAGAAAACAGGTCAGAAGGTTTATCAAGAATGTTTTGAGTCTGAAGGATACGACTCTTGAGAACATAGACTGTTTAAAGCAGATTTAGCGGCTGTGTCGGCGGTCTGCTTTAGGGACAGGGAGAACAAACAAAAAGTTAAATTGTCTGAAGGAGGATAACAATGGCAGCAAACGGTTTTAATGAGATGTTGGGAAGCTTATTTAAGGGTATGGAGACCTACATTGATTCCAAGACGGTGGTAGGAGATGCGATAACCCTTCCTAACGGAACGATTCTGATACCGCTCGTAGACGTTACTTTCGGCGTGGGCGGCGGCGCTTTCAATAAGGAAGTAAAGAACAAGGCAGGCGGCGGACTGGGCGGTAAAATGACTGCCAACAGCGTAATCATCATTCAGGGGCAGGATATAAGACTGCTTAACGTTAAAGAACAGGACGCTCTTACAAAGTGCATAGACCTTATTCCTGAAATCATAAAAAAGATTAAAAAGCTGAAAAATGGCGACAACCTTGACGAAATAGTAGATGAGGTCGCAAGAGAAGCCGTAAACGCTCAGTGCGAAAAGCCGGTTTTTGACGAAGAAAAGAAAAACACGGAGAAGTAAAATCCTGAGAAGTATAATTTTAGCTTAAACGGCGGCGTTCCGGCGGTATTTACCGATAAAAAACGGACAAACCCGTCACGGATGCGATTTAATAAAAATATGCTTGCATTTAATGTATATTTATGTTAGAATACCATCGTTTAGGTCTTGAAGGACTATTATATATAGTAAGGAGGTGCTAGACCAGTGGCAAAATGTGATATTTGCGGAAAGGGCGCACTTTTCGGAAGACAGATCAGTATAACAAGAAGTCAGGTTTCCGGCAGAGCTAACAGAGAATGGAAGTCCAACGTTAAATCCGTTAAGGTTAAGGTCAACGGAGGAGCAAAGAAGATGCACGTTTGTACATCCTGCTTGAGATCAGGTAAGGTTGAAAGAGCATAATGTTTTGTACTGCGAAACAAATATGGGTGTCGTTACGTCTGTAACATGACACCCTTTTTTCGTTTTAAGGTATAAGCTGCCTGACAGGTCTGCTAAGGCTTGCAGAAAAGGTTATAGCCCAGAACAAGGCAGAGCACGATGATAAAAAGCCCAAGAAACATGTTTCTTATAAGGAGCATAAGCATCATGCCTATTGCAATCCACAGCAGAATAAAGCCGCACATTTTACGCATGGTTCCTCATTTCTGCGTTTAACGCACACTGAATAAGAAAGTTACTTTACTAATTTACTTATGAAGGGTATAATGATTTAAGAACTATTTTTTATACGTCGCAGACGTTACCGTCGCAGGCGGCAGATTGGAGGTTTATATGGATGGTACATTAATGAGAAATGTGGGAGAGGTTTCCATCGATTCCAATGTTATTGCAAAGTACGCAGGTTCAGCTGCGGTTGAGTGCTTCGGTATTGTCGGTATGGCATCAATAAGCATGAAGGACGGGCTGGCAAAGCTGTTATATAAAGAAAGTCTGACACACGGAGTCAATGTTGAGGTCATAAACAACGAAATCAATATTAAGTTCCATGTTATAGTGGCTTACGGTGTCAGTATTAAGGCTGTTTGTGAGAACCTTATACAGAATGTAAAGTATAAGGTTGAAGATTTTACCGGTCTTAAGGTTAACAAGATTAAGATTTATGTCGAAGGCGTACGCATTATTGACTAGGCATGGGAGGAAAGCAAGGTGGCACTGAGTTCTATTGATGCACAGCTCTTAAAGAGGTTTTTTCTGGCAGGGGCAAGGCGTATTGAAGCAAAAAAAGAAATGATTAACGAGTTGAATGTTTTTCCCGTACCTGACGGTGACACGGGAACAAACATGACGCTTACGATTCTCTCGGCTGCAAAAGAGGTTCAGAAGCTTGAAAATCCGAGCATGAATCAGCTTGCAAAAGCGATTTCCAGCGGCTCTCTGAGGGGAGCAAGAGGAAACTCAGGAGTAATACTTTCACAGCTTTTAAGAGGCTTCTGCAAGGTTGTCGGCGAGTGTGACGAGCTTGACATTGAGACAGTAAAGACTGCGTCGGCAAGGGCTGTTGAAACTGCCTACAAGGCTGTAATGAAGCCTAAGGAGGGAACGATACTCACGGTAGCAAGAGCAGGAGCTGAAAAAGCAGAAGAGATTTACGGGGAAGCCGAAAGCTTTGAGGAGTTCGGAGCGCATATTATCGAAGCAATGCAGGCTGCTCTTGAAAACACTCCGGAGCTGTTGCCTGTTCTTAAAGAAGCGGGAGTCGTGGATTCCGGCGGACAGGGACTGGTTGAGATACTTTTGGGAGTAAGGGACGCCTTTATAAACGGCGATGAGGAAATTGTGCTTGAGCAGGAGGGAACGTCAAAGGCTTCGTCGGCTCCTAAAGGCGCTGCCAATGATTCGATTTCTACCGCAGATATTAAATTCGGTTATTGTACTGAGTTTATAATAATGCTTGAGAAGGAATTTTTGATGCCGCAGGAGCTTGAGTTTAAGGCATATCTTGAATCAATAGGAGATTCGATTGTGTGCGTTGCTGACGATGACGTGGTAAAGGTCCATGTGCACACCAACGATCCGGGTCTTGCCATACAGAAGGCTCTTACCTACGGTCAGCTTACCAGCATGAAGATCGACAACATGCGTGAGGAGCACAACGAAAGAGTAATTAAGAGTTCCGAAATTTCCCAAAAGCCTGCGGAGCCTGTAAAAGAGGATAAGCCGATGCCTAAAAAGGAAAACGGATTTATTGCCGTTTCGATCGGAAACGGAATGAACGAGATTTTCAGAGGGCTTGGAGTCGACTATATCATAGAGGGCGGCCAGACGATGAACCCGAGCACTGAGGATATGCTCACAGCCATTGAGGCAGTTAATGCCGATAATGTGTTCATTCTTCCTAACAACAGCAACATTATACTTGCAGCCTCGCAGGCAAAGGCGCTTACGAAGGACAAAAATGTCATTGTGATTCCTTCAAAAACCATTCCTCAGGGCATATCAGCCATGATAAATTTCCTTGACGGCGAGTCGCCTGAGAACAACGAAAGCACGATGACCGAAGGCATGAAGCTTGTAAAAACAGGTCAGGTAACTTATGCGGTCAGGGACACCTCGATTGACGGCTTTGACATTCATGTGAACGACATCATGGGAATCGGGGATAAAAACATTGCGGCTGTCGGGCAGGACATTTCAGAAACTGCGTTCGAGACAGTTAAGAAGCTTGTCTCCGAGGGTGAGGCGGAGCTTGTTTCCGTATATTACGGCGAGGGAATTACCGAGGAAGAGGCTGAAGCGCTTGCAGGCAGAATAACAGAGGAATACGATTTCCTTGACGTAGAGGTCCATGAGGGCGGACAGCCTGTATATTACTACATTATGTCTGTTGAATAGAATTTATTAATTTAGTGGCAGCATGAGGCTTGTTCCCATGCTGTCATTATTTTTAGGAAAATAACGGGTGGAGCGCTAAACAGTTTTGAGCGTAAGAAAACACGAACATTCAGGAGCGTAAATAATGCTTGAGCCAATTGACAGCGTAAAATCAATTAAGGGAGTAGGAGATAAGACTGCCGCGGCGTTTGCCAAAATAGGAGTAAACACTGTAGGCGAGCTGCTCTGCCATTATCCCTTCCGCTATGAAACCTATGCTTATCCTGTTCCGATTTCATCATGCTCCGACGGCGAGCTTGTCAGCGTCGAAGGGACGGTTTATTCCACGCCTAAATTTACTGTGGCAGGAAGATATAAAATAACCGAAGCCGTTATAATGGACGATACCGGAAGGATTACGGTCAAGTGGTTCAATGCGCCTTTTATGAGAAAGTCTGTCAAATTCGGAGACAGAAAGATATTCAGAGGCAAGGTAAAGGAAAGAGGAAGCGCCAAGGCTTTGATACAGCCCGAATGTTTTACCAAAGAAAAATATGCGGAAATGCTTAAGTCCTTAAAGCCGGTTTATCCCGTATGCGAGGGACTTACCCAGAATGCGGTGAGCTCTTCTGTAAAAAAGGCTCTTAACGAGGCTCCGATTAAAGACTATCTGCCGCAGAAATTGAAGAAGCAGTACGAGCTTCAGGGTCTTCGCGAGGCTTTGAGCGCCGTTCATTTTCCGAAGGATGAAAAAAGCCTTACGGGCGCGCTTTCAAGACTGGTGTTTGATGAGTTCTTTTTCTTTCTGCTTAATATGCGGAGAATGAAGGGCGTTACGGAGCAGAAAAATACCAATGTTATCCAGCCGTCTCCCGAGTGCGACAGGCTTATAGAGGAACTGGGTTACGAGCTGACGGACGACCAGAAAAAAGCGGTTGAAGACATTTTTAAAGATATGGCGTCGGATAAAATCATGCAGAGGCTCTTGCAGGGAGACGTCGGTTCAGGAAAGACCGCCGTCGCTTTGATCGCGATGTCGGCTGTTGCGTTTGCAGGGAAACAGGCGTGCATACTTGCGCCTACAGAGGTGCTTGCAAAACAGCACTACGATTATTTTAACCGTATTTTTTCAAAATTCGGCGTTAAAACAGCTTTCCTTTCCGGCTCGCTGACAAAAAAACAGAAGGAAGCGGAGTATGAAAGGATAAAAAGCGGAGAGGCGCTGATCGTCGTCGGCACTCATGCTGCAATTCAGGAGGGCGTGGAATTTTTGTCGCTCGCTCTGGCGGTAGTGGACGAACAGCACAGATTCGGCGTAAAACAAAGAGAGGCGATAACCCTGAAGGGGGAAAATCCGCATCTGCTGCTTATGAGCGCCACGCCGATTCCAAGAACCTACGCTTTAATGCTTTACGGAGATATGGACATATCGGCAATAAGGCAGCTTCCGTCAGGAAGAAAACCGGTAAAGAACTGTGTGGCGGATAAATCCATGAGAGAGTCTGTGAACAGATTCCTTGTCAAAGAAATTTCAGCAGGGCATCAGGCTTACGTGATCTGTCCGCTTGTAGAGGAAAGCGACAAGATAACCGCCGCCGCCGTTGAGACATATGTCGAGGAGCTGAGGGAATCTCTTGGCGGCGATATAAAAATTGAAGCCCTGCACGGTAGAATGAAGCCGGCGGAAAAGCAGAAAATAATGGACGGCTTTGCATCGGGGGAAACGGATATTCTTGTTTCAACGACGGTTATAGAAGTGGGCGTGAACGTACCTAACGCGACAGTGATGCTTATTGAAAACGCCGAGCAGTTCGGACTTGCGCAGCTCCATCAGATAAGAGGACGAGTCGGAAGGGGAGAGAGCCAGTCATACTGTATATTCATGGCCGGAAAGCAAGGCGGTGAAATAAAGA
Source organism: uncultured Lachnospiraceae bacterium (assembly GCA_947628705.1). Classification (GTDB taxonomy): domain Bacteria; phylum Bacillota; class Clostridia; order Lachnospirales; family Lachnospiraceae; genus UBA3775. Next base: position 43,498 of record CANRAZ010000001.1, on the reverse strand, counting down.
AAAGGCTTGATATAGTAGGCGGCTCAAATGACGGATTCTATATTGCGAGCCAAGATATGCAGCTTAGGGGGCCCGGAGATTTCTTCGGAGTAAGGCAGAGCGGAGAAAGGCAGTTTGTGCTTGCAGACCCGCTGAGGGACGGAATAATCCTTTCTTATGCCGCAGAGGCTGTACAGAATCTAAGCGATGAGGAGGCCGAAAAGCTGGCTGAGGGAAGAAATAACCTTGTCACAGGTACAGAACATATGGTATACTAACTAAGTTAAGGGTTGGTCTTTAATGCTTTGCTTTTAAAGCTCGGTTCTTAACCGGTAATTAGTCGGATTGGCGAGAAAGGACGGGAAATGGCAGGACTGTTTTATTATCTACTCTGCATTATTACAGGCTTGGCGGCAATCAGCGTTTTTTTGCCCGGCATAGGTAATTTTACAGAGAAAACATATTCGGGAAAGAAAATAGATTTTCCTTCCGTTTTCGTATTATTTCCGGCGTCAGTTATTGTCGGAACGCTTCCTATGGCATGGCTTACTTATGCGCTGGCATGTGCTTTCAGCAAATCCGAAAATCCCTTGGGGACGGCAAATGTAATAACGATTATTGCCGACTTGATTTTTATCGGAACGGTTTTTGCATTCCGAAGAAAAGCGGTATTCCAAACCGTAAAGAATTCGGTCAGGGGCATAAGGGCGAAGGACATAATTTTTCTTCTCTTTGTCTCTTCAATAACGTTCTTTATTATGTTCCTTACTTTTTATGTCAGCAACGGAGCTTTGGGAGTCGGCCTTTCGGTTTTCAGCGATTTTGCACCTCACCTTGGGATGATAAGATCCTTCTCCTGCGGAAACAATTTTCCGACGTCCTATTCGCATTTTGCCGGCGAGGACATTAAATATCACTTTATGTTCCAGTTTTTAGTCGGGAACATGGAATTTCTGGGGATGCGGATCGACCTTGCGTTCAATATCCCGTCGGCCGTTTGCATGATATGTCTGTGCATGCTGCTTTATTCTCTCAGCGTCAAGCTTTTTGGAAAGCGTGCCGTCGGAATGCTTGCGGTTTTGTTTTTCCTTTTCAGAAGCGGAAGCGCGTTTACCGATTATATAAGCGAAATTGACGGTTCTTTTAAGGACATAGTACAGAGCTTGAAGGATAACGGCAGCTATATAGGGAAAACCGAGCATGAGGATTGGGGTCTGTGGAACCTTAACGTTTACGTTAATCAAAGACATCTGGCCTTTGGAATGGCAATGGCGGTTTTGGCAGTTATGCTGATGCTGGAGCCGGTTTTTTCCGCAATAAAGAGGATTTCCGAAAAGCTTAAAAAGATTACGGAAAAAAGCGGATACGGTTTTTTTGCAGAAAGCGCTTGCTTTGTCAGGGAATCCCTGTTCTCAAAGGAAGGCTGGCTGGTAAAAAGCTTCAGGCTGCCGATATTCTGCGGTTTGATGCTGGGAGCCGGCGCATTTTTTAACGGAGCCTGCGTAATAGCGGCTCTGCTGGTTTTGTTTTTTCTGGCCTTTATCGCCGACAGAAGATTGGAGTATCTTATCGCCGCGGCTATCGCAGTGCTTTTGAGTTTGCTTCAGTCAAAAATATTTATAAACGGAAGCGCCCTGCAGCTCAGGTGGGAACCGGGATTTTTGGCGCAGGTAAAAACCTTTTTCGGTACTGTTAAATACCTGAATATGCTTTTGGGAATACTGCCGGTAGTGCTGGCTGCTGCGTTTTTGATGGTAAACGGCTGGTACAGATGGATACTTGCCGCATTTATTTCCCCTATAATATTTGCGGTGACCTTCCAGATGACAACGGATGTTGCCGTTAATCATAAATACATTATGATCGGGTGCATGTTTGTGTGTGCGTTTGCAGCGGCTCTCATTTACAAAATATACGTAAAAAGAGGCATTGCGGCAAAAGCGGCGGCAATACTGATAATATGCCTTATGACCTGTACCGGAATATACGATTTCAGCGTCTTGGTAAAAAAGAACGCCCCGTCCAATTCAGGAAGCGTTTTATTTGATCTGAACGACCCTGTCACCAGATGGGTAATGTCTCATTCCGACGCAGATGATATTTTCCTGACGGACTGGTACTCGTTAAGCAACGTAGTGCTTGGAGGCGGAATGCTGTATTACGGGTGGCCGTATTATGCGTGGAGCGCCGGATACGACACCTTAGAAAGGGAAGAACAGGTTCACATGATGTATGAAGCTCCCGATCCGGACACGTTGAGGCAGTTGGTTGAAAAAAACAATATCAGGTATATCGTCGTCGAATTCGCAAACAGGACAAACGAAAATTATTTTGTCCGTGAGGACGTTATACAGACGACATTTGAATGTGTTTACACGCAAGGCGAGGGAGAATGGAAATTCAGCATTTATGATACAAAAAGCGTAAAATTATAACTTAGAAAAGGCGTTTTTTACTAAGAATACCGTGAAAAAACAGCCTATCGCTTAGAAGGATTATAAGCAAGGGAGCTGAAAAAGGAATAAGAAAAAACTAAGGACGGTAATAAAATCCTTAAGAGTTCAAATGTGAAGATGGAGGAAAAAATGGATAAGCTTTATATTGTTATTCCGGCTTACAATGAAGAGTGTAATATAGAAAGCGTTGTAAAGGAATGGTACCCTGTCGTAAAAAAGTACGGAAACGGGTCACGTCTGGTTCTTGTAAATGACGGAAGCAGGGACAGCACGCTTTCCATTATGCGTGAGCTTAAGAAAACAATGCCTGAAATAGATATAATAGACAAGCCTAACGGCGGACACGGCTCGTCTCTGATAAAGGGTTACGGCTATGCAGTAGAGCAGGGGGCGGATTATATCTTCCAGACGGATTCCGACGGTCAGACAAGACCTGAAGAGTTTGAGCCCTTCTGGCACCACAGGGAAAGCTATACAATGATTATCGGACACAGAAAGGGAAGGCAGGACGGAGCGTCGAGAGTATTTGTCACAAAGACGCTTAAGCTTGTCATAAGGGTTATTTTCGGCGTCCGCGTAACCGACGCCAACACTCCCTACAGGCTTATGAAAAGAGATTTTGTAAAGGAATGCCTTGAAGTTTTTCCAAATGAACAGTACAATCTGCCGAATGTAATAATATCTGTAGTTGCGGCTAAAAGAAAATATCCTGTACTGTATCGGCACATTACCTTCAGGCCAAGGCAGGGCGGAGTTAATTCCATCAATTTGAAGAAAATCTTTAAAATTGGAATCAATGCGCTCAGGGATTTCAGGGAAATCAATAAAAAGATTTGAGATAAGAGGCGGAGACAAGGGTGAAAACTAAAAATTCTATTCTGGCAAAAATATATCTGCCGGCAACATTTTTTATTCTGGTGGCAATTTTTGACGGGTACTACATGGGAATGAAGGATTTTTCTGCAGTACTTGTATGGTGGGCTGCGCTTTTGCTTTTAGGATTTGTGTTCCAGCCTGTTGCGGTGATACTGTTTAACAGGTTCCACGACAACGGATGGGTTTTCTCAAAGGCGATAGGGCTTGCTGTGTCCGCATGGCTTTTATGGTATTTTTCGAGCTTTAAGCTGCTGAAATTTTCGCAGGCTAACTGCTATATCATTATTTTCGTTTGTCTGCTCATTAATATCGCCTTATTTAAGCTCTATGAAAAATTTTCGGGAACAAAAATAAAGCTCAAAGAAGCGTATTCTCCGAATAAAATAGCCGAAATGATTAATGCAGAAGCGGTGTTTTTCTGCATATTCGGAATATGGTGTTACCTAAAGGGCTTTAACGCTAAAGCCTACGGAACGGAAAAGTTCATGGATTACGGTTTCCTTACTGCGATCCTTAAATCGGATTATATGCCTGCGCACGACCTGTGGCTTTCAGGCGAGGGGATAAACTATTACTATGTCGGACAGTATATTTCCGCATTCTTTATTAGAGTTACGGGCGTGGGGGCCGGTTACGGCTACAACCTGATGCTCATGACGCTTGCGGCAATGGGATTTTCGCTTCCGTATTCAATCGGTTATAACCTCATGAGGCTCAACAGAATTGAGATGCAGAGGGAAGAAAAATTTGTTTTAACAGAGGATAAGAAGAAATTCGTCTGCAAGCTGGCGGGGATCCTTTCGGGTTTAGCGCTTTCAATAGCCGGAAGCATGCACTTCCCGATTTATAAATGGATAGTGCCGCGTATCAACCGGATAACGGGTAAGGCAGTTGACGGCTACTGGTTTGCCGATGCCACGAGATATATCGGCTACAATCCGGAAACCAACGATAAAACCATACATGAATTCCCGAGCTATTCTTTTGTACTGGGAGATTTGCATGCCCATGTAATAAACATTATCTTTGTTCTTTCAGTGGTTGCCCTGCTTTTAGCATGGTTAATGAACCGAAAGGCTAAAATGGATATTGCAAAGTCAGCCGACGGAGCCTGCAAATTAAATATTTTAAAAGAGGTTCTTTCTCCGCAGCTGATTTTCTGCATGTTTTTTATCGGGCTTTTCCACATGACGAATTATTGGGATTTTCCGATTTATTTTGTCGTGTGCGGAGCGGTAGTCCTTTTTTCAAACCTTATTACCTACAGGTACAAGAAGGAGGCATGGATTCTTACCGTAGTGCAGGCGGCAGCTTTCATAGTCGTCTGGACTCTTGTTGCGCTTCCTTTTACGCTTTCCTTTGACAGCATTTCTTCAGCGATTAAATTCTGTACAAAACATACTCCGTTGTATCAGCTTTTGATTTTGTGGGGACTTCCTGCCGCTTTGGTTCTGATTTTTGTCGGCTTGAAGATAAGGGAGTACGTGAAGTCCGAGCACAGGCATTTTCTGGATTCGCTTTCGGCAAGCGATTTGTTTGTATTTATAATCGGGCTTTGCGGTCTCGGCCTTGTGCTTCTTCCGGAAGTAATATATGTTGTGGATATTTACGGAGACGCTTACCAGAGATCCAATACCATGTTCAAGCTTGTGTATCAGGCTTTTATGCTGCTTGCGCTTGCAATGTCCTATATTGTAGTCAAGCTGAGGTATTTTTCAAACAGCGATACGGTAAGGAAAACGGCGCTTGTCGGAACGGTTCTCTTATGCAGCACCTTCTTATATTTTTTCGAGGCCTGCGAGGACTGGTTCTCAAGTTACTATAAAACTCTGGACGCCTCCCAATTCCTTGCCGAGGAATCGCCGGACGATGCAAAAGGAGTCGAATGGATAAATAAGAACGTGCCTGATGACGCCGTTGTGCTGGAAATGTGCGGCACAAGCTATACCTTCTTTAACAGAATATCAGTGTTTACGGGAAATCAGACTGTGCTTGGCTGGAGGACGCACGAGTGGCTGTGGAGAAGTTCAGGGGCAAAAGAATATCCGCAGGTCGTAAGCGACAGGCACACAGATATAATAAACATTTATACGTCGACGAACGTTAAGGAAGTAAGGCTTCTTTTAGATAAATACAATGTGGACTATATTTATGTCGGCGAGGCTGAAATGCTTGACGGCTATTCGGCGTCGACAGGGAGCAGATCCTACAACTACCATGGCGAAAGCTACAGTATAATAGACACTAACCATGCGCTTCTTAAGAGTCTCGGCGAGGTTATAACGATAAGCGAAGCAAGCGACAGTAAGCTGTATGAAACCTACATTGTAAAGGTAGACAGGAATAAGGAGATAGAGCAGGAGATTATTACGAACGACGGAAGCAGCCAGTCTTCCGTAAGCAGACCGGCGCGCATAGTGACGAGATTAGCCGCAAATGATACTGACGGAGGCATAGAATCCTATACCGAGTATGAATATAATGAATCGGGCTGCCTTTTGTCAGAAAAAAAATATGCGGCAGACGATACCCTCATATCAGCCTCTCAGTATTCGTACTTAGGAACGGCGCCGAACTTCGGCGAAGACCGTGATGCTGAGGGCAACAGAACAGGATTCTGGAATTATGTGGAATTCGACATAAAGGGAAACTGTACAAAAAGACATTATTTTGCCGACGATGAGAGCTGGGTATTTACGGTGGACACGGCGTTTAACACTTCTAATAAGCCCGTGTCCGACACATATAATTATGCCGACGGACATGTTGAGACCGTAAGCTATTCCTATGACGGCAACGGATTGCTTTCATCAAAGCGTGAAATCAATGCAGATGGGACAAAGCTTTATGAATACTCTTATGACGGGGACAGGATTGCCGCGGCTGTCGTTACCGTGAATGATGAAATAATGTATACGCAGTCATATGAATATGACGAATAAGCTTTTCATTACAGACAATAAACGGTAATGACGAGTTCACACAAAAAACACAGTTTGAACACAATTTGACTTCTTTTTTTCAAAAAAAAGCCATAATTTTATTCTATAATCCGAGTCGAAGGTTAGGAAAGCACCGATGGCTCAGATCGTGGGACAAAAAATGCTTTGACAAATGCAGAGTTAAGATATAATAACTCAGAAGGAGGAATATTATGAGTGATGAATTTGAAAATGCTCCGTATGAAAGCAGTGACGGTTTCTTTAAGGTAAACGCAGAGGCTGATTTTGTTGAGGATGTGCAAACAGAAAAAAACGAAGCGTACGGCGCGGCTTATGCTTCTCCGAATTTTGAAAAGAAAAAAGGAAAGAAGGGCGGAATTGCAAAGAAGGTTTGCGCCATAACGCTTTCAGGCGTTCTGTTTGGCGCAGTTGCAGGCGGCTCGCTTTACGGTACCAATTATCTTCTTGAAAAAAATAAAACCGAGCAGGGCGTTACTGAAAACGGAGGTAAAACCAATAATTACGCAGGAGGCAGTCAGGGCGATAACAAGCTGACTACGTCAGACAGTCTTGCAAGCGGCGCTGACGCATCTAAGCTTACTCCGACAGGCGACAATCTTTCAGTGGTTGAAATCGCTAAAAACTGTATGCCGAGCGTAGTGGCGATTACCAATCTTGGCGTTTCTGAGGTGACGACCTTCTGGGGAACGTATCAACAGGACAGCGAGAGCAGAGGCTCAGGCGTTATTATCGGACAGTCGGATACGGAGCTCATCATACTGACCAACTACCATGTCGTTTCAGGAAGCAAGGAGCTTACAGTTGTTTTCAGCTTTGATGAGGACGAGGATGACCCTAAGGCGGTTACAGCCAATGTAAAGGGCTATGATGCCGAGCGTGATATCGCTGTTATCTCAATACCGTTAGATAAAATTGACAGTGAGACGCTTGCTTCGATCAGGATAGCTGTAATCGGAGATTCTGAGGAGCTTAAGCTTGGGGAACAGGTTGTTGCAATCGGAAATGCCCTTGGCTACGGTCAGTCGGTAACGGTAGGCTATGTAAGCGCTACCGACAGGCTTGTAGAGCTTGAAGGAACGGACGGAACCACTATTTCAAATCACTGCATACAGACGGACGCCGCTATAAATCCGGGCAACAGCGGAGGCGCTCTTTTAAACATGAGGGGCGAACTGGTCGGAATTAATTCTGCTAAAATTTCTGACAGCCAGATTGAAGGCATGGGCTATGCTATACCTATTTCGGACATCCATGACCTTGTAAACGAGCTTATGAACCGCGAGGTAAGGATTCCTCTTTCAGAGGAAGAGCAGGGTTATCTCTGCATCAGCGGCGGAGATGTGTCGGAAGAGGCGGTTACAGTTTACGGCATACCTGACGGAGCCCTTGTTACAAAGGTCTATGACGACACAGCTGCAAAGGAAGCAGGAATCGAGGAAAATGACATAATCACTGCGGTAAACGGAGTAGAGGTCAAGAGCATGAGTTCGCTTAAAAAAGAGCTCAGCTATTATGCAGGCGGTGAAGAAGTTACCATTACGCTTATGAGGCAAAGCGGAAAGAGCGGTTATGTTGAAAAAGAGGTAAAGGTTAAGCTTAACAACTACGATGATTTTAATAAGCTTCAGGAAAAGCTGAACGGCTCCCAAAACAGCAGCGGCGGAGGCAGCGGAAATAACGGCGGAAACGGCAACGGCGGCGGAAGCATTTGGGATTATTTCGGATACTAAAATTTTAATATAAAATCATTTTTTCTTCTATACTCCTTTATTACGGCTGTCTGTTGCAGACAGCCGTTTTTAGGTATATTTTAAAGTTTACAGTCAGTTGTTTCAGCTTTATTTTAATGTTCATGGGAAGTCTCTTTATACACCTTATGATGCAAATACGATGCAAAAATGATATAATATGACTGTCAGGCAGATAATAAATATTTAAAAATAAAGGAGCGGCACCATTGATAAACATTCTTATAGTTGAGGATGAAAAACCGATTTCGGATTTGCTTCGCATGAGTCTCACTAAGGCGGGCTACAGATGCACCTGCGCATATGACGGCAAAGAAGCAGAAAATCAAGTTGATAACAGTATTTACGATTTGATAATTCTAGATGTAATGCTTCCGGAAATAAGCGGATTTGAGCTTATGGAATATATATCCACCTTGGGAACTCCGGTTATTTTCCTTACGGCTAAGAATTCTGTAAATGACCGGGTAAAGGGCTTGAAAATGGGAGCAGAGGACTACATTGTTAAGCCCTTCGATATACTTGAACTTCTGGCAAGGGTTGAAAATGTCCTAAGAAGGCACGGAAAATTAGAGAAGATAATTAATATATGCGGACTGGAAATAGATACCTCATCCATGGTTGTCAAAAGAGGCGGCGAGGTGATTCCGCTTACTAAAAAAGAATATGACATACTTCTTCTTTTCGCCAGAAATCCCAAAATAGTAATTTATAAAAGCACGATTTACGAGCATGTATGGGGAGGAGAGTATCCGGATAATACGAGAACTGTCGAGCTTCACGTTCAGAGGCTTAAAAAGAAGGTCGGCTGGAACGATACGCTGAAAAGAGTATATACAGTAGGCTACAGGCTGGAGGTACAGGATTGAGTTTCAGATTAAAGCTTACCGTTACGACAGCCCTGCTTATTGCGATTACATTTGGTACCGGGGGCACAATATTAATTTCAACCTCCTTTAGCTCCGTTTTGAAGGAAGAAAAAAAAGCAGCGATACATGCCTATGAAAATGTAAGAAACACTCTTGAGCTTATCGGTACGTTCAGCGACACGGTGAACAATGAAAATATGGCTGATGCGCTTAAGCAAATGGAGGCGCAGGGTTCTATAGATTTACAGGTGCTTTTGCTTAGAGCAAGCGACAAGGAGCTGTTTGTCAAAGGCGACAGAAATCTTATAACGGAAAATCTTCCCGTCCCCGACGGCGGCAGCTGCAGTTCGGCTGTAATACATGACAAAAACGGCTACGGCTTCCTAATACTCGGAACGGTACAGTCCGGGGACAGGCATCTTATTCTGGAGGCCCGTTATGACCTTACCTCTGCTTATGAGACGAGAGAAGTGCAGCAGAATATATATCTTATTATTTACAGCGTTGTAATCGTCTTAGGGATCGCAGTCTCGATAATAATCTCATTTATTCTTACAAAACAGCTCAGAAGGCTGACAAATACCGCAAGAAAAATAGCCGGCGGAGACCTCTCGCAGCGTTCCGATATCAGGAGTCAGGATGAATTCGGTCAGCTTTCGGCTGATTTTGACGCAATGGCGGACAGGCTTCAGGAGAATATCAGCAGACTGAAGGAGGACGTAGAAAGACAGGAGAGCTTCATGGGAGCTTTCGCACATGAGCTTAAGACTCCGATGACGTCGATCATAGGCTATGCAGATCTGTTGAGGCAGGAGGGGCTTGAAGACAGTGACAGAAGAGCGGCGGCCGATTATATTTATTCAGAGGGGAAGAGGCTTGAAAAGCTTTCCTTTAAGCTGCTTGATCTGCTTTTGATGGAAAAGGACGAGCTTGTGTTAAAGCAGGTCAGTCTCTCCTCATTGTTTAAGTATGTCACAAAGGCAATGGCGCCGGTTGCGGCAAAGAGAAAGGTAAGACTTGTTTGCAGATGCGGCAAGGGAAAGGCCTACATGGAGCCGGATCTCATCAGGTCGCTTATTTTTAATCTTATCGACAATGCGCTTAAGGCAATAGAGGATAAGGGAACGGTGCTTATTGAAGGGAAGCTTATCCCCGGAGGCTTCAGGATTAAGGTTACGGACAGCGGACGAGGCATGGCGAAGGAGGAAACCGTTAAAATTACGGAAGCGTTTTACAGGGTTGACAAATCAAGATCCAGAAAACAGGGAGGAGCCGGACTTGGGCTTGCTCTATGTAAGAGGATAGTGGAGCTTCACAGAGGAACTATCAGCTTTTTTAGTGAAATCGGAAAAGGAACCTGTGTAACGGTTGAACTGTTTACAGACAGTATGACAGACATTAAAGAGGCTGAGAGCAATAATTAGCAGCCGAAAGCTGAAGTTATGATATATAAGGCAGGATTTAAAGAAAATGATAAAGGAAAAACTTTTACGGAAAATAAAATGCGTAACTCTGATTGCAGTAAGCATTGCAATAACTCTTCTGTGCGCCGTTCTTCCGAAGGTATCAGCCGCTGTTCAGGACAGGCAGTCTGACGGAAGGATAAGCTACAGCAAATTACAGACTGTAAAATATGAGGTGCAGGAGCAGGATTCGCCTGATATGTTAGGCAAGCTTTACCTTTTAAAAAACGGTACTTCAGTTGAATTTTCTGCCGCTTATGATGAATATGACAGGGCGATGTCGGATTTTAGAAGGTCTTTAGAAGCTTATGTCGAGGCAGGAGTGCTTGGAAGGGAAATATACGACGCGGACGTTGCGGTATTTGTTCCGTGGCTTTGCGTAAGCGGCGGACAAACGGAAAACAACGGTAAAAGCTCTAATACCTACATTTCAAATCTGGCATGGGAAGTACAAATGAATTTTGCAGACAGTGAAAACGGGTATGAATACATGCTTTACGCATGGCTGGATGACGAGACGGGAGAGATTATAATGATGAACTATATCGTACTGGGCGACGGCGTCAGCCTGCTGAATAAGCAAAAACCTTCCAACGAGGAGTACGAAAGCTTTTTACAGTCCTTTTACGGAGTCTACATGGATATGCTTGACAGGGTAAATCCGAAGCTTCATTTGGGCAGCTCTGCGGAGATGACGATGAGCTACAGTAATTCCTTCAGAGGAGCGCAAACGAATTTTAAGTGGCTCGACAGCAGATACGGAAAAATATTATTGGAGTTTTCAGTATATGAGAACGGATTTGATATCAACATTTCCGTATAAAGGACGCTTCTTCGTTTTGTAAAAAAGCTCCCGAAATCAGACGTTTGTCCTGCTTTCGGGAGCTGTTTATTTGGGCATTTTATTTATGCCAGTTTCTTTTCAAGTCTTTCTCTGATTGCGAGTATGAAATCCCTGCTGTTTACGGCAGTGGCGTTAAAGCCCTTTTCCACAAGTCCGACAAGGTCTTTCGTCATTATTCCGTCATTCAGGGTGTCTATGCAGGCTTCTTCAAGCTTCTCTGCAAAGGCAACAAGCTCATCAAGACTGTCAAGCTCACCGCGCTTTTTAAGAGCGCCGCTCCATGCAAAAATGGTTGCCATTGGATTTGTTGAAGTTTCTTCACCCTTAAGGTATTTGTAGTAGTGACGGGTTACGGTTCCGTGAGCGGCTTCATATTCATAATTTCCTTCAGGACTTACGAGTACCGAGGTCATCATGGCAAGGGAACCGAAGGCCGTTGAAACCATATCGCTCATAACGTCGCCGTCGTAATTCTTGCATGCCCAAATATAACCGCCCTTGCTGCGGATAACTCTTGCAACTGCGTCGTCAATAAGAGTGTAGAAATACTCGATTCCGAGTTCTTCAAATTTTTCCTTGTATTCGGCATCGTAAATTTCCTGGAAAATATCCTTGAAGGTATGGTCGTATTTTTTGCTGATCGTGTCTTTGGTGGCGAACCACAAATCCTGTTTGGTGCCTATCGCATACTGGAAGCAGGAGTGAGCAAAGGAACGGATTGAGGTATCCTTGTTATACTGCCCTTGGAGTACTCCCGGACATTCAAAGTCATAAATTGTCTGTTTCATTTCGTTTCCGTCCTCGCCTGTGAAAACAAGCTCCGCCTTGCCCGGTCCCGGAATTCTGAACTCGGTGTTTTTATATACGTCGCCATAGGCATGACGTGCGATTGTGATCGGCTTTTCCCAGTTTTTAACTACAGGTTTGATGGAGTCAATCATAATCGGCGCTCTGAAAACCGTTCCGTCAAGTATTGCACGTATTGTTCCGTTAGGAGATTTCCACATTTCATGGAGATTGTATTCAGTCATACGCTGAGCATTAGGAGTAATGGTAGCGCATTTAACCGCAACGCCGTATTTCTTTGTCGCGTTGGCGGAATCGATCGTTACCTGATCCGCAGTTCTGTCTCTTTCAGGAAGACCTAAATCGTAGTATTCGGTGTTAAGTTCAACGAAAGGAAGCAGAAGCTCGTCCTTAATCATTTTCCAGAGAATTCTGGTCATTTCGTCGCCGTCCATCTCTACAAGGGGAGTGGTCATTTTGATTTTGTCCATATTAACCTTCTTTCCGGCAGAAATCCTGCCTGTATATGCCGGTGCGGACGCATATGCCTGCACCTTAACATTTTTTGGAATAAAAACTCGTTAAAGCTCGCTGGAAACTGCCGCAATGCTATTTGTCCATTTGCGCGGCGTAATAGTTAATCAGGCAGCCGTCAAGGATTATTTCCTTTTCATCGGCGGTAAGCCCCTTGACATACAGAGTAATATCGTCGATGCTTCCGTCGGCTTTAACAACCTTTGCAGGGAATTCTTCGATTCCTGCCTCGATCCTTTTCCGGATATCAGGGACAAACACATAGTCGCCCGTTTCATAAGGAAATTCGGTTCCCTCTGCAATTGTGAAAGGAAGAATGCCCCAGTTGATGCAGTTGCTTCTGTAGCGCTTGGTAGCAAATTCGTAACAGATGTTTGCAAAGCCGCCGAGAACCTTTTGACAGGAAGCTGCCTGCTCACGTGCGGAACCGTCGCCCGGTTTGTTTGCAAATACGCAGGAACCGAACTGTGTCCTTGAAAGCAGCGCGGAAGCGTCGCCAAGTTTTCCGAGCACGTTTATAAGCTCCTCCGGGGTTTCGCCCTTTCTTCTCTTGTTTTCTGTTTCATTAATTGCCTTGCTGTTTCCGACATAATCCGGAACACGTCTTGAAAGGGCAAATTCGGCAAGCCTTAAAGGATTGCTTCTGTAGGAAGAGGTTTCTCCCGAAGGAATAAGCTCGTCTGTAGTAGTTACAGGGTCATGGATAACTGCTGCAAGCTTAACAAGAAGATTGTCCGCCAGCGCGTCCATTTCAGGCCAGTCTGTAATGTTCGGGCCGAGAATAAGCTCGGTTTCAGGCTTCGGGTTCCCGTAGCCGTTATATACCCTGTGTTCATATACCGTGCTTTCAAAGCTGTAATCATGTACAGGAACCTCATAGTCAATATCGGTAGCGGCAGTTATTACGCCTCCGTTAAGAGCGGTGGCAGCAATAGAACGTGAATCCATGAGGGCAACTCCTGCGATCTGTCCTTCACCCGGCTTGCTTCCTTCGCGGTTAGGGAAGTTTCTGGTCGTGTGTCTGATTGAAAGCCCGTTGTTTGCAGGAACATCGCCTGCGCCGAAGCAAGGACCGCAGAAGGAAGGCTTTATTATTGCGCCTGCCTTTAAGAGCTCAGCGGTAGCGCCTGTCTTCGTAAGCTCAAGACTTACAGGCACGCTTGTAGGGTAAACCGACAGAGAAAAGTAATCGTTGCCGGTGCTTCCGTCCTTAAGAATCGCAGCAGCCTCATTGATGTTATCAAAGGTACCGCCCGAACACCCGGCGATTACGCCCTGGCTTGCATATACCTTACCGTCCTTGACTTTATCCTGAAGATTAAATACTGCTTTAGGAAATTTCTTCCTTGCCTCCTCCTCAACGCCTGCGAGGATTTCCTTTGCATGAAGGTTGAATTCATGTATTGTGTAGGCATTTGACGGGTGGAACGGAAGAGCGATCATTGATTCCATCTTGTCAAGGTCAATCGTAATCATGCTGTCATAGTAAGCGGTTCTGCCGGGCTTAAGCTCTTTGTAGAATTCCTCCCTGCCATGAGCGGCATAGGACGCCCTAACGATATCGTCCGTTTCCCAAATAGAAGAAAGGCAGGTCGTTTCCGTTGTCATAACGTCTATGCCGTTTCTGAAATCAATAGGAAGATTTTTAACTCCGGGTCCGACAAATTCAAGCACCTTGTTTTTTACGAAGCCGTTTGCAAAGGTCGCGCCGACAAGGGCAATTGCAACGTCATGCGGTCCGATTCCGCGTCTTGGAGTGCCTGTAAGGTAGACAAGCACGACCTCAGGAAGGTTTACGTCCCATGTGTTTTTAAGAAGCTGCTTTACAAGCTCAGGACCGCCTTCTCCGACTCCCATCGTGCCGAGGGCTCCGTAACGGGTGTGGCTGTCAGAGCCGAGTATCATGCCGCCGCATTTGACAAGAGCTTCGCGTGCATAGGAGTGGATAACGCTCTGATTTGCAGGAACGTAGATTCCTCCGAATTTTTTTGCGGCGGACAGTCCGAAAACATGGTCGTCCTCATTGATCGTTCCGCCGACCGCACAAAGGGAATTGTGGCAGTTGGTCATCGCATAAGGGAGAGGAAATTCCTTTAATCCGCTTGCTCTGGCAGTTTGAATAATGCCGACATAGGTAATGTCGTGAGAAACCATAGCGTCAAATTTGATTTTCAGCTTTGCATCGTCTCCCGACGTGTTATGCGCTGAAAGCACCGAGTAAGCAATTGTCTGCCTGCGCGCCTCATCTGCAGAAACCTCGCAGCTTTCCACAGGAGCGCCGTCAACCAGATAAACGCCGCCTTTATGTAATGTAATCATAAGGCTGACCTCCTTATTACTTTATTTTACCGTATTTTTCTTTTAAAGAAAAAAAGTTTGCAAAGACATAATTTTGCTTACGACCTTGCAAACACCTTCAACTGCTCTAATTATAGGAACAAACGGCTTTAAAGTCAATAGCTTTTGTTATTAATTGTGCGTCATTTATTACGTGGGTCGTGATATGCCTGTCGGCTGGGCTCCTGATTTGCAGCTTCTCATAACGGCTTATTTTCTGCGGAACGGGACGGACTTACAGGACAGCCGTTTTTTGGATTTGATTCAGAAGAGATAAAAACATGGCAGGATATGGGAAAAAATGTGCTTTTTAGTAACCCAAGGCGAAAAAAAGGATATATTGGCATTAGCAGTATTAAAACGCAAAGGGATATATTTGTGAACGTTATAATAGAAGTCTTGCTGGGAACCGGCTTTCTTTTTCTGATGACTGTTTTGGGAGCGGCAATGGCATTTTTTATAAAGCCGCTTAATACCGGAAAGCTTGCAAAGCTTATTTTGGGATTTTCGGCAGGAGTAATGCTCTCAACCTCTGTTTTTGCACTTTTGATTCCGGCGATGGAAGACGTAAAGGGTCTGAAAGGAATTGCTTTAATTACGCTTGGCTTTGTTCTTGGCTGTGTGATTTTGATAGCCACAGATGAAATTATCGGACTGAAATGCAGCAGGAAGAAAAGCTCGGCAGGGCTTTTGATGCTTGCAATGACTCTGCATAACATACCTGAGGGCATAACCGTCGGCCTTGCCTGCGCCGCCAGTGCGGCTAAACCTGAGCAGGGCGGGCTTTTGTATGCGGCTGTTGTGCTTGCAATAGGAATAGGAATTCAAAATTTCCCGGAGACAGCGGCCTTGGCAGTAACATTTATTGACGACGGCTACAGCAAGGCGAAGGCTTTCGTTTTTAGCGTTTTAAGCGGCGTAGTAGAGCCTGTGTTTGGAGTATTGGCAGTATATCTTTCTTCCTATATCGAACCGCTGATGCCGTTTCTGCTTGCATATGCAGCCGGAACAATGCTTCATGTGACAATAGAAGAGCTTATCCCCGACGTCCAGACAGACAGTAAAAGGCACATGGGTACGGTAGGAATAATGTCCGGAATACTTTTAATGCTTGTGCTGGATATGTTTCAGGGGCTTTGATATGTCTTTGCTGGATATGTTTCGCGTGCTTTGATTTATTTGTTAAAGTCAGGCAGTATTATAACCGTATTCAGATAAGAAGGCTTTTTAGAAAAACAGGAGGCGGCTTACCGTGCGTCAGGAGGGAGCCTTCTCCTTGAAAAATAAGCCTGAAATCATATTTTCTTTGACATAAGCGCCCATAAATGCTATGATAAAATTGATTTTATATCGACAATACGGAGGGATAATGCATTGGGAAAGCAAGTATTGGATGAAAGCGTAATAGGAATCATATCAGACAACGCTAACTGCATAAACAAATCGGATGTTTACGTGGGCAGTAAGGTCTACAGCGTAAGTCTTTTTTCAGACAAAAAAAATAAAAAGAGCGGGTTGTACTATGCAGTTGCAGCAGACAAGGACACTTTGCTGAGCATCAGCGCAGTTCGTGACGATCTTGACGAAAATTCTGCCGAAAGGATGAATTCAGACCTTTTAAAGAGGGTAGCGAATTCTCTCGGGAACGGTGCGGAGGTTTCTCCGGTCGTAAGCGGAGCAGAGGATGCTGTTGCGACAAAACAGCCTATAATGCTGAAAATAAAAACGGATGCGGATTTTAAAACGGATACGAAAAGCTTCAAAATAGTATGCTCTGATATCAATGACTGGATGGAAGAACTCGCTGTAATGAAGACAGCCAAGGTTTCAAAAAAGCAGGCTGAGACCCTGAAAAGCGAGTATGATAAGATAATGGCGACAAACATGATTCCCCACGATGAAGATCAGGTAAAGGATTATTCGTTTACGATGGGGATCATCAGCATGACCTTTGCGATAATTTCAATTTTTTTTCACAGTATGTGCCTGTTCCCCGTTATAACGATGATGACGTCGCTTTTTTCAGGCTACAGAAGCTATGTCAATAAGAATACCAGAGCCTTGGTACTGTGCGTTCTGGCAATGATAATCGGTATTATTTTTGCATACATCGGCTGGCAGGATTTCTTTAAAACGTTTAAGGTAGGTCAGCCCAATAACGCAGGCTTTATAATCAGGACATTTGGAATTCACAGGTAGAAGAATAGGGACGGCAGTTTTTTAGTTTTATAATTGCAGGTCCGGATTACGGAGAAAACGGAAGATGGCATTGCAGCAGAACCACAGGTACAAGCTTATCTATCTTTTAAAAATTCTGGAGGACAACACAGATGAAGAAAACGGCATTACCATGCCGGAGATTATTGCAAAGCTTAAGACCTACGACGTGCCTGCCGAAAGAAAGGGACTCTACTGTGACCTTGAAGCCCTGAGAAATCTTGGGTACAATGTTGTAAAAACAAAAAAAGGCTATAAGACCTACTACAGCCTTGACAAAAGGCTTTTTACACTGTCTGAGCTTAAGCTTATGGCGGACGCAGTAGCGTCGTCAAGGCTTGTCACAGCAAGACAGTCGGAAAGGCTGATAAAAAAAATCACGAAGCTGGCAAGTAAAAAACAGGCAAAGGAGCTTCAGAGAAACATATTCATTTACGACAGGCCTAAAAGCATTAATGAAAGCATATTTGCAAATATCGGGACTCTTACCGAGGCAATTGCCGCCGATGAAATGATAGATTTTAATTATCTGCAATGGAATAGAAAAAAACAGCTGGTATTGCGTCTTAACGGCGAGAAAAAGGACATCAGCCCAAGCTTTTTGGAATTCTATGACGGCAAATATTACCTTATAGCATACGACCCTTTGGACGGTAAAGTCAAGCACTACAGAGTAGACAAGATGAGCGGCATATGCCTTAACGGCAAAAAAAGGCTTAAAGCAATAGACAAAAAAGAACAGGCTTCTTATTCTGCGCAGATGGCAAATATGTTTTCGGGCAAGCTTGAGACGCTTAAATTTGAAGCCGAAGAAAAAGACGTCGGCATATTGATTGACGAATTCGGAACCTCAGCTGTTGAGATTGCGCCGCTCCCGACAGAGGAAGCAAAGTATATATGCCGGGTAAAGCTTCAGGTAAGCAATCAGCTTTTCGGCTGGCTCCTTGGAGTTTCAGACAAAATAAAGCTGACTGCCCCGGAAAGCGTTGTGGAAGAGTATCACCGGCTTCTTAAGCAGAATCTTTCCAGCAGGTCAAGCGCCAGATAAAGGACGGCTGCCACAAAGGCAAGAATAGTGATTGACAGAAGAACCAGATCCAGCTTAAAAACCTGACTGGCGTAAAGTATCAGATAACCGAGTCCGGCGTTTGCCGCGACGAATTCTCCGATTATGACGCCGACAAGCGAAAGCCCCATGTTGACTTTCATGACATTTATAATAAACGCCTTGTTGGAAGGTATAACAACCTTGAAAAGCACCGTAAGCTTATTTCCTCCCAGAGTGTAAATAAGCTTTATTTTATCCGGGTCGGTCTGCCTGAAATGTTCATACAAAGACATTATGGCTCCGAAGATTGCAACAGAAATTGCCGCAACGATAATCGTTCTCATTCCGGTCCCCAGCCAGACGATAAACAGAGGCGCAAGAGCCGATTTAGGCAGGCTGTTGAGAATGACAAGGTAAGGCTCGAGGATTCGGTAGACCAAATCGTTCCACCACAAAAGAACAGCTGCCGCCATGCCCCCAAGAATTACGATGGCAAAACATATGAAGGTTTCCGCAAGCGTTACCCCGATGTGATATTTAAGCGTTCCGTCAGTCCAATATTTTACGGCGGCCTTTATTATCCTCGAAGGGCTGGAAAAGATAAAAGAGTCGATTATCTTATATTTTGTAAGCATTTCCCAGCCGCCGATGAAAAGAACGAGAATAAGCAGACGTGAGGTATGTATTATTATCTGTCTTATACGGTATTTCCGCATAAACTGCTTCTGACCGTAGGAGACTGCGCCGTTATCCGATTTCTCCATCTTTCAGCTCCTTATATATGTGATGAAAATATTCAGAAAACTCTGGTGCATCTCTTGCCGTAAAAGGCGTTCTGTCCTCAACGGAAAGCTTTATTCTGATTGTTTCTATGACATGCGTCGGACGCTTGCTGAGCACAAGAATTTTATCCGCCATGCTTATCGCTTCTTCTATGTCGTGAGTGATAAGTATAGCGGTTTTTTTTTCTTTTCTGATTATCCGATATATGTCATCCGAAACCTCAAGGCGCGTCTGAAAGTCTAAAGCCGAAAACGGTTCGTCCAAAAGGAGAAAGTCAGGCTTGCAGATTAGCGTTCTGATAAGGGCGACCCGCTGCCTCATTCCTCCGGATAAGGCGCTGGGATAGCTGTGCTTAAAATCCTTTAAATCATAGGTCTCAAGCAGTTTTTTTATGTTTTCGGTTCTTTCTTCTTTATCAAACGGTGAAATTTCAATTGACAGCGCAATATTTTTATAATTGTCGCGCCAGTCAAACAGCAAATCCTTCTGGTGCATATAGCCGATGCGCACGTCCGCTTCGCTTATATGCTTGCCGTTGATCGTAATTGTTCCTTCTGTTGGTACAAGCAGTCCGGAAAGACAGGAAAGCAGAGTGGTCTTTCCGCAGCCTGACGGCCCGACAATGGCAACAAATTCGCCTTCATCAGCTTCAAAGGAAAGATTATCAATAGTTTTGGTTTCTCCCTTTAATCCGTAATAAGAAAAGCACACATTGTCAACCTTAAGCTTTGATCCCATTAAAGGCCTCCGGATAATTATAAAATATTATATGAATTAATGTAAAAATTGTCATAAAGAATAAATTTTTGTGTTTTGGAGACAATCATATAAGCACGAAAAGTTATAAAAGAGAATGTGCAGATTGTGAGGTAATTGAGGTAATTATGAAAAAAACAGCAATATTTGTTTTAAGCGCGCTGATGCTTGCGGGAGTACTTACCGGATGCGGTGACGACATGAATAATTCAGCAACACATCCCGGGAGCGAAAACAGCACCGATGACAAAAACGGAAGCGATAAAAACAATACGGGCAATGACAAGGATAAGAACGATGATGCAGATGATAAGAATAACGGCGGCGGTAACAATACCGGTGTTAGCGGAACTCCGGCAGGAGGCTCTGATAACGGCAATAACGGAAACGATCCGACAGTTACAGGAGGACCGGACGACGGCAATCTGATGGACGGCAACGGAACAGGCGATGATAAGGGAAATCTTGGAGAAGATATCAAGGACGGAGCCGAGGATATCAAGGATGATATCAAGGACGGGGCGGAAGATATCAAAGACGGAATCAAGGATACCGTAGACGATGTGGCCGGAAGAAAAAGCGGCGGAAACAGCACGGCTGCCAGATAACCCATACCAAAGAAATTATAAATTAAATCATAATATCAAAATAAGGCGCTGCATAATAAGCCTTCATGGGCTTTTGGCAGCACCTTATTTTTTAATTCTTAAAAGCATTGGTTATTAGCTCTCTGCGGCATATGATAAATTCAAATATAAGTCCGGAAAACATCCATAGCGGAAAATAGTCAAGCCGTATCAATCCCATATAGTTAAAAGCGGTGTAACGGTAATCCCACGGACAGCTTCCGAAAAGCGAGAGCAGCGAGCCGGTTATAAATTCTATTGAAGTTATCAGCAGCCCGTAAACGGTCGCTCTTAAAAGTATACTTTGTTCCTTTATTCCGTTGTAAACGGGAATCATGAATGCCGCAAGACCGTAAATCGGAAACATCCAAAGAGAGGTAGAGCTTGTCAGCTTGGGATTTCCCTTGAACATTTCCGCCAGACCCGTATAAAAGCATTCAATGCACCAGCCCGTGAGACCGCAGGCAATAAAATTTTTAAAAAAAGTTTTCATATGCAAACTCCTCGCCATATTCTTGATTTTTTAAATAATAGTATTTTTAGCTGAGTTTTTTTTATTCAGACAGACAGCAGTTTTTATTTTTTTAAAACGTCTTTTTTGGGGCTTGTCAGTTCATGCGTTTTAGAACCTGCTGTTCATAATTTTAAAATAACTCAAGAAAAGTCATTTCAAAAATGATTTTTTTGACAAAATAAGGCAAAAAAATTGTTTATCCTGTATATTTTGTCAAAGCAAATTCAACAAAATGCTGATTATTTTTTTAAATCCTCATCTGTATAATTGTGAAAACATCTCAAGTGTAGCTCTACACATAATATTTTTTTTACAGAATGTGAGGAAGAAAATGGTTATAGCAGTTTGGAATCATGACGAAAGCGGCAAGTCCAGTGTTTTTATTACTTTATTATCAACGGCAGCAGCCTGTATGTACCCGTCGTGTAAGGTGACGATTTTTGAAAATTCACTATCCGACCCGACAATAGGAGATATGATATTCGGAAACAGGTACTCTCATACGGTAAAGGAAGACACGTTTTACAATTCGGGAAGAAATGCCGAAGAGACGGTAGCTAAAATAGTATCCGAAAAATTCGGGAGAAAGGTAAGGAGAAACAGCCTTTTGGAGATAATCGACAACTCGCTGTTTTATATTCCGCAATACAGGGACATAAACAGAGAAGCCTTTAATTATTATTTTAATTACAATCTTTATAATTACATAGAAATAGCGGAGGACTGGGGGGATTTTACTATAATATCCACCGAAAAATCGGAAAATATCTCGTCGCCGGAAATAATAGACATATCTAAAACCGTTCTTGTTATGATGCCCTTGTCGCAAAGAAGGTCGCTGGAGTTCTTGGATAAGTATAATTCCGTCAGAAATAAATGTTTTTTTGTTTACCTCGTTCCGTATTACGTCCCGATCGATGAAGTGAGAAAAGCGGTTGCAAATCTGAGAATATCAGGTACAAGGCTGATAATATTGCCATGCACCGAAAATCTTGAGATTCAAATCAGACGCGGCAGGGTTATGGACTATGTGAGAAAAAACATCAGCTGCACGCGTCAGTCTGAGGAATATGTCCTGATAAGCAAGCTGAGACGGGCGGTGCAGCTTATAATAGGAACGAACTATGCAGGCGTAAGCTACCGGATACAGGAGGCGACGTCTATGCTCGGAAAGCGTGATTATAATAATAACAAATATAAAAGACTGGTGCCGGACGGCAGTGAGATGCTGGATTTCGAAAACAGGCAGGAAGAAACCGATACTGAGGAATAAAAATCCTTACGCAGTGCAATTGTAAGTTTGAAATGGCTGTCGGTTATGACAAAAGGCTTTGACTTTTTGTATCTGTGTGTTATAATAACACTTATTGCGGATTCTCTGTATTAAAGAGAAAATAGTCAGATATTTTAACGTGAGGTAATAAAACGCATGAAAAATACTAAAAAGGGAGTTTTGCAGCTTCTTGCAATAGCAGCGGTAATCGCACTGCTTGGCGTTTACGCCTATCTGGGGGAAGTAAATGATAAAATCCCCGGTGTGAGAGACATCGGGCTCGGTCTTGACCTTGACGGAGGCCTCAGCATTACTTACGAAACGTCGGAAGCTAAGCCTGATGCTGAAAAACTTTCAACTACGATTTACAGAATGCAGAAAAGAGTTCAGAATTACAGCACTGAAGCACAGGTCTATCAGCAGGGCGACAACAGAATCTGCGTAGATATTCCGGGTGTTGAAAATGCCGAAAATATTCTGGAGGAGCTCGGTGATTCGGGAAACGTCTATTTCATTTTAGGCAACGGCGAAAGCGGAACGGATAATATTTTGAACGACGGTTCCGGAAATTATGTTCTTTCACGTCCGATTGAAGAGATAATTGCGGCAGGAGACTGTATACTTGACGGCTCCGACATTCAGAAGGCGGAGGCGATGTACAGCCAGAATCAGCAGAACGGAATTCAGGGAACCTCTTATTTTGTTGAGCTTACTCTTAAGCCGGATGGCAGAAGTAAATTTTATGAGGCGACAAAAATTGCTTCTCAGTACTATTATGCGGTACAGGGAACACAGAATTACAATAAAGGAATTATTGCAATCGTTTATGACGACGAGGTAATAAGCGCTCCAAGGTGTCAGGAGCCGATTGACAGCGACACAGCGACGATAACCGGTCAGTTCACCTATGAAGAAGTAAAGAACCTTGCAAATACTATCCAAATCGGCGCGCTTCCTCTTGAGCTCCACCAGCTCCAGTACAGCATTGTCGGCGCTCAGCTTGGTTCAAACGCGCTTGAGACGATACTTCTTGCAGGACTCATCGGTATTATCCTCGTAATCCTGTTTATGATTGTGTTTTACAAGCTTCCGGGAATATGCGCAGGCATTTCCCTTATAATTTACACGGGTCTTCTTATTCTCAGCCTTATACTGTTTGACGTAACGCTCACCCTTCCGGGTATTGCCGGCATCATACTTTCAATCGGTATGGCGGTTGACGGCAACATCATTATTTTTACGAGAATAATGGAGGAGATCAGAGCGGGCAAGACGGTTCGTTCTTCGATAAAAATCGGATTCAGCAGAGCGACCTCTGCCATAATTGACGGAAACGTAACCACGCTTATTGCCGCGGTAGTCCTTTATCTTAGAGGTTCGGGTACGATAAGGGGCTTTGCTATTACGCTTGCAATCGGTATTATTCTTTCTGTAATTTCCTCGCTCCTTATCTGCCGGTTTGTGCTTTTATGCGCTTACAACCTTGGCTTTACAAAGGAAAAATTTTACGGAAAGCTTAAAGAACGGAAGATATTTAATTTTACAAAGCACTGGCTCAAATATCTGATAATTTCCGGCGTTTTGATTGTCGCAGGCATTGTCGGATTGATTGTCGGCAAGGCTTCAACAGGCAACATCCTTAACTACGGTCTTGATTTTGTAGGAGGTACTTCCATTGAGGTTTATTTTGACCAGACGCCTCCTTCCAATGCTGAGATCGAGGGTCTTGTCGGAGACGTGTTCGGTTCAACGCCTCAGATCGTTCAGGTTGACGGCGAAAATGCCGTAGTGATTAAAACTGATAAAATGATTGCCCAGGAATCCGAGGATTCTGAAATCGTTCAGCTTAAGAAAAAGCTTAATGAAACCTACGGAGTGACGGACGATAAAATTCAGGTAGACAGCATCAGCGCATCTGTTTCGGACGAAATGAAGATGGATGCGATCTGGGCGGTCGTTATTGCAGGCATATGTATGCTTCTTTACATCTGGATAAGATTTAAGAACCTTGCATTTGCCACCAGCTCGGTTCTGGCGCTTCTGCATGACGTATTGGTTGTGCTTATGGTTTATGCCGTGTTCAGGGTGACCGTAGACAATTCGTTTATTGCCTGCATGCTTACCATAGTCGGTTACTCGATTAACGCAACCATCGTAATTTTTGACAGAATAAGGGAAAACCTTAAAGAGATGACAAAGAAGCAGAACTTGGACGACGTTGTAAATCTTTCCATCAGCGAGACGCTTTCAAGAAGCATAAATACTTCAATTACAACGCTTATTTCGGTTGTAATGATAGTTATACTCGGCGTAGATTCAATACGTGAGTTTGCAGTACCGCTTATGGTCGGCATGATATGCGGCGCATATTCATCGGTCTGCATAGCAGGTTCGCTGTGGCTGTTCTTTATTAAACGGAGTAAAAAAGCAGCCAAATAGGTAATCAGCTTTGCTCAATACAGGGTGAAACATAGGCAATGCCTTAAGTTTCACCCTTCTTTGCTTTATGGCGGTATAGTTTTGAACGGAGGTTACAATGAAAGAAGAATGGATACTGTTAAATAAAAAGGCCGACTTTAATGAAATATGCAGGAAATTTAATGTCAGCCTGCCTATGGCAGTATTGTTAGTCAACAGAGGCTATACCCAAGAGGAGGAAATCAGAGAATTTCTTTACCCTGATATTAAAGCCCTGCATGATTACAGTCTTATGAAGGACGTAAAGAAGTCGGCGGAGCTTATAAAAAAAGCAATTGACAACGGAGAAAACATCAGAATTGTCGGAGATTATGACGTTGACGGAGTATCGGCAACTTATCTTTTGTTCACAGCTTTTGAAGAACTTGGCGCTTTTGTTACATACCGCATTCCAAACAGAGTTACTGACGGTTACGGGATCAGTACGGACATTATTAAAGAAGCAATTGCAGACGGAATAGACATGATCGTTACCTGTGACAACGGCATAGCTGCGAAATCCCAGATTGAGTTTGCAAAAGAAAACAAAATGACAGTTATTGTCACGGACCACCATGATATACCGGATGAGCTTCCGCCGGCGGACTGTATCGTGGACCCTAAGCAGACGGATTGCGATTACCCGGAAAAAGGCATATGCGGAGCCGTCGTTGCAGCAAAGCTCTGCGAGGCGCTTTACGACATATACGGATTCGGAAGCTTTATCGAAAAGCATTTAGACGTTATGGCTGTCGCGACGGTTTGTGACGTAATGGATCTGCGAGGCGAAAACAGGGCGATTGTAAAGCTTGGACTCGAGAAAATCAACGAAAAAAGCAATGTGGGCCTTACCGCTCTTGCCGAGGAGTGCAGGCTTAAGGACGTCAGGATCAGCGCCTACAATTTGGGATTTGTGCTTGGACCGTGCCTTAATGCGACAGGAAGGCTTGAAACGGCAGATGCAGGAGTAGAACTTCTTAGAGCGAGGAGTATAGGAGAAGCAAGAGCAATTGCAAAACACCTTAGAGATCTTAACGAAACACGTAAAAATAATACGGTGACGGAAACTGAAAAGGCAATAGAACAGATCGAAAACAGCGATTTGGCGCAGGATTCAGTCCTTGTGGTTTATCTGAAAACCTGTCACGAAAGCATTGCGGGAATTATTGCAGGAAGGTTAAAGGAAAAATTTAACAGACCGGCTATCGTGCTTACTGACAGCGTGGCAGACAGAAGCATTGTAAAGGGCTCCGGCAGAAGCGTTGAGGGTTACAATATGTTTGAAGAAATCAAAGCATGCAGTAAGCTTCTGCTTAAATTCGGAGGGCATCCTATGGCAGCTGGTCTAAGTCTTGAAAAGGATTTGATCCAAAATTTCAGAAAAATGATCAACGAAAACTGCAAGGAAGACCTTACGGATATTCCGAAAAAAAAGCTGATTGATATCAGACTTTCGCTTTCTTACTCAAGCTGTGAATTCATTGAAGAGCTTAAGCTTCTGGAGCCGACCGGAAAAGGTAATGCAGGGCCGGTTTTCGCAGATAGGAATGTAACGGTCAAAAGGATTTCATGGTTTGGGAGAGAGGCGGAATTTCTTAAATTTGAGCTGACGGATAGCACAAATGTTCCTGTAACAGCGAAGATGTTTAATGATACAAGGGAATTTCTCGAGGCTTTTGAAAAAAATTTCGGGGAAAGAGAGCTTGATCTTGCCTTTCAGGGAAAGGGAAGCTGTAAGCTTCATTTTACCTACAGTCCCATAATAAATAAGTATAACGGTGAGCGTTCGGTGCAGATTTATTTAAACGGATATATGTTTCCAAGGGCGTCGGCTGTGTAAAATACACAGGCTGTATCAGGGCTGAAAAATATTAAACGGCATTATTAATACAAACGGTGAAGGTCAGGCATAGTTTGCTGACCGGAAAAACAGGGTAAAAGCAGGAGAAAGCGGTAAACAAATTAGGAGGGCTGAAATTTAAGGAAAGCAGTAGCTTTAAAGCATGAGGTCTAAAATGAAGAGATGTTTTATTTTCTGTGCTGGCGATAGGACAGAGCTTTTGACGGAAATCGGAAAAAATGACTTGGTAATTGCAGCAGACGGGGGACTTGACTATGCAAAAGAAATGGGAATTTCTCCCGACGTGCTTGTCGGAGATTTTGATTCCTTGAAATTGGAAGATAACGAACTAAAAGCTTTAGTTAAAAAAGGAATCGAGGTAGTGAAATATCCGGCTGAGAAGGACGAGACGGATACCGAGATTGCAGTTAAGCTGGCAATTCAGAAAAACTGTGATGAAATAATCCTTTTGGGAGCGGCCGGAGGAAAGAGGATCGACCATATGATCGCAAACATCGGATTGCTTTCATATGCGGCAGAGTGGGGAAAGCAGGCGTATATGTTTGACGGCAGAAGCAGCCTGACGGTAGTAAAAGAAGGAAGCATAATATTTGACGCCTCCTGCAGCGGAAATCTATCCGTTTTTGCCTTTGGAGGAGCGGCTGAAGGCGTTAGCGAGGAGGGACTTAAATACAGCCTTCAAAATGCAAGGCTTGCTCCGAATGTTTCGCTTGGGGCAAGCAATCATTTTACAGGAAAGGCCTCAAGGGTTTCCGTGAAAAGAGGGAGCCTTTTGATTGTGGGTGAATTTGTGCCGGAACAGGTTTCTGTGAGAGGATTTCCGTTATAACGTTTACGGTCAAGGGGTATAAAGCATTTAAAGAGCACATAAAGCATATCGTAGATAACCGTGTTACAGACAAAAAGTAAAGGCATACCGCAGATGCGAGATATGCCTTTATTTATATCTGAAATTTATCGGTAGTAGAGAAAGATTGATCCGTGCCGCTTTGGAAGCGGGCGTTTAGAGCCTTTTTAGGAATTTGCTTCACGTCTGAGACGTATAAGAACCGCAGCAACTTCGGGGATCAAAAGAAGAACAACGGTAAGCACTGCCTCAACTCCGATGTAGCAGAAATTATATGCTATCGGATAAAGGAATGAAATGCTCTTTGGAAAGCTGTCCGGCATTCCGTCCATCCAGAAAAGATAGCCTCCTATAGTATGGCTGATCGCACGGAGAAAGGCGGCTGCAGCATAGCCGATGATAAGTCCTTTTTTCGTAAGCCTTTTCTCGCCTGTTTCCTTGTTCTTTTCCTTAAGATTTCTGAAAAGTCCGCCAAGTCCGAGGACAGCGAATGCAAGTATGTAGTCAAAAAACACCTGCATCGGGCTCAGAAGCCACGGGTCCTGAATAAGCTGCAGGATCCCGTAGGCAAGTCCGCATAAAATACCGGTTTTTATACCGAAACAATAACCGATATACACTACGAACAGCATACTGAACAAAGTGATGCTTCCGCCGTTGTAAAGCTCAAGAAACTTGATATTGCTTGTCACATAGGCAAGTGCAAGGCAGACCGCGCACACTACCAGCTTCTTTGTTCCGAAATCCTTTCTTTTACCGGAACCGTCTTTTTTCTTTTTCTTTGAGAATTCATCCTCATCGCCATCGTCCTTAAGCTTCCGTGCAAGTATGATTCCGGCTGCAATTATCAAAACGGCAATCACTATCATTACGATGGTTCCGTGTTTGGTAAAGCTGTAGTAACCGTCATTTTCCTTGAGGAAAAAGCTTGTGATGCTTGCTGTGAACATAAAAAAACCTCCTTAGCATTGCTTGGAGGGGAACTTAAAAAGAGTCCTTTACGGCGGCTCGCCGCAAACCTGCTTCCTTACGTCGGTATTAACCGCATCAAGTAATGAGGGTCAGTGAACACACTTCTCAGCATAAGCGCCCCTAGCAAAAGTATAATAATGCTTGTACGTCCGGCATTTAACCGTTGAAACGTACAGACACATAATAGAGTATAAGAGGTTTCTTGTCAATTGTTTTTTCTTTTTTCAATTTTCTGTACAGTTTTTCCCGATAGTGTGTTAAAATGTTTCTTGAAGCGATTCAGGCTAAAATGGCTGTGTGGAGGCAAATTTGAAAATCTTAATTAAGAACGGACTGGTAATAGATCCGGCAAATAATATTCATGAAAAGAAAAACCTGTTTATAAAGGACGGAACGATAGCGGAAGACGGTTCATTCAGCGAAGGAGAGGCCGACAGGATAATTGACGCTGAGGGGCTTTTGGTGATGCCGGGTTTTGTTGATCTTCATGTGCATTTTCGCGACCCCGGCTTTGAATATAAGGAGACTGTTGAAACGGGCTCGGCGGCTGCCGCCTGCGGAGGCGTGACCTCCGTCTGCGCTATGCCTAATACAAAGCCTGTGACGGACAGTGCGGAAACCGTGAGGTACGTAATCGAAAAGGGCAAAAAATGCGGCTTGACCAATGTGCTTCCGGTTGCTGCCGTAACTGTCGGACAGGAGGGCAGGGAGCTCACCGATTTCGGTGCTTTAAAGGAGGCAGGAGCGATTGCCGTTTCGGAAGACGGAAAGTCTGTAATGGATATCGTGACCTACAGAGAGGCGATGAAGCTTGCTGCCGAAAACGATATGCTCATAATGGCTCATTGCGAAGAGAGAGAGCTTGTAAACGGCGGTGTGATAAATTCAGGAGAAAAGCAAAAGGAGCTTGGTCTTGCTGGAATCGGCAGCAGTGTTGAGGACGTAATAACCGCAAGGGATATTTTTCTTGCCGGTGAAACAGGCGCAAGGCTTCATCTGTGCCATTGCTCGACAAAGGCCTCGGTCGAATTGGTGAGAATGGCGAAGAAGCTGGGATATAACGTCACTGCCGAGGTTTGCCCTCATCATTTTACTCTGAGTGACGAAGATATTCCGTGTGATGATGCAATGTATAAAATGAATCCTCCGCTGCGCGGCCGCGAGGATGTAAAGACTCTTATAGAGGGACTTGGAGACGGCACGATGGAGGTTATTTCAACCGATCATGCGCCTCATTCGGCAGAGGAAAAGCAAAAGGGATTTTCAAAGTCTCCGTTTGGAATTGTCGGTCTTGAAACCTCGTTTGCCCTTGCTTATACAAGGCTGGTTGAGACAGGGGTTCTTACGCTTGACGGATTGGTTGAAAAAATGAGCGTTAATCCGTCAAGAATCATAGGAATTGACAAAGGGAATCTTGCGGAGGGCAAACCGGCCGATATATGTATTGCCGATATAAACGAGGAATATGTCATTAATCCTGACGAATTTAAGTCAAAGGGAAAGAACACTCCGTTTGGCGGCATGAGGGTGAAGGGAAGGATAAAATACACACTGCTTAACGGACAGGTGGTTTTTGAAAACGGAACTCTCAAATCCGAAAAAGAGCAGAGAAAAATGCAATAAAAGCTGAAAATGCGAATAACAATAAAAATGCGAGGTCGATGAAATGATTAACAAGCTTGTAAATGAAATCAAAAAGAAAAATGCGCCTGTGGTAGTCGGTCTTGACCCGACAATGGCAATAATTCCTGAATGCGTAAAGGAAAAGGCTTTCAAGGAGCATGGGGAAACGCTTGAAGGCGCAGCAGAGGCTATCTGGACGTTTAACAAAAGCATAGTGGACGCGATTTACGATTTGGTTCCTGCCGTAAAACCTCAGATCGCAATGTACGAGCAGTTCGGAATTCCGGGTATGATTGTATTTAAGAAAACCGTGGATTACTGCAAGGAAAAAGGACTGGTGGTAATTGCCGATGTAAAAAGAGGAGATATCGGCTCGACGTCTGCCGCCTATGCCGCTGCTCACCTTGGAAGAACTGAGGTCGGAAGCAAATCCTACGGTGCGTTTGATGAGGATTTTGCGACCGTTAACCCTTACTTCGGCATAGACGGAATTAAGCCGTTTGCAGACGTCTGTAAGACGGAGAAAAAGGGAATTTTTATTCTGGTTAAGACAAGCAATCCCAGCAGCGGAGAGTTCCAGGACAGACTTATTGACGGCAGACCGCTCTACGAAATAGTGGGCGAGAAGGTTGATGAATGGGGCAGAGAGTGCATGGGAGACTCCTACAGCTATATCGGAGCCGTTGTTGGAGCGACCTATCCTGAAATGGGCAGGGTTTTAAGAAGGGTAATGCCTAAGGCGTATATACTTGTTCCGGGCTACGGCGCTCAGGGCGGAAAAGCGGCGGACCTCCTTCCTTACTTTAACGAGGACGGGCTGGGAGCGATTGTAAACTCAAGCCGAGGCATTATTGCCGCCTACAGAAATGAGAAATACGGGCTTGCTCCGAAGGATTATGCAGAGGCTTCCAGAAGAGCGGTCCTGGATATGATTGAGGATATCAACGGCATTTTTGCATAAGACGCCAATAGTATCCTGTTAGCAGTATCGTCGTTTTCTATGCACGGTGATAATAAGCCTGAAAGCTATTATCATCAGAATTAATACGGCAAGCAGTGCAATTATCAGATATTTGTAGCTTTTATAGTAAGCGCTTACGGCTGACCAGTTGCTGCCCAGTATGTAACCGCAGGCAATGAGTACGCTGTTCCAGACGGCAATTCCCAAGAACGACCATGCCAGGTATTCACGTCTCGGCATTCCGGAAAAGCCGGCTGCAAATGCAATATAGGTCCTGAAAAGAGGAATTACCCGGCTGATGCAGACGGCGTATTTTCCTCTTTTTTCAATCAGTTTCATGCACTTTGCGAGCCTGCTGGCGTAAGCTTGGCCTGCTTCGCCCTTGTCGGAGCGCTCTTTCCTGCCTGACAATATTTTTTCTCCGGCGCAGCGTGAAACAGAATAAATCAGATATGTTCCCATAAGACCGGCTATCGAGCATACAAGCGTCACAGGGAAATATCCCATTTTTGCGGCAGCAGCGGCGGCGCCTGTCAGCGGAAGCACGATTTCGCTTGAAACAGGAAAGCAGGCATATTCCAGAAAAACCATGAGTATCATTGCAAAAATCCCATACTGGGTTATAAAGCTGATAAGACTGTCCATTGCACTTTTTGATCAAGCTCAAAAGAGAAAAATTCTTTTGATACGTTCTGATTATTTGTAATCTATATGTTTATCAGGCGGAAATAATCACAAAAAAACTTATCCTTGTTGACTTTATTTTCCAAAACGTTATAATGAAGCATATGAAAAAAATTAAAATTTATATATAGCGGAGGATATATGGCTAATTATAATCCAAAAGAAATCGAGAAAAAGTGGCAGGATATCTGGGACGAGGAAAAAGCCTTTGAGACAAGCACGGACTACTCAAAGCCGAAGTATTACGCTCTTGTAGAGTTCCCTTATCCTAGCGGTCAGGGACTTCACGTAGGTCATCCGAGACCGTATACCGCGCTGGATATTGTTGCCAGAAAAAGAAGAATGCAGGGCTACAATGTTCTTTACCCTATGGGCTGGGACGCTTTCGGCCTTCCGACCGAAAACTATGCGATAAAAAATCATATACACCCGAAGGAAGTTACAAAAAATAACGTCGCAAGATTTAAACAGCAGCTTAAGAGCCTCGGCTATTCCTTTACATGGAGCAGAGAGGTAAACACTACAGACCCTAACTACTACAAGTGGACGCAGTGGATATTCCTTAAGCTTTTTAAGGCAGGTCTTGCCTATAAGACGGAAATGCCGATTAACTGGTGTACCTCCTGTAAGGTCGGACTTGCAAACGAGGAGGTTGTAAACGGCGTATGCGAGCGCTGCGGTTCTGAGGTCGTAAGAAAGGTTAAGAGCCAGTGGATGCTTAAAATTACCGAGTATGCGCAGAAGCTTATTGATGACCTTGACACCGTTGATTACATTGAAAAGGTAAAGGTCTCGCAGAAAAACTGGATCGGACGTTCTCAGGGCGCAGAGGTTGATTTCAGCCTTGCAGGGCTTGATGAAAAGCTCACTGTCTATACGACGAGACCTGACACTCTGTTCGGCGCAACCTACATGGTAATTTCCCCGGAGCATCCGCTTATTGAGAAGTATAAGGACAGGCTTAACAACTATGATGCGATAATAGAATACCGTGAGATGGCAGCCAAGAAGTCCGATTTTGAAAGAACAGAGCTTGCAAAGGATAAGACAGGCGTTCTGCTTGACGGAATAAATGCAATCAATCCCGTAAACGGAAAAGAAATCCCGATCTGGATTTCAGATTACGTTCTTATGACCTACGGAACGGGCGCAATTATGGCTGTCCCTGCACATGACGAGCGTGACTGGGATTTTGCTAAAAAATTCGGACTTCCGATGATTGAAGTGGTTGCAGGCGGCAATATCGAAGAGGCGGCATTTACTGACGTCGCAACAGGAAAGCTTGTAAATTCAGGCTTCCTTAACGGACTTGAGGTTGCGGACGCAAAGAAGGCCATTATCAAGTATCTTGAGGAAAATGGTCTCGGACACAGCAAGGTAAATTATAAGCTCCGTGACTGGGTATTCTCACGTCAGAGATACTGGGGAGAGCCTATACCTATCGTAAAATGCCCGTGCTGCGGTTATGTGCCTGTTCCTGAGGAAGAGCTTCCGCTTATGCTTCCTGAGGTAGAAAGCTACATGCCGACGGATAACGGAGAATCGCCGCTTGCCGCAATGCGTGACTGGGTTGAGACGACCTGCCCTAAGTGCGGCGGTCCGGCTGAAAGAGAAACGGATACAATGCCTCAGTGGGCGGGCTCGTCGTGGTATTTCCTTAGATATATCGACCCTGACAACAGCGAAGCATTCGCGTCAAAGGAGGCTCTTGATTACTGGATGCCGGTCGACTGGTACAACGGAGGCATGGAGCATACCACGCTTCACCTGCTCTATTCAAGATTCTGGCACAAATTCCTTTATGACCAAGGCTATGTAAATACTCCGGAGCCTTATATGAAGCGTACCTCTCACGGTATGATACTCGGTGAAAACGGAGAGAAGATGAGTAAGTCAAGAGGCAATGTCGTAAACCCTGACGACATTGTAAATGAGTTCGGAGCAGACACTTTGAGAACCTATGAGATGTTTATCGGCGCGTTTGACCTTGCCGCTTCGTGGAGCACTGAGGGCGTTAAGGGCTGCAGAAGGTTCCTTGACCGTGTTTGGAAGCTTCAGGATATGCTTACCGATGAGGAAGGCTATTCAAAAGAGCTTGAAGTAAAGATGCACCAGACCATAAAAAAGGTTTCAAATGACTATGAAACTCTCAAGTTCAACACTGCAATTGCCGCGCTCATGTCTCTTGTAAACGAGTTCTACAGAGCAGGGAAGGTGACAAAGGGCGAGTACAGAACGGTAATTTTACTGCTTAATCCTGTTGCTCCTCATATGACGGAAGAGCTTTGGAGCATATACGGAGACGGAAGAAGAGCGTATCAGAACGAATGGCCTGAATATGACGAAGCCAAGACCGTTGAGAACACGGTTGAAATCGCCGTTCAGATTAACGGTAAGGTAAAGGCTCAGCTTGCGGTCGGACTGGACGAGGATAACGACAGCGTTAAGTCAAAGGTATTTTCTCTTGAAACGGTAAAATCGCTTACAGACGGAAAAACCGTTGTAAAGGAAATCTATGTAAAGGGAAGAATTTACAACATTGTTGTGAAGTAAGACCCAAGTATTATTGGAAACGGTAAAACGGTATGAATGTATATGAAGTGCCTGTAATCGGAACGGTTAAAACGGATAAAACGGTTTCCGTTAAGGTTCCAGGTTCAAAATCCATAACAAACAGAGCCCTGCTCATTGCCGCAATGGCGATGGGCAGGAGCGTTCTTAAGGGCTGCCTTTTCAGCGATGACTCAAGGCGTTTTTTGGAATGTCTTAAAGGGCTTGGCTTTGATGTGGCATATGATGAAAAAAACTGTGAAGTCGCAATAACAGGCAGGGGAGGCGTTGTTCCCGAAAAAAAAGCCGAAATATATGTCGGAAGCGCGGGTACTGCGGCAAGGTTCCTTGTTGCGATGCTTGCATTTAACGAGGGAGAATATACTGTAAATTCCTCGGAGCAGATGAAGAAAAGGCCGATGCTTCCGCTTATCGAAACATTGAGGCTTGCGGGTGCGGAAATAGAGTGCCTTGAAGAAGAAGGGCATTTTCCGCTTAAAATAAAAGGCATCAAAAAGGACTGTTTCCCTGAAACCGTTACGGTAAATATAGATAAAAGCTCGCAGTTTTTAAGCGCATTGCTTATTGCGTCGGGTACTGCCGGAAAGGCTGTTGAGATTAAAATTGAAGGCAGCCACGGCATGGCTTACGTAAACATGACTGTCGAAATGATGAAGAGCTTTGGCGTATCAGCTGAAAAGAGGACAAGCGACGGTCTGTCATATTGTGTTTCGGGGAAAGAGGGTTACAGTCCCCGAGTTTATGAAATTGAGCCCGATATGTCCGCCGCTTCGTATTTTTATGCGTTTGCCGCCGTTACAGGCGCAAAGATTACCGTTCCCGGAGTTCACACAGACATGCTTCAGGGAGACGTGCGTTTTCTGGAAGTGCTTGAAGAAATGGGATGCGCCCTTATTGAGTCGGACGGTACTCTGACTGTTGAGGGACCGGAGGACGGAAAGCTTAAGGGCGGTTTTACTGTGGACATGTCCGCATTTTCGGATCAGGCGCTTACGCTTGCCGCCATTGCGCCTTTTGCAGACGGTAGCATTGAAATAACAGGAATTTCCCATATCAGGCTTCAGGAGTGCGACAGGATAAACGCAATAGTTAAAAACCTTAAAGCAATGGGTGTCAGAGTTTACGAAAATAAGGACGGAGTTCTGATATCCGTCGGCAAAAATGTGCCTGATATTACCGATGAATCGGATCTGTGCAGCATATCCGATATGTCTGATATGCCTGATATGTCTGATGCCGTTCACGGTGCGGATATCGAAACCTTTGACGACCACAGGGTTGCCATGGCATTTTCTCTGACGGGGCTTCGTATTAAGGGAATCAGAATACTAAATCCTGAGTGCTGTGCAAAGACGTTTAAGGAATATTTCAGCGTGCTGGACGGGCTTTGTCAAAAGCTCAGCGCTTTTTCTTCAGATATTCAGTGATTTTATTCCATTTCTGTCTTTCAGAAGGCGTCATATTCTGCATCAGATATTCAATCATGAGGCTTCCCTCATCAGGCGTGAGGGCAAGCCCTTCTTTTTTCATTTCGGCGGAAACCTGTGTAAAAACCTTGACAACCTCATTCATGGACTTGCCGGAGGTTTGTATAAATACCTTTTCAAGATATTTCTTCTTTCTTTCATCGATATGGTTAAAGCGAGGATCATTCAGCCATTTAGCTTCCATTGTCATAATTCTCCATTACAGCTTTTTAATTCAATTTTGTTCAGTTATCTATTGCTTTTTTACTGCGCATCATTATTTTCCATCATCATTTTCACGAGTTCAAAGGTCTCGGCGCTTTCCTTAGGAAGAAAATTTTTAAGCATTTCAAAATTTATGCCGCCGAAACCGCCGTTTCCATTTGAATTGCTTCCTTCACTGCCAACGTTTCCGTTTAAATTGCTTCCTTCACTGCCGTTTTGAGCGTTTCGATTAATGTCTGCACTGCCTTGTGTGCCTGAACCGTTCTTATTATCCTGGGTTCCCTGAATATCGCTCATATTCTGCATTCCCTGCATGCCTTGAATATCCTGCATCACTTCCATAAATTTCATCATCTGCTCAAGCATCATCACACGGTCGATTATTTTCTGTTCTTCTCTGCTGACGCTGCATTTAAGTTGGTTAAGCAGCTGTTCGCTGTCCGTAACCAAAGGTTCATTACGTGTAAAAAAATAATTTAACGGGGTGTTTATTGCGGAAAAGTTAAGCCGGAACTCCATAAAGGACAAAAAGGCGAGAATGTGAGGACGCAGGTGAGGGTTTATGTACGGACAGACGGTTCGGATAAGTTTAATCTGCCTTTCGTTCATAGCGGCGGCTTTCAAAATACGGTTAATAAAATTATATTCAGTTCGGATAGAAAGATTACCGATTTAAACTGCGATATATTGATAAACCGCGAAAAATATTACGACGACACTAAAAACCGTCTGCATAAACTAAAGCGGAGATAGGAAAAAATATTCCTAATTATTTTAAAATGTTACAGAAGGATTAAATTAGTTTTACTTAGGGTCTGCAAGGGTTGTAAGGGCGGTCAATATGTGCTATGCTACCCTTTGGGAAGCGGCAATTGCCAGCGGAAAGAGCAGAGCGCCGCCCTATATTAAATCAAAAAGGTTAGCTGCCGATTAAAAGTATTTTGTTTTTGAAGGCGAGGAGGGAATGCTAAATGAGAAAGCTGCTTTTTTCTGTAAGTATTATACTGATACTAATTACCGCCTGCAATAAAGATTCAGACAAGGAGTTAAGCGCTCGGGAGAATGTCCTGACAGAGACGTCTGCTCCGACAGGGGGAGAAAATAAGTCGGCGGATAATAATCCGGCGCAAGGTGAAAACGGAGCTTCCGGTAAAACGGAGCAATCGGAAAAAACAGAAGAACCGCCTGTAACGCCCACCCCTGAAATTCTTCCTCCGGGAACGTTGCCGGAGCCTGACGAAATACCGAAGACCAAGCGTGTACAAGGAGATGTAGTCAGCGCTGAACTTGTCCGTTCTGAACTTTCTGTTTATGAATATTACTATAACAAAGAAAATTCTGACGAACGTTTGGTTATGTACAGGTCAACAGGCTCGCAGGAGTTTAGTGAGGTAATAGTAATAAAGACAGATTTTGGAGGTATCGACGGGCTCTGTGATTTTGTCAAGAGCGGAGAAAAGCTTGAAGCGGAAATCGCTGCTGCGGCGAATATTTCCTTTGAAGAAGGCAATGTTTATGCGTATTCTGCCGAAAGATGTCTTGAGGAAACCGAAAAAAGCCTTGACATTACGGAAAAAATTTCTAATGCAAATCCTGTTGAGCGTTACATTATTATGACCTCTGATGAAGACGGCTGTCAGATGTCCTTGGGCGCGGCAGGAAGCATTTCCGTATTCGGAAATACGGAGCCTGCCGATTCGGAACCGCTCCGGCAGGCATATGAGGTATATGACAAAATATACAGCCGTTTCGGTATATCGGTTTGGTAGTCATTAATGAGCGTCCGGTTTGTCCGCATTACTGCGGATATACCAGATGCTCTCTTTTTATGTCAAGCAATACTTCGTCGTAATATTTTTCAGCAGCCGCTTTTGCCTTTGGAAGATTCATGTCGCTGTAGTTTCCGCACTGCTCAGGCGTGGCTCCGGGAATATCCCCTTCAAAATCTTTTATAAACTCAAATGTTCTTTTTATGAGTTCGGTAATGCTTTCGGATTCTAAATCGCCTGCAAGTATGAGATAAAAGCCTGTCCGGCATCCCATCGGACCAAAGTAAATTACCCTGTCGGCATATTCAGGGTCATTTCTTAAAAAGGTGGCGGCAAGATGCTCAATTGCGTGTACCTCGCCGGTACCGAGCACAGGGTCAATATTAGGTCTCGTCATTCGTAAATCAAAAGTAGTAACTGTTTCAGAGCCGACCCTGTCTTTTCTGGAAATGTAGATTCCCGGGAGTAGTTTAGTGTGGTCGACCGTAAAGCTTGCGATGGTTTTCATGTCGTTTTCTGCAAACCTCCTTGCCAGTAATAATAATTAATATTATTTATTGCATTAAATCCGTGTTAAGTCAATACTTATCTTGAAGTAAAACGAAATATAGTGTAGAATTAACAGCAGATAATTGCGGAAGCTGCGGCATCATGCCGACAGTTATGTGAAAAAGGAGACGGGGATTATGGAAACGGATTTAAATAAGGACGTACAGAATGAATCTAAGGACGGAATACCGGACGGCGCACAAACGGATCTGCAGTCGAAAACGCAGGATTATGTGCAGTATGGCTCGCAGTACGGAGACCCGGCACTGCAAACCGAACCGGAAGAATCGAAAAAACCGTCGTGGGAGCTGCCGCCTAAAAAAGCATATACAAGGACAGGATTTGCAATTCTTGCGTTTGTGCTTCTTTTTAACCTTGTGGTCATAGGAGCGGAGCTGGTGCTTTTTTCGGTATTTAAATTAAAAAGCATCAGCATTGAAACGGCGCTTCTTCTTAATCTGCTTGGAGAGGTCGGCGTAGCCCTGCCTGTATATTTGCTTGTTATAAAAAAAATACCTTCCTATAAGCCGGAAAAGAAGAAGATGGGAGCAGGAAATTTTCTTGCTGCAATCTGCATGATGTATGCAGTGTCTATCGCCGGTTCCTTTATTGCCTCTTTAATTAACTCAATAATACTTTCAAGCGCGGGCGTAAGCTCTGATTCTTCAATCGGAGTATTTTTCGACAACGGTTTTGTGTTCACGGCGATTTTCAGCGTAATTATCGCACCTGTTGTGGAAGAACTGGTTTTCAGAAAATTCCTGATTGATAAGCTCAGAGTTTACAGTGAAAAGAATGTGATATTGCTCTCCGGCTTGTCATTTGCCCTTATGCACGGCAATGTTGAGCAGTTTTTCTATGCATTTTTTATCGGGCTTTTATTTGCGTTTATCTACGTAAGAACCGGTAAGATACGTTATACGATTACACTTCATTTCATTATGAACGGAGTATCGACATTGCTTGTCTATCTGATGTCAAAAGTCTCGATATTTGATGATTTGGCAAATCTTACAGATGAAATGCTTATTGAAAAACTGCTTAAGGACGAGAAGGGGCTGATTATGTTTATGCTGGTTGCGCTGGTTGCCCTTACGGAATACGTTATGGCGTTCATAGGACTGATTCTGCTTATAGTAAGAAAAAAAAGATTTTTCCTTGTACGCACAGAGTACGATGCCGATGCCAAAACGGCGTTCGGGAATATAGGCGTTGCCGCGGCGATAGTTGTGATGATAGGATTTATTATTCTGGGAATGTATTTGTAAGCTTTAATAATACGTAAAATGGTTCTGCGGATATCACAAACGTTAATTAACGCGGCCGCTGGGTGAGTAAATAAGCGTGACAGTATTCTTTATATAAACGGTTTTGGAAAAGAGGAAATAAATGAATATCGTTGTAATGGAAAGCAGGACTCTCGGCACTGATGCGGACTTATCAGGATTTTATCCGCTGGGAGACGTCAAAATCTATGGGAAGTCTTCTCCTGAGGAAGACGCTGACAGGATAAAGGACGCAGACATTATCGTTTTGAATAAAATACCTGTAAATGCCGATTTGCTTGAGAATGCGCATAAACTGAAGCTGATATGCCTTACCGCAACCGGTACAAACAATGTGGATTTTGCATATACGAAAAAAAGAGGCATACAGGTTGTAAACATAAGAGGCTATTCCACTGAATCGGTTGCTCAGCACACCTTTGCAATGCTTTTTTATGTATATGAGCATCTTGCCCTTTACGACGCCTACGTTAAGAGCGGAGAGTACTCACGGGCGGAGACATTTTCGTTCTTTGATTACCGTTTTAACGAGCTGTGCGGTAAAACATGGGGAATAATCGGCCTTGGCGCAATTGGAAGAAGGGTTGCTGAAATTGCAAAGGCTTTTGGCTGCCGGGTCATATACTGCTCGCCGTCAGGGAGAAGCTATGATTACGGCTGCGAAAGAAAGCAGCTTGCGGAGCTGCTTTCGGAAAGCGACATTGTGTCAATTCATACGCCTCTTACCGAGAAAACCTTTAATCTTATTTCCTACAATGAGTTTATGATGATGAAGAAAAATGCCGTGCTTCTGAATCTTGGCAGAGGG
The DNA here is from genome assembly GCA_947628705.1 of uncultured Lachnospiraceae bacterium. Taxonomy (GTDB): domain Bacteria; phylum Bacillota; class Clostridia; order Lachnospirales; family Lachnospiraceae; genus UBA3775. The sequence continues at coordinate 3,347 of CANRAZ010000001.1, read as the reverse complement.
AATATCGTTAATGAAGATGCGCTTTTTGAGGCGCTTGAAAATGGCAGAATTGCAGGGGCAGGTCTTGACGTGCTCAGCAAAGAGCCGATATGCATAAACAATCCCTTGATGAAATTTAAGGACAGCGGAAGGCTTCTTATTACTCCGCACATCGGTTGGGGAACGGCGGAGGCGAGACAGAGATGCGTGGACGAAACGGTTGAAAATATTAAGGCATACCTAAAAGGAACTCCGAGAAATCTGGTTAGTATGTAAAAAACGCAACAGCTGCAGGTTTGGAAAAAATTTGTTTGATTTGAAAAAAATACTTGCTATTATCGGTCACATTATGTATAATCTTGTCTATCGAACACAGGGGGTCTGTATAACCGCAGACCTCCTTATTTTTTAGCTGCGGTAAATTACCGGCTGAGTGTTCGGCAGGGTTGTGCGCAGGCACGGGTATATTTCCAAATTTCAGTCAAGGAGGTAAAGTAAAACTAGATGGGTAATAACATTATCGAGCTTAGAAACATCATTAAAAAATATGATGGTAATGTTGTTGTTGAGGATATTAACCTCGAAATCAAAAAAGGTGAATTCGTAACTTTTCTTGGTCCGTCCGGTTGTGGAAAGACTACCACTCTTCGTATGATCGCAGGCTTTGAACTGCCGACGGAGGGTCAGATTCTGTTAGACGGGAAGGACATCAGTGATGTTCCGCCCTACAAAAGACCTATTAACACTGTGTTTCAGAGGTATGCGCTGTTTCCGCATCTCAATGTTTATGACAATGTGGCCTTTGGCCTTAAGCTAAAAACAGTTGAGGTAAAGGACGAAAAAACAGGCGGTACGGTCATTAAAAAGCTGAGCAAAAAAGAAATTAAGGAAAAGGTTCAGCATGCGCTCGAAATAGTTGACCTTGAAGGCTTTGAAAAGAGAAGCGTAACTACTCTTTCAGGCGGTCAGCAGCAGAGGATAGCGATAGCAAGGGCGATAGTAAACGAACCTGAAATCCTTTTGCTTGATGAGCCGCTCGGAGCGCTTGACCTTAAAATGAGAAAGGAAATGCAGATTGAGCTTAAAGCCATGCACAAGGAGCTTGGCATAACCTTTATTTACGTAACGCATGACCAGGAGGAGGCTCTTACAATGTCAGATAAAATCGTTGTAATGTCTGACGGCTGTATTCAGCAGATAGGAACTCCTGAGGATATATATAATGAGCCTGCAAACGCCTTTGTCGCCGACTTTATCGGGGAGAGCAACATTTTTAACGGTAAAATGACAGGCAGGCTTAAAGTCAGGTTCTGCGACACCGAATTTGAATGTGTGGACGATTTTCCTAAAAATACTGCTGTGGACGTTGTGGTAAGGCCGGAGGATATTGTAATAACTGAGCCTGACAAGGGAGCGATAAAGGGCAAGGTGACGTCTGTAGTGTTCAAGGGCGTGCATTTTGAAATAACCGTTGAATCGGGAAATTACGAAATACTTATTCATTCAACAAAGTCAGCGGCGGTGGATTCTGAAATCGGAATGAATATCGGCCCTAATGAAATTCATATTATGGAGGCTGAATACACCACAAATATTTTTGACGGAGTAATATCCAAGCACAATACCGTACTGTTCGCAGACGGTGAATTTGAATGCGACGTGACTCAGCTTTATCCGGGCTCGCACCTTGACGAGGAGGAATATCTTATTACTGCCGACGGAAAGAAGATTGACCTTACGGACGTGGCTGTTGAAGTGGAAGTTCCGATTTCAGTCCTCTCGATGAGCGACAATGCGGAGGAAGGCGGCACCTGCGGTAATATTATTTCTCTTATCTATAAGGGCGACCACTACACCTATACTGTCAGGACAAAGAGCGAAGAGGACTTTATCATTACGGACGAATACCTTTGGAATGAAAACGACTATGTAAGCGTTGTTGTGGCAAAGGAAAACATAAAGCTCAGGCTTAAATAACGGAGGTACACGGCATTGCGTAAATTAATGTTTACAAGAAAGCAGCTGGCGGTACCGTACGTCATGTTCCTGCTTTGCTTTGTAGTTGCTCCGCTCATAGTGGTATTCTACTATGCGTTTACGGATGCGGCGGGGCATTTTTCCCTTACAAATTATATAAACTTTTTTACTGACCGCAACACGATAGGCACGCTTGTGTACAGCTTTTGTCTGTCGATAACGGCGACTGCGGTGTGTCTGATAATTGCATATCCGCTGGCTTATATTCTCGCCAGAGGAGGCTTTAAAAAACGTTCGATCCTTCTCATGCTTTTTGTTATGCCGATGTGGATCAACTTTACGCTCAGAATAACCGCGCTTAAGGAAATTCTTGATGTCTTCGAGGGCAATCTTGCCTTTCACCCGTTTCTGAACACGGTCATCGGAATGACATATGACTTCCTGCCGTTTATGGTGCTTCCGCTTTATACATCCTTCTTAAAGCTGGACAGAGACTTAAACGAGGCGGCGGCGGACCTTGGGGCAAACAAGCTTAATGTTTTCCTTAAGATAACGCTTCCGCTGTCAATTCCGGGAATAATAAGCGGCGTTATGATGGTATTTCTACCTGCTATGACGAATTACGTCGTTCTGGATATGCTTCATAATTCCACCTACATAATGGGAAGCCTGATAGGCAGTTATTTCAATGCGTATGACTGGAACAACGGAGCGATGATTTCGGTAGTGCTCCTTGTCATTATTTTCATCATCACCCTGCTGACAAATCACTTCGGCGATGACAATCAGGGAGGAGGCAGAGTAGTATGAAAAAAACATTATCTGTTCTCTGGTGCACGCTGGTACTTGCATTTATGTACCTGCCGATCTTGATTCTTACGGTTTACAGCTTTACCGACTCTACTATGATAGGACGCATAAGAGGATTTTCGATACAAAATTACGTTACGCTTTTTACTACTCCTGAGCTTAGGGATATGATCCTGAACACGGTTGTTCTTGCAGTCGTATCGGCGGTAATTGCCACGGTTATCGGCACCTGCGGCGCAATAGGAGCATTTTACTCTAAAAAGCTTACAAACGGAGTTATAAGCGGCTTTAACCAGATACCTGTTGTTAACGCAGAGGTTGTTACGGCCTTTTCAATATGCGTTCTGTTCATCGTTGTTTTGGGAGTTGACAAGGACAGCTTTATACCGCTTATAATAGGGCACACTGTGCTCACCGCGCCTTTTGTCTTCCTTTCGGTAACGCCGAAGCTTAAACAGATGGACAATAACCTTTATGAGGCCGCTCTTGATTTGGGAGCGTCTCCAACAAAGGCTTTGTTTTCTGTTGTGATTCCACAGATTATTCCGGGTATTTTTTCAGGCTTTGCTTTGGCAGTAACG